>NZ_FNEK01000159.1 GCF_900099935.1 Aliiruegeria lutimaris | reverse complement strand
GGTCAAGTCCGCCGATGAAATCCTCGCATCGGTCAAGCGGTTCTGCCAGCGAACCCAAACCCTATGCGGCGAACTTTAGATTCGGGTGACTAGCTGCTCCACTGCGTCTCCAGCCTCTTCAGGGCCTTCCTGCTCCGCTTGCGAAACTCGGCCCATGCAACCCCGTGCCCCTTGACCACGCGGTCCAAGCATTGGCCGCAAGGCACGCCAGGCAAGAGTGGAAAGAGTTTAACGGTCGTGAACGGCCCGGAGCTGACATTTGGTGAAAGTGCGGCAGGCGACAGGTTCCAGTCCGGCGGAATGAACCCGTGAAGGCTGTGTCCAATGCGTGAATGCAAACCGAATATGAGAGGGATCGCGGAAGGAAAGGCTAAATACGGGTCCAACTTGCGATCTTCCCAAACCAATGCCAGCCGGATAGTCCACCCTACAGGTTCGACCCGTATGTCTCGAGCGTTTCAATAACACTGGATAGAGTTTCCGGCGCGTGCTCAAAGAAACGGCTGGCGACCTTCTTTGCTGGGAAGCCGGACCAAGTCCGGTGCATCTCGTCGATAGCTCGACGTGCGGCCGCGTGCTCGCCGTTTTCGTGTTGGGCCGTGGCGAGCATCATTAGGCTCGGCGCGCTGACCGGGAGGCCGCGTTCGGCCGCCATGGAGAACGCCTCGATGCATGCCGGATAGTTCTGCAGCATCAATTGTGACGTGCCCCAGATACTGTTTGCGCCGAACCTGCCGCTCCCTAAGCGGGGGCGTTCCGGGTCCGAGACCTCTGCCGCGAGAATGGGGTCATTCGAAATAATCGCCGTGATGCCCACCAAGTCCAAAACGTGGCCGTCCTCCGGTGACAGGTCAACGGCTATCCGGGCTCGGCGCAGCGCTGCCTCGGTGTCGCCGCTTACCGCAAGAGTCCAGCCCATGGTCGCTTTCGCCCAGCCATCAGTTGGGCCGCGTTCCAAGGCGCTCTCTGCCATACTGCTTGCTTCGGCAAGCAGTTCAGATGCGCGTGTGGCGTCATCCGACAGATAGGCCAGAAGCGCCAGGATCTGCGCCGCGCCCGCATATCCGCTGGGCAGGTCAGGGTCGAGATCAATGGCGTGCCGAAATGCGGTGAGCGCAATTTCCTGGCGCTTCAAATCGAAGAGCGGAAAGAACATTCCACGCGTCTGTTCGGCGAGATTGGTGGCCTGAACACTGGGCATGGATCGTTCCCTGAGCGCAGCAAGCTTGGCACTATTGTTATCTGTAGCGTTTTGAGTGAGTGCTGGACGAAGATCTGTTGCGAAGAAAACACTTGCGATCAGAGCGACAAACAACGCTCCGAGCGCAACCATCCATTTCCGGGAGCCGGAGTGTTTGTGGCCGGGCTCAGTTGTCTGGGGTCCTGACTCTTCGGGTAAAGTGAGCGGCGCATGCACCGCTGTAAGTGTCGGCTTGTAGCCGCCCGTGGGGATGAGGATGCGGATGTCGTCTCCGGCTCCCTCGCCCTCATAGTATTCCCGGAGCAAGCGCCGCAGGCGTCCGGCCTCGACCCGAACAAGACCCAGCCCGCCGCCATCGCCGTCCAGTCGCCGCCCGTAGACTTCCACTGCAATGGCTTTGCCACGAATTTCGTCGCCATGTCCGGAGAGAGTCTCCTCTACGACGTAGGTAAGAAACTGCCTCAAACGTGGCGACGAGGCCAAGACATCGCTCTCGACAACCTTGTTCAAGGCCGCGCGCGCCTGATCGACGAATTCAGGCGGAAGTTCTTTATGTACAGTGCCTTGAGTCACCTTTGGGATGCCCGCTCTAGGTCCAGCTTACCCCAACTTACCCCAGCTTACTCTGTCTGGCGAGCATGCTGGGTTACCGTCGGAAAAGCGCTCAGGCTACCACCCGCCGACCTAGAGGCAACGTTGATCCTTCGTAATGATCTGCCAGAACTCACCGATTTGATCCTCGCGCTTTCGCTGGATCACCCGTCACTCAGGGAGGCCCTGAGTGACTATGAGTTGGCCTGCTCAAGCGAGAACGACGAAACGCTCAGTTCTGAATTGCGCGCTGAATGGGCCAATATCCGCAAGGAACTGGTCCGCGAGATTGAACGCCAAGCGCGGCGCATTTCCGCTACCCCCGACCAACAGAGGACAATTGAATGACCAAAGACAACCGCAAAGACCCGCAACGGCCGAGCCACGTCGAGAACGATGAACCGCAGGACCCCTCCCGCCGCGATCTGCTCAAGGGCGCCGGTGCCGGTGCGGTTGCGGCGGGTGCTGTCGGTCTCGGCGCGGGGCAAGCTGAGGCACATCCCGGCGAAGGGCCGTTGGGCGAAAACCTGAAAAACCCCTATGGCGGTCGTCCGGCTGGCGGCATCTCATTGCCTGAGTATTTCCGACCGACGAAATACATGACTGGTTCCAACGCCAACTACTTCCCGCTTAGCGAGCAACTGGGACCGGACGAGATGCGGATCTCATTCTGTGGTTCGACGCCCTATCCGCCGCGCGAGGACCAGGCCGGTACCTGCATCATGGTCGAACTTGGCAACGGCAAGCGGTTCTTCTTCGACTTCGGCTCGGGCTGCGTGCGAAACATCGTCGGCATGCAGGTGCCGGGGCAGTTGATCAACGACATCTTCATCTCGCACCTCCACGTCGATCACTATGCCGACATTCCCTACATCTATCCGTTCCGGGCATGGTCGGGCGGCTACACCCCCCTTCGCATCCATGGGCCTTCCGGTCGCACGCCGGAGCTTGGCACCCAGGGAATGGTCAACGGCATGAAGCAGATGCTGAAGTGGCACTTGGAAGCATTCGACGTGTTCCCGATCGGCGACGGCTACGAAATCGAGGTCAACGAGTTCGATTTCCGTCAGGAAGGCGGTGTCGTCTACGACGAGGATGGAGTCGTGGTTCGCTCCTGGCCACGTAGCCACGCAAAAGACGGCGCCGTTGGGTACCGCCTCGACTGGAACGGCCTCAG
>NZ_FNEK01000081.1 GCF_900099935.1 Aliiruegeria lutimaris | reverse complement strand
AGCCCATTTATCAGTGGATCAAGCTTGTCGGCGGTGAGATCATCGATCCGGCCGAGGTTGGCGACCACCTTGTGGCGAACCTTCCCCTCGTCAGTGCGATAGCCCTCGACGAGCTGCAGATAGCGCCGGCCGCCGGAATTCGTGATCTTCGTGTACATGCCGCAACTCTACTGCGGCATAGATCATATATTAAAGACGCTTTGTAAATACAGCGTGCCACAACAGAACCTCCCGGATTCCGTCCTGTCATAACTCACAACCCATTGAATTCATTGAAGCCGGCCAAGCCAAGGACACCAAATCGCGCCTCCAACTGTCGAACTTGGGAGGCCTGGGTGCTGCGCGACAGGATTGGCGCGCGCGAGAAGGTCACGGAGGCGGTCTTCACCTTCGTGGCGATCGATGAAGAGGGCAAGACGCGCCCGGTTCCGGTCGAGTAGCGCGGGGCGCGATCAGATCGCCGAGCTATGCCCGGTCTTCGCCATTTCATAGGCGTCGAAGGCCTTGGCGATCATGCGGGTGAGGGGGCGGCCCTCGGGTGGGATCTCGAGGCCACGCGTATCCACTGTCACGAATTGCCCGAACTGTTCCTTGGCCGCGGCGAAGAGAGACGTGATGAAGTCCGGTCGGGCGCCGTAGTCGGCTTCGATCTCGGCCCGGTCGATACGGAAATCGCACATCAGGGTTTCGATCATCCGGGCGCGGATCAGGTCCTCGCCGGCAAAGACATGGCCCCGCCCCGTGGCGAAGCGGCCTTCGCGGATGGCCTTGGTGTAGTCGCCGGTGCCGGAGATATTCTGCGCGTAGCCTTGCGGGAAGCGCGAGATTGCGGAGGCGCCCAGACCAATGAGGGCCGGTGCCGGGTCGACCGTGTAGCCTTGGAAATTGCGGCGCAGGGTGCCGTCGCGCGCGGCGATGGCCATGGAATCGTCCCTGGCGGCGAAATGGTCGATGCCGATCTCGTCATATCCGTCCCAGAGGAACAGGCGGCGCGCGGTTTCGAACAGGTGCAGGCGTTCCTCCGGCGTCGGCAGCGCGTCCGACGGGATCAGGGTCTGGCGGCGGGCCATCCAGGGAACATGGGCATAGCCATAAAGCGCGACCCGGTCCGGCGAGAGCGAGAGCAGCTTCTGGACCGAGTCGGTGATCTTGGCCCGGGACTGATTCGGCAGGCCATACAGGATGTCGGTATTGAGGCTCGTCACGCCACGGGCGCGGATTCCGTCGACGGCTGCCTGCGTCACCTCGAAGCTCTGTTCGCGGCCAATGATCTGCTGGATCTCCGGATCGAAATCCTGAACCCCGATCGAGGCGCGGGTCATTCCGGCGGCGGCGAGCGCATCGAGACGCGCCTCGTCGATCTCGTTGGGATCGATCTCGACGGAAAACTCGCCATGCTCGGCCAGCGGAATCGTGCGGAAGACCGAATCGGCCAGCTCCGTCATCATTTCCGGGGCAAGAAGCGTCGGCGTACCGCCGCCCCAATGCAGGGCGGACAATTTGACGCCGCTGGGCAGGGCAGCCCCGAGAATGTCGATCTCGGCTTTCAGCGTTTCCAGATAGCCAGCGACCGGAGACAGGCTCGACGTACCCTGCGTCCGGCAGGCGCAGAACCAGCAGAGCCTTCTACAAAAGGGAATATGAATATAAAGTGACACTTCCGATTCGGGCGGCAAGGCTGCCACCCAGTCGGCAAAATGGCTCGAATCCACGGCGCTGTTGAAATGCGGCGCGGTCGGATAGCTGGTATAGCGAGGGACCCGGGCGTCGAAGAGCCCGAGCTTCGCAAGTTGCGATACGGTTTCCATGGCCCTACATCTAGGGGTGGGGCGCCGGGAGGACTTTGATTGAAATCAAGTGGGCGCGCGCGAGTGGAAATGCAGGACGTAGAATTTGGACATGTTGAATGTGCTGACTGCCCGATCCGACATCGGGCGGTTTGCTCGCGTTGCGAGACCGATGAACTCGTCCTGCTGGAAGAAATCAAGTATTACCGGACCTTCGAAGCCGGCCAGACGATTGCCTGGACCGGTGACAAGCTGGATTTTGTCGCCACCGTCGTCAGCGGCATCGCGACTCTGAGCCAAACGCTTGAGGATGGGCGCACGCAGATGGTGGGCCTTCTGCTGCCGTCGGATTTCATGGGCCGGCCCGGGCGCGAGATGGCGACCTATGACGTGACCGCGACCACCGAAGTCGTGATGTGCTGTTTCCGCCGTCGTCCTTTCGAGGAATTGATGCGCACCACGCCGCATATCGCGCAACGCCTGCTGGAGATGACGCTCGACGAGTTGGACGCGGCGCGCGAGTGGATGCTCCTGCTTGGACGCAAGACCGCGCGCGAGAAAATCGCGTCGCTCCTGGCGATTATCGCGCGTCGGGATGCCTCCCTCAAGCTGTCCAAGGCCGGTGGTTCGCTGGAATTCGATCTACCGCTGACCCGCGAAGCCATGGCTGATTACCTCGGACTGACACTGGAAACGGTGAGCCGGCAGGTCTCGGCGCTCAAGCGCGAAGGTGTGATCGAGCTGGCTGGCAAGCGGCATATCTCGGTGCCCGATTTCGACCGGCTGATGCTGGAAACCGGCGACGATTGCGACGGCGGCATGCCGTTTTGAACAGGGATCCCTGTCCCGACAGATCAATTCCAACGCCCGGCCCGATTTTCTACTGACCCGAAATATCCCGGGGGAAGCGCTCATCAGAGCGCTTGGGGGCAGCGCCCCCATGCTTGCGGCGTCAATGGCTCATGAAAACCGGGATCTTCGCCGCCTCCAGCATATCGCGGGTCGCCCCGCCCATGATCGCCTCGCGGAAGCGGGAATGCCCATAGGCGCCCATCACCAGCAGATCGGCCTGCTGGTCGTCGCAATGGCGGGCGAGCACGTCTGCGGTGCGCGGCATCGTGCCGGCAATCACCGAGATTTCGGCGCGTACACCATGACGTGAGAGCATTTGCGAAAGCATCCCGCCGGGGTCCGAGCGGTCCGGTCCGTGGCGCGGCGGGTCAATGATGACGATATTCGCCATGGTGGCCTGTTGCAGCAGCGGAAGGGCGGCGCGGATGGCGTCCAGCGCCTCGGCGCTCTGATTCCATGCCAGTACGACCTTCTCCGGCCGTTTCAGTTCGCAATGCCGCGGCAACACCAGCACCGGCACATTGCCCGCAAAAAGCGCTGCTTCAAGCACGGCCTCCTCGGCCACACCCTTGTCTTCGCCATAGGGCTTGGGGAGAACCACGAGGTCCGAGAACCTTGCGCGATTGCCGACGAGGGTCTGGACCGTTCCGATCTGTGCAAGCGCAGAATCGGTTGCCCACCGGCATTGGCGACCTTCCATCTTGGCGCGCAGTGCATTCTCGATTGCCTCGGCATCCTCGCGGGCGCGTTCCAGTGTTGCCTGTTCTATCAGGGCGTTGGTGCCGGCATAATAGTAGCCGGGCGTCGAGTGATCGATGCCCAGGGCGAGGATCTCCAAGTGCGCATCCTGTGCCTGGGTGAGCGAAATGGCGCCTTCCAGGGCAGAGTTTTCCAAGGCAGGTGACGTAACGATGGTAAGGATAGACTTGTAGGCCATTGCGGAGCCTTTCCTGTTTCTACTTGCCAGAAGCATAGATTGTGTGCAGTTGCGGCACCTTGACATGCCTCAAAGGTGGACTGCGACGACATTGACCTAGATCAAAGCGGCCTGGGCTTCGTACCATCAGAAGCGGATAAGGAACACGAAGGGGGAAGTGTATCTGCGCTTCCTCAATTTATAACTAAGGGACACACCATGTGGGATTACGCCAAGATCGCGGCGTTGGGATTGTTGACGCTGTGCGCAGCGATCGCAGCCAACTACGCGCGCGACGCAGCCTATCTCGTCCATGCGATCATTATCATGCTCGCAGCGGGCGCGGCTTTCGTCTGGTCTATTCGCCAGATCGACGAGGAAAAACCAGCGCCGGAAGTGGCAACAGGATATCTTGATGGCGTGGTGCGCTACGGCGTTATCGCGACCACCTTCTGGGGCGTTGTCGGTTTTTTGGCCGGTACGTACATCGCCTTCCAGCTCGCTTTTCCGGTTCTGAACTTCGAATGGGCGCAGCCCTACATGAATTTCGGCCGGCTGCGGCCGCTGCACACCTCGGCGGTGATTTTCGCCTTCGGTGGCAACGCGCTGCTGGCAACGTCCTTCTATGTCGTGCAGCGGACCTCCGCGGCGCGCCTGTGGGGCGGCAACCTCGCCTGGTTCGTGTTCTGGGGCTACAACCTCTTCATCGTGCTGGCCGCGACCGGCTACCTGCTGGGCGCCACACAGTCCAAGGAATATGCCGAACCCGAGTGGTATGTTGACCTCTGGCTGACCATTGTCTGGGTCGCCTACCTGATGGTCTTCCTCGGCACGATCCTGAAGCGCCAGGAAAAGCACATATACGTGGCCAACTGGTTTTTCCTGAGCTTCATCGTGACCGTCGCGATGCTGCACATCGTCAACAACCTCAGCCTGCCGGTGTCGGTCTTCGGTGCCAAGTCCGTGCAGGTCTTCTCCGGCGTGCAGGATGCCATGACGCAGTGGTGGTACGGCCACAACGCGGTGGGCTTCTTCCTGACCGCGGGCTTCCTCGGCATGATGTATTACTTCGTGCCGAAGCAAGCCGAGCGCCCGGTCTTCTCCTACAAGCTGTCGATCATCCACTTCTGGGCGCTGATCTTCCTGTATATCTGGGCCGGTCCGCACCACCTGCATTACACCGCGCTGCCGGATTGGGCCTCGACCCTTGGCATGGTGTTCTCGATCATGCTGTGGATGCCCTCCTGGGGTGGCATGATCAACGGCCTGATGACGCTCTCGGGCGCCTGGGACAAGCTGCGCACGGACCCGATCATCCGCATGATGGTCGTCTCGGTCGGCTTCTACGGCATGTCCACCTTCGAAGGCCCGATGATGTCGATCAAGGCGGTGAACTCGCTCAGCCACTACACCGACTGGACCATCGGTCACGTGCACTCCGGTGCCCTCGGCTGGAACGGCATGATCACCTTCGGGGCTCTGTACTTCCTCGTGCCGAAGCTCTGGAAGCGTGAGCGTCTCTACTCCATGGCCGCCGTCAACTGGCACTTCTGGCTCGCCACCATCGGCATCGTGCTCTACGCGGCGTCCATGTGGGTGACCGGGATCATGGAAGGCCTGATGTGGCGCGAAGTCGACGCCAATGGCTTCCTGGTGAACTCCTTCGCCGATACCGTTGCCGCGAAGTTCCCGATGTATGTTGTTCGGGGCCTGGGCGGTGTCATGTATCTCACTGGTGCCATCATCATGGCTGCCAACCTCTACCTCACCGCAACCCGCGGTGAGCCGAAAGCCGAAACCGCAGCAGCCGCTGCGCCGGCCGAATAAGGGAGGGAGACACAATGGCCCTTATCGACAAGCACAAGATCATCGAAACCAACGCGACGATCCTTTTCGCGCTGAGCTTCTTCGTGGTCACCATCGGCGGTATCGTCGAGATCGCGCCGCTCTTCTACCTTGAGAACACGATCGAGGATGTGGAGGGCGTGCGCCCCTACTCCCCGCTCGAGCTCAAGGGGCGGGACATCTACATCCGTGAAGGCTGCTATGTCTGTCACAGCCAGATGATCCGCCCGATGCGCGACGAGGTGGAGCGCTACGGCCACTACTCGCTGGCGGCCGAATCGCAATACGATCACCCGTTCCAGTGGGGTTCCAAGCGGACAGGTCCCGACCTTGCCCGCGTGGGCGGCCGGTATTCGGACGACTGGCATGTGGATCACCTGATCAACCCGCAATCGGTCGTGCCGGAATCGGTGATGCCGAAATACGGCTTCCTGTTGGACAAGATGGTGACCGACAAGCACATGGACGAGCTGATGGCGACCCATCGGACCGTCGGCGTGCCCTACACGGACGAGATGATCGCGAATGCATCGGCGGACTTCAACGTCCAGATCGACCCGGATGGCGACTACGAGGGACTGCTCGAACGCTACCCGGGCGCGCAGGTGCGCAACTTCGACGGACAGCCCGGCATTTCGGAGATGGACGCCCTTGTCGCCTATCTGCAGATGCTCGGCACGCTCGTCGACTTCTCGACCTTCACACCTGTCGCAAGCCGTTAAGGAGCCCTCGGAATGGACACATACGGCCTCATGCGCCAGTTCGCAGACAGCTGGATGCTGCTGTTCCTAACGCTCTTTTTCCTTGGAGTGATCTTCTGGGTGTTTCGCCCCGGATCCTCCAAGGAGCAACGCGACAGTGCCAACATTATTTTCCGCCATGAGGACTCGCCTGCCGAGGATTCATCGGAATTGAACCCGAAGGAGGTTCGGGAATGAGTAAACAACCGATAAGCAAGAAGAAGGACCAGGTGGAAACCACCGGTCACAGCTGGGACGGGATCGAGGAACTGAACAATCCCATGCCCCGCTGGTGGCTCTGGACATTCTATGCCTGTGTCGTCTGGGCGCTGGCCTACACGGTCGCCTATCCCGCCTGGCCGCTGATCAATGGTGCCACCGCCGGTCTGCTCGGAAAATCGACGCGCGCCGATGTGGCCGCCGAGATTGTTCGTTTCGAAGAGGCCAATGCCGGCATCAAGCAACGTCTGGTCGAAGCGGAGCTGACCGAGATTTCGGCCGATCCGGAGCTGAACAGCTATGCCCAGAACGCCGGCGCCGCCGTGTTCCGGACCTGGTGTGCGCAGTGCCACGGCGCGGGTGCGCAGGGTGCGGAGTCCAAATATCCCAGCCTGCTGGATGACAGCTGGCTCTGGGGCGGCACGATCGAGGATATCCACACCACGATCAGCGTTGGCATCCGCAACGAGGAGACCGACGAGGATTTCGTTCGTCAGGGTCAGATGACGGCTTTCGGCCGTGACGAATTGCTGAGCGAAGAAGAAATCCGTCAGGCAGTGGCCTTTGTACAGAAACTCTCGGGGCAGGAGCATGATGCAGCGCTTGCCGAAGCCGGTGCGGTCGTCTTCGAGGACAACTGCTCTTCCTGCCACATGGAAGACGGTACGGGCGAGCAGACGCTGGGGGCGCCGAACCTGACGGATGCCATCTGGCTCTATGGTGGTGACGCCGAGTCGCTCTACGAGACGCTTTGGAATGGTCGCGCCGGCAACATGCCGGCTCGCGGTGGTGCTCCGGAAGGCGTTGTGGACGAAGCCATGGTGCGTGCCGTTGCGACCTATGTGCATAGCCTTGGTGGCGGCGTGGCCTCGGAGTAATCCCGGGCCAACACGTCAAGCGATCAAGCCCCGCCTACGCTTGCCGGTGGCGGGGCTTCTTTTGTCCGGTCATTTTCACGCCCACAGGCGTCGCCGGGTTTCCTGGCCGTGGTCGGCGTCTGGCCCTGGGGTGCGCGTGAGGCCTGGTTCCGTGGCTCCGCCTCAAGGACTCGGCCCTTGTCTCGATGATGCCGGGAAATGGGCTGCAGGGCGGGCGTTTTGGTGACTCGAGGCAGGCCGCCTTGCCAAAAAATCATGGCAGCTATGCGCTACAAAAGAAGTATCTATAGTTCGTATTTGATCTGGATCAAAGTGGCAGCGGGTCAAGACACCTAAACAGGATTCAACGGCAACGACAAAGCGTTTGGAGCTTCCCTCCCCTGCCAAGTCGCCGCCAAGACTTACATAGCGTTTCCAGAGGGTGTCCTCCCCTGGAAGATACGCCCCGGCTCTCCGTCCTGTTCGCGCGTTTCCTAGGAGAGCTGGGGCGCCTTTATTTTCAGCCGCCAGAATATCACATTTTCGTTGCGCGACACGCGGGCGCAGGGTTGGAACCGTTCCATTTTGGTATGTCTGCCCGAACCGGTCCGAAATGCAGCCTTTTGATGCATGTCAAAGACGCTTTTTTTATCAAGCCCATAGAACGGGCGGAACCTGAACCCTCAGCCACCGGAGATTATCCGTGAGCGATACTGGCAGCCAGCCCGAACAGCTTTACGCCGCCCGAGAGCCCGTCTTCCCCCGAAAAGTGTCCGGTGCATTCCGGAATTTGAAATGGGGAATCATGATCGTGACTCTGGGCATCTATTACCTGACGCCCTGGATTCGCTGGGACCGTGGTCCGAATCTGCCTGACCAGGCGGTTCTGGTCGATCTTGCCAATCGCCGCTTCTTCTTCTTCTGGATCGAGATCTGGCCGCATGAATTCTATTTCGTGGCCGGTCTGCTGATCATGGCCGGGCTCGGCCTGTTCCTGTTCACCTCTGCCCTTGGACGCGTCTGGTGCGGCTATACCTGCCCGCAGACCGTCTGGACCGACCTGTTCATCCTCGTCGAGCGCTGGATCGAGGGCGACCGCAACGCCCGCCTGCGCCTGCACCGACAGAAAAAGATGGATGCGCGAAAGCTGCGTCTGCGAGCCACCAAATACATTGCCTGGACGCTGATCGCCGTCGCCACCGGCGGTGCCTGGGTGTTCTACTTCACCGACGCGCCCACGCTTTTTGTCGACCTTTTCACCTTCAGTGCGCACCCGGCGTCCTATACCTCCGTCGCCGTGCTGACTTTCACCACGCTGGTTTTCGGCGGTTTTATGCGCGAACAGGTCTGTATCTACATGTGCCCCTGGCCGCGCATCCAGGCGGCGATGATGGACCCCGACACGATTACGGTCGGTTACCGGGAGTGGCGCGGCGAGCCGCGCGGCAAGCACCGGAAATCGGCCGAGGCCGCCAATCTCGGCGATTGCATCGATTGCATGGCCTGCGTGAACGTTTGCCCCACCGGGATCGACATCCGCGACGGGCAGCAGCTCGAATGCATCACCTGCGCGCTCTGCATCGATGCCTGTAACGACATCATGGACAAGATCGGCAAGCCGCGCGGCTTGATCGGCTACATGGCGCTGTCGGACGAGGAGCGCGAACGGGCTGGCGCGGCACCGAAATCGGTCTGGAGACATGTATTCCGGATTCGCACCATCCTCTACACCAGCCTGTGGACGGCGGTTGGCGTCGGCCTCGTGGTCATGCTCTTCATCCGCCCGGACATCTCGGCGACCGTGCACCCGGTGCGGCAGCCGATCTTCGTGACGATGTCGGATGGCACGATTCGCAACACCTATGATTTCGGCCTGCGCAACAAGCATGGCGAGGACCGCCGCTTCCGCGTGTCTCTGGTTTCTAAGGAACCGGACCTGCGGATCGCCGTCGAGGGCACGCCCTATGAGAGCTTCATGGTGCCCGCCAACACGACCGGCAAGCAGCGCATCTACGTGCTGGCGCCGAAGGGCTCGACCGCGGCCTTGGCCGACCGGACCGAGATCCGTTTCTGGATCGAGGACTTGTCGAATGGCGAACGTGTTTATAAGGAGTCAACCTTCGTGGGAACCGGAGCACGCTGACATGGCACTGACAGGCCGCAAGGTATTCATCATCACCGCAAGCGCCTTTGGCGTCATCATCGGGGTCAACCTGACCATGGCCTATCTGGCCGTGGGCACCTTTCCCGGCCTGGAGGTGAAGAATTCCTACGTGGCCAGCCAGCATTTCGACGAGGACCGTACTGCGCAGCAGGCGCTTGGCTGGGACGTCGCAGCCAAGGTCGAGGAGGGTGTGCTGAGCATCGCCTTTACTGGCCGTGGCGGCTATCCGGTGGACGTGGCGAGCATCGATGCGACGGTTGGCCGGGCAACCCATGTTCGCGACGACGTTACGCCAGAGTTCGCCTATCACGACGGAACCTTCACCGCTCCGGTAGACCTGGCTTCCGGAAACTGGAATATTCGGATGGTTGCAACGGCGCCTGACGGAACGCCGTTCCGGCAACGGATCGTCCTGCACGTCGAATGACGGTACATGTCTGACAGCACATTTCCCGAGGCACCCACCGCCTCTGCCTGCCCTGCCTGCGAAGCCGCGCCCATGGCGCGCCGTTTGGCTGCGAGCGGGGCGCTGGAGGACAAGCCGGAGCAAGGTGCCCTCATGCTCTCGCTGCCGGGAATACATTGTGCGCTCTGCATCACGACGGTTGAAAAGGCGCTCATGGCGCATCCGGGTGTGCGTTCCGCTCGGGTGAACCTGACGCTCAGGCGGGCGACGGTGGAAGCCGAGCCGAAAGTGACCGCCGAGGCGCTGGTCAAGACGGTCAACGGCGTCGGCTATGAAGCTCACGAGATGGACCCGTCCGCGCTTTCAACCACCGCCACGGACCGGCAGGGGCGGGAGCTGCTGATGCGGTTGGCGGTCGGTGGCTTCGCGGCGATGAACGTGATGCTGCTCTCGGTTGCCGTCTGGTCCGGCGCGGCCGATGCCACGCGCGACCTCTTCCACTGGATCTCTGCCGCTATCTCCATCCCGGCCATCGCTTTTTCCGGCCAGCCCTTCTTCCGCAATGCCTGGGCGGCGCTGCGGCATGGCCGGCTCAACATGGATGTGCCGATCACGCTGGCCATCCTGCTGGCGCTCGGAACCTCGCTCTACGAGACGGCGCATTCGGGCGAACACGCCTATTTCGATGCAGCGATCTCGCTAACGTTCTTCCTGCTGGCGGGACGCTATCTTGACCACCGCACCCGCGCCATTGCGCGCTCCGCGGCCGAGGAACTGGCCGCGCTTGAAGTGGCCCGCGCGGACCGTCTGACCGCTGACGGAGAGCAGACGGTCGATGTGGCCGACCTCGTCGCGGGCGACCTGATCCGGGTGCGCCCCGGCGGACGGATGCCGGTGGACGGGGTGATAACCGAGGGAACGAGCGAATTGGACCGCTCGCTCCTGACCGGGGAAACCCTCCCCGTCTTTGCCGAACCGGGCCGTGTTGTCAGCGCCGGCGAGGTCAACCTGACCGGGCCGCTGGTGATCGAGGTCACTGCCGCTGGCAAGGATTCCTCCCTGCACCGCATGGCCGATCTGGTGGCCATGGCCGAGACCACGCGCAACCGCTACACCTCGCTGGCCGACAAGGCGGCGGGGCTCTATGCGCCGGGGGTGCATATCCTGTCGCTGGTGGCGGGGCTGGGTTGGTATTTCTATACCGGCGACGCGCGCCTGGCGATCAATATCGCGGCGGCTGTTCTGATCATCACCTGCCCCTGCGCGCTCGGGCTTGCAGTGCCGGCCGTGACCACGGCGGCCTCCGGGCGGCTTTTCCGCAAGGGGATGCTCATCAAGAGCGGGACTGCGCTGGAGCGGCTGGCGGAGGTTGACACGGTGGTCTTCGACAAGACCGGCACGCTGACCCTTGGCGCTCCGGAACTCGACGCCTCCGAGAGTCATGATCGCGAGGAAGTCGCCTTGGCAGCCGGACTTGCGCGCGCCTCTTCACACCCGCTGTCGCGGGCACTTTACGAGGCCGCAAAGGCTGCGGGGATCGAGGCTGCAGAGGTTTCGGGGATCATCGAAGTTCCGGGCTACGGAACCGAGGGAAGCTGGTCGGGCAAGCGCGTTCGGTTGGGCCGCGCGGCCTGGGTCGGTGCGGAGCCGGGCCACAAGACGGCGGCGTGGCTGGCCGTTGAGGGCGAGGCGCCGGTCTGTTTCACTTTCACCGATCGGCTGCGTCCTGGCGCCGAGGAGGCCGTACGAAACCTGAAGGAGATCGGATTGCATGTTGCCCTGATCTCCGGCGATGCCGCACCGGCTGTGCACGCCTTTGCCGCGCGGATCGGGATCGAGGATGTGACCGCCGAAGCCCTGCCGGAGCAAAAGGCCGCGCGCATCGCCGAACTCGCCGCGCAAGGGCGCAAGGTACTGATGGTGGGCGACGGGCTGAACGATACGGCGGCGCTTGCGGCGGCGCATGCATCGCTCTCGCCGGCCTCCGCGCTCGACGCGGCCCGCGTTGCCTCCGACCTCGTACTGCTGGGCGAGGATATCGCGCCCGTCGCCTCCGCCGTGACCACGTCGCGCTCGGCCGTGCATCGGATCAAGGAGAACTTCACCATCGCGACGGTCTACAACTTCATCGCGGTACCGATCGCCATTGCCGGCTGGGCCACGCCACTGGCGGCGGCACTGGCCATGTCCGCCTCATCGATCACCGTCTCGCTAAACTCGCTGAGGTTAAAATAGCCCCGCATGGAAGTCCTGGTATTCCTGATCCCGATTTCGCTGTTTCTGGGCGGAATCGGTCTGGCGGCGTTTTTCTGGACCGTGAAAAGTGACCAATACGACGATCCGGAAGGCGACAGTCAGCGGATACTTTCAAAGGAATACGACGATCACCCGAAGGAATGACCGGTAGGGCCTCGAGCAGTTGGCCGACCTTGAAGCGGGACTCTGTCCCCGCGCTCCAGCGAGCCCGCCCATAAGCCATTGGACACAGATGACGAGAACGTCCCCATCTCATCATCTTTCCAGAAATATCTCCGCCGGAGGCACGATCCGCAGGATCGTTAAAACGCGTGAAGCGCGCGCCCGCGAACGGTCAAAACCTCAGCTCACCGGCTTGTCTGGAAATGGGTAGGGCGGCGCGAACCGCTTGACCAACTCGCCTAGGCTCCGAAGCCGCCGTCAGGATCCTGACGGCCCAAAGGGCGTGCATTCAGCCCCGCGGGCTTCGAGCCTGCGACAGGCAAGGGCGGCCTGCTCTTCGCTCATGCCGACGAAATTGGCACTATATCCCTTGTTGTTCTGGGACACCTTGCGCAAGGCGCCGTCCAGGGTGGCCATCTCCTTGAGCGCTGTTTTCAGAAGGACACGTTCGGCCTTGTAGCGCGAAGGGTAGGCGCCGACATTGATGCCCCAGTGCCGACCGCCGGAAGTCGATGCGCGGGTCACGACAATCGGATCTGCCTGTTTCGTCGTTGCCGGTTTCAGGGCGGCAAAGTCGATCTTGGGCGGGCGCGCCTTGGGGGGCGGCGAGTCTGCCACCGCTGCTTCGGTTGCCGGTGCGGACGTGGTTGTCGCCATCGCGATCGCCGCCTCGATGCCGGATTTCAGCCCGCTCTTGCCGACCGCGCTGGCCATGGCGACCGTACCCGGCCGGCTGAGCGGCCGGATGGATTGGGAAACCGCGCTGGCGACGCGGATCGTCTTGCTCGCGGTCGGTTCGGAGTCGTTGCCCGCATAGACCGGCATGCTCGGCTTCTGGATCGCGGCGTGACGCGGAGCGCGTTTGAAGCCCATATCCATCAGTTCGGCCACCTTGGCGTTGCGTGCCGCCGAGGAGGTGCCGCCAAAGACAGTGGTGATGATACGCACATTGCCCCGTTCGGCGGAGGCAACCAGGTTCGAGCCCGCGGCGCGCGTGTAGCCGGTCTTGATTCCGTCCGCGCCCTTGTATGCGGCGAGGAACTTGCGGTTCGTGTTGTAGACCGTGCGGATCTTGGCGTCCGTCGAGCGGCGCGAGAACAGGTTGTAATATTCGGGATAGTCGTAGAACAGGTGCCGGCCGAGGATGGTCATGTCATGCGCGGTCGACAGGTGCCCCTCCACCGTCAGCCCGTGCGCGTTCTTGAAGGTCGACCGGGTCATGCCGAGCGCCTTGGCCGTCCGGTTCATCCGGCGGGTGAAGCGCGCCTCGCTGCCCGAAATCGCCTCGCCCAGGGCCGTTGCGGCATCATTGGCCGATTTCACCGCGGCGGCACGGATAAGGTAGCGCAGTTCGATCTGCTGGCCGGCCTTGAGCCCGAGCTTGGAGGGAACTTCGTTCGCGGCCTTGTTGGAAATCGTAACCCGGGTGTCGAGCCCGATCTCGCCATGCTCGATCGCCTCGAAGACGACATAGAGCGTCATCATCTTGGTCAGCGAGGCCGGGTGCAGCCGTGTATCGGCATTGCGCGAGTGCAGGATCTCTCCCGTTCGCGCGTCCATTACCATCGCCGCATAGGGCGCGGCTCCGGCCCGTAGGCTGGCGCCCAACAGGATCACGAAGAACAAAAGGAAGAACACGGATACGAAAAGGGCATTACGCCCCCGGATGCTCGACGTCATCACTATGTTTGCCTCTGTCTGCCTCGAACCGCCCTGTTTTCAGGGTCGGAATTCTCGTTTATTGCTTTTCAGCCTAGCACGCATAAGGGCTTTGGAAAAGTCTTCGTTTTCAAGATCTTTCGCGGTGATATTCACGCAACATCGCAATATGTCGGGGCGAGGGGCGGCCCAAACCACTAGATTTCAACCGATCCGGGTGACGAGCTCCTCCAAATGGCCGAGATCTTCCAGCGTGTGAAAGCGGTCGCTTTCGCTCGGGGGCTCAGCGGCTTCCAGAGCCCAGGCGAGGTCGAAGGGGACATGCGCGGCCCAGGCACCGGCCTCGATGGCGGGGCGAATATCCGACTTCATGGAATTGCCGACCATCATCGCCCGTTCCGGACCGTCGCCATGTTCGGTGAAGATGCGGCTGTAGGTTTCCGGTGTCTTCTCCGAAACGATCTCGACGCGGTCAAAGAAGCGGCGCAGGTCCGATTCGGCCAGCTTGCGCTCCTGGTCGAGCAGATCGCCCTTGGTGATCAGCAGCACCTTGTGATGCGAACGCGCCATCGCCTCGACGGCAGCCTGCGCATGGGGCAGCAGCTCGATCGGGTGGCTGAGCATCTCCTGCCCCATTTCGAGTATCTGGCGGATCGCCGCAGCGGGAATCCGCTCCTCGGTGACCTCGATGGCAGTCTCGATCATCGACAGCATGAAGCCTTTGATGCCGTAGCCGTAATGGCCAATACTGCGCTTCTCGGCTTCCAGCAGGCGCACATCGAGGTGATCGCGCGGCGCGTAATCCGCCAGAAGCTCCGCGAATCGATCCTGGGTGAGGACGAAGAAACGCTCATTGTGCCAGAGCGTGTCGTCTGCATCGAAGGCAATTGTCGTAAGTTTCATGGAGAGTGATCCCTTCGATTGTCGGCTTGGTCTTTTCAGACCCCACCTGCCGCCTATATAACTCCGAGCATCACTGACAATCCCAATTGCCGTGGAGCGCACCGCGCCTTGACCCGCATTCTTGAAACCATGATGTCCGACCGCGATGATGACAAACCCGACGGAGAAGCCGGGGTTGCCACCAAGACGCGTGCCCGGACACAGCGGCCGCCACTCTACAAGGTTCTCCTGCTGAATGACGACTACACGCCCATGGAATTCGTCGTGCATATCCTTGAGCGGTTCTTTGGCATGACCCATGCGCAGGCCTTCGAGTTGATGCTGGTCGTGCACAAGAAGGGGGTCGCCGTGGTCGGCGTGTTCAGCCACGAGATTGCCGAGACGAAAGTGGCGCAGGTGATGGATTTCGCGCGTCGCCACCAGCATCCGCTGCAATGCACGATGGAAAAGGAGTGAGCGCCGGATAGGCGTTGACGCTATTTCGCTGGCGCGACCGGGGGCTGTTTGCGCCCGGACCCCCGAAAGTATTTCCGGAAAGATGAAATCAGGACCGATCAAGCTTCGATGAGATCGATCATCAGGGCGGCGTGGTCGCTGGCATGCGGGCGGTAGCGGCCAACGCCGTGCAGCCTTGGGCCCGGATAGCGGCGGGCCATGCGCGACATGCCCTCGCGGATGAGCCGTGGCATTGCGGCCGGGTATTTTCGTGCCAATGCGGGGGACGCGAGCATCGCGTCGGGCCGCGAATAGGTGCCGCGGCTGGCTTCGTGATAGGACCACCTCTGACCTGCAGGCCGGCGTTCGAGCAGGTCTATGCCGAAGCTGTTGCGCAGGGGGGCGATGGCTTGTTCGGGCAGGGGCGCGCGGGCGTCGGGTTCGTTGAGATCGCCGAGGATCATCCAGAGGGCCTCGGCGGGTCGTGTAAAGCGCCGCTCGATGAGGCGGCGAACGGCCTGGGCTTCGGTGCGGCGGAAAATATCCGCAGCGGCACGGTCGGGATAGGGCGCCTTGAAATGGCACAGGAACAGGGTCAGTTCTCGGACCTCGACCACGAGGCAGTCGCGGCAGAAGACGGGCCGGTCCGGCGGCTGGCCCTCGGCGGGGTCGAGATCGAGGTCCGCGGGGCGAATCCAGGCATTGCTTTCGACGGTGCCGGGCGGGATGCGGCTGAGCAGGGCGATGTTCCGCCCCATGCCGTCATTTCCCGGCAGGCAAACGCGGTGCGAATAGGGGGCAAGCCCTGTATGGACAAGGTAGCTCTCGTGGAAATAGTCGAGCGTGGCGACGTCGTGGACTTCCTGCAGGGCGACCACATCGGCGTTCATGTCGTGCAGGACGGCGGCGGTCAGTCTGCGGTCCGCCCGGTCGAAATCGGGCGCACCGCTGGCTTGGTCCCCTGGCGTGTCACCATCGCGCGCACCGTCCAGTAACGGCTGACCGGCCGCGTCCTGGCGCAGCCGAAGGTTCTGGACGTTGAACGTCGCTATACGCAGGGGCTGCTCCCGGTCAGGCCGCCTTGGCGCATTGCTGCACGGAAAGATCCTGAACCGGATCTCCGGGCGCGCATTCTTCGCCACTCAGCGGGTAATGGTCGGTATCGGTGCAGGCAAAGCCGAGAACGGCAAGGCCCAGAATGGCAAGCAGGGATTTCAGTTTCATCGAATTCTCCTTTTAGGAGCGAATATCCGGGCCCTGTCTGTCCTGCCCGGTTACCCGCACATTAGCAAATTCGTTGAACGCCGTTCCATGACCCGTATCAAGCGCGTGCGAATTGTTCCGTTTCGTCATTTCCCGACGTCAAATCGCCGCGGAATTGGTTTGACATCGCTTCGGGGCTGCCGCATGGGCGATGGGCAACAGCCTGACGGGTGATCAGTGTCTCCAAACCTGCGCGGTGCGCTCCTCATGGCAGCCTGCATGGCCGCCTTCACGTTCAACGACGCCTTCGTAAAATCCGTCTCCGACGAGATGGGGCTGTACCAGGCGTTGTTCATCCGTGGGGTCGCCAGCACATTGCTGATGGTCGCGATGGCGGCGGTAACCGGTGGCCTTCGGTTCAATATTCCCCGGCGCGACCGGATGATGATTCTGTTTCGGACGATCACGGAGATCGCGGCCGCCTATTTCTACCTGACCGCCCTGTTCAACATGCCCATCGCGAATGCCTCGGCGATCCTGCAAGCGTTGCCCCTGACGGTCACGCTTGCCGGGGCGGTGTTCCTGGGCGAATCCGTGGGGTGGAAGCGGATGTTGGCTATCCTCGTGGGGTTTGCCGGGGTGATGCTGATCGTCCGGCCGGGCGCGGAAGGTTTCACGGTCTATTCGATTTATGCGGTCTGCGCTGTTTTCTGCGTGACGGCCCGGGATCTGACGGCGCGTGCCGTCTCGTCGGAAACGCCCTCGATGACGGTCGCGATCGCGGCCTCATTTGGCGTCTGGGTCTTCTCGGCGGTCGGGATGCTGGGGGAGGAATGGCAACCGGTCAGCACCGGAGCATTCCTGTCCCTGATGGGGGCCTCGGTTCTGATCATCGGGGGGTATTTCTTTGCGACCGCAACGATGCGCGTGGGCGAGATTGCCTTCATCGCACCGTTCCGGTACACGTCGCTTCTCTGGGCATTGCTGCTCGGGTTGGTGGTGTTCGGAGAGTGGCCGGATTTCCTGACATTGCTGGGGGCCGCCACCGTGGTTGCGACCGGCATATTTACTTTTTACCGGGAGCGTAAGCTCGCAATGGAGGTCGCCGAAGGGGCGGAGCAGGGGGCGCAAAGGTAAGCTTCTGTTGACAAGGCTTCCGATTCTCTCTAGAGCGCTCCCACTCGGTCGCGGGGATTCCGTTTGACCGGACCTACAGAACTGAAGTGGTCAAGATCCGGGCCAGCGCCCCGATCCTCTGAAATCCCACCCGCGTCGTTTCCGCGTACGAGGAAACGCCAGCGGTTTTTCGCGCTTTGCGGACGCGCAAGGTGCGGGCGATGAAAAACAACCCCTCGCGGTACGCGCGAGAAGAAGAAGAAAGCTAGACTGGGGAAACCGGAATGCCGACGATCCAACAGCTGATCCGCAAGCCGCGGCAGCCGAAAGTAAAACGATCCAAGTCGCAGCACCTCGAGAGCTGCCCGCAGAAGCGCGGCGTTTGCACGCGTGTCTACACCACCACCCCGAAGAAGCCGAACTCGGCCATGCGGAAAGTGGCCAAGGTTCGTCTGACGAACGGCTTTGAAGTCATCAGCTACATCCCCGGTGAAAGCCACAACCTGCAGGAGCACTCGGTTGTGCTTATCCGTGGCGGTCGTGTGAAAGACCTTCCCGGTGTGCGTTACCACATTCTGCGTGGTGTTCTGGATACCCAGGGCGTCAAGGATCGGAAGCAGCGTCGCTCGAAGTACGGCGCCAAGCGTCCTAAGTAAGGAGAGACAGACATGTCCCGTCGTCACGCCGCTGAGAAGCGCGAAGTCCTGCCTGACGCCAAGTATGGCGATAAGGTTCTGACCAAATTCATGAACAACCTGATGATCGACGGCAAGAAATCTGCCGCCGAGCGTATCGTCTACAGCGCCCTGGACCGGGTCGAGAGCAAGCTCAAGCGCTCCCCGATCGAGGTGTTCACCGAGGCGCTCGACAACGTCAAGCCGTCGGTTGAGGTCCGCTCCCGCCGGGTTGGCGGTGCGACCTACCAGGTTCCCGTCGAGGTTCGTACCGAGCGCCGCGAAGCGCTGGCCATCCGCTGGATGATCGCCGCTGCCCGCTCCCGTAATGAGAACACGATGGAAGAGCGGCTGGCCGGCGAACTCGTCGATGCCGTGAATTCCCGGGGTAGCGCCGTCAAGAAGCGCGAAGACACCCACAAGATGGCCGACGCCAACAAAGCGTTCAGCCATTATCGATGGTAACACCAATTTACGCCTAAGGACCCTTCCATGGCCCGCGATTATCCTCTGGACCGATACCGTAACTTCGGCATCATGGCGCACATCGATGCCGGCAAGACCACCTGCTCGGAGCGTATCCTCTACTACACCGGCAAGTCCCACAACATCGGCGAAGTGCACGATGGCGCTGCGACCATGGATTGGATGGAGCAGGAGCAGGAGCGTGGTATCACCATCACCTCTGCTGCGACGACCACCTTCTGGGAGCGCACCGAAGACGGTAAAACTCCCGACACGCCGAAGCACCGCCTGAACATCATCGACACTCCTGGCCACGTTGACTTCACCATCGAAGTCGAGCGTTCGCTGGCCGTGCTCGACGGTGCCGTTTGTGTTCTGGACGCAAATGCCGGTGTCGAGCCGCAGACCGAGACCGTCTGGCGCCAGGCCGACCGCTACCACGTTCCGCGGATCGTGTTCGTCAACAAGATGGACAAGATCGGCGCCGATTTCTTCAACTGCGTTCGCATGATCGAGGACCGTACTGGTTCCCGTGCCGTTCCCGTGTGCCTGCCGATCGGCGCCGAGACCGAGCTCGAAGGCCAGATCGACCTGATCACCATGCAGGAATGGCTCTGGAAGGGCGACGACCTTGGCGCTTCCTGGGAAAAGGTCGAGATCCGCGATGAGCTGAAGGATCTTGCCGAGGAATGGCGTGGCAAGATGATCGAGGCTGCCGTCGAAATGGACGACGACGCGATGGAAGCCTATCTCGAAGGCGAAGAGCCGGATGTCGCGACGCTTCGCAAGCTGATCCGCAAGGGCACGCTGGCGCTGGAATTCGTTCCCGTTCTCGGTGGCTCCGCGTTCAAGAACAAGGGCGTGCAGCCGCTCCTGAACGCCGTGATCGACTTCCTGCCCTCGCCGCTCGACGTTGTCGACTACATGGGCTTCAAGCCTGGCGACGAGAACGAAGAGCGTAACATCGCCCGTCGCGCCGACGACAAAATGGCCTTCGCCGGCCTGGCCTTCAAGATCATGAACGACCCGTTCGTGGGCTCGCTGACCTTCACCCGTATCTACTCCGGGACCATGAAGAAGGGCGACTCGATCCTGAACTCCACAAAGGGCAAGCGCGAGCGCATCGGTCGTATGATGATGATGCACTCGAACAACCGCGAGGAGATCGACGAGGCATTTGCGGGCGACATCATTGCGCTCGCCGGCCTCAAGGACACCACCACCGGTGACACGCTCTGCGCCGTCAACGACCCGGTCGTCCTCGAGACCATGACCTTCCCCGATCCGGTCATCGAGATCGCCGTTGAGCCCAAGACCAAGGCCGACCAGGAGAAGATGTCCCAGGGCCTGCAGCGTCTGGCTGCCGAGGACCCGTCCTTCCGCGTCGAGACCGACCTCGAGTCTGGTCAGACCATTATGAAGGGCATGGGCGAACTTCACCTGGACATTCTCGTCGATCGCCTGAAGCGGGAATTCAAGGTCGAAGCCAATATCGGTGCGCCGCAGGTGGCCTATCGCGAGACCATCTCCAAAGAGGTCGAGCACTCCTACACCCACAAGAAACAGTCGGGTGGTTCGGGTCAGTTCGCCGAGGTGAAGATGGTCATCACCCCGACCGAGCCGGGCGAAGGCTACTCCTTCGAGAGCCGCATCGTTGGCGGTGCCGTTCCGAAGGAATACGTCCCCGGCGTCGAAAAGGGTATCAAGTCGGTCATGGACTCCGGTCCGCTCGCTGGCTTCCCGGTCATCGACTTCAAGGTGGCGCTCATCGACGGCAAGTTCCACGATGTGGACTCCTCGGTTCTGGCGTTTGAAATTGCCGGCCGCATGTGTATGCGCGAAGGCATGAAGAAGGCCGGCGCCAAGCTGCTCGAGCCGGTGATGAAGGTCGAAGTGGTAACACCGGAAGACTACACCGGTGGTATCATTGGTGACCTGACCTCGCGTCGGGGCCAGGTTACCGGCCAGGAATCGCGCGGCAACGCCGTTGCGATCAACGCCTTCGTGCCGCTGGCAAACATGTTCGGCTACATCAACACCCTGCGTTCGATGTCCTCGGGTCGTGCCCAGTTCACGATGCAGTTCGATCACTACGATCCGGTGCCGTCGAACATCTCGGAAGAGATCCAGGCCAAGTACGCCTAAGAGAAAAAATGAATTCGGGTGCCCTCTGCCGGGCACCCGCAACGAGACAAGGAGGCCATCATGGCTAAGGAAAAGTTTGACCGCAGCAAACCGCACGTGAACATCGGCACGATTGGTCACGTTGACCACGGCAAGACGACGTTGACGGCGGCGATCACGAAGTATTTTGGCGACTTCAAGGCCTATGACCAGATCGACGGCGCGCCCGAAGAGAAGGCCCGCGGGATCACGATCTCGACCGCCCACGTCGAGTACGAGACCGACACCCGCCACTATGCCCACGTTGACTGCCCCGGCCACGCCGACTACGTCAAGAACATGATCACCGGTGCTGCCCAGATGGACGGCGCGATCCTGGTCGTGTCGGCCGCCGATGGCCCGATGCCGCAGACTCGCGAGCACATCCTGCTCGGCCGCCAGGTCGGCATCCCCTACATGGTCGTCTACATGAACAAGGCCGACCAGGTGGACGATCCCGAGCTGCTCGAGCTGGTGGAAATGGAAATCCGCGAGCTTCTGGAGAGCTATGAGTACCCGGGCGACGATATCCCGATCATCACCGGTTCCGCGCTGGCCGCGATGGAAGGCCGTGATCCGGAGATGGGTGAGAACTCGATCCGTGCGCTTCTGGCCGCCGTCGACGAGTACATCCCGACGCCCGAGCGTGCCGTCGACCAGCCGTTCCTGATGCCGATCGAGGACGTGTTCTCGATCTCCGGCCGCGGCACGGTTGTGACCGGTCGTGTCGAGCGTGGCGTGATCAATGTTGGCGACGAGATCGAGATCGTCGGCATCCGCGACACCAAGAAGACCACCTGCACGGGTGTCGAGATGTTCCGCAAGCTGCTGGACCGCGGCGAAGCCGGCGACAACATCGGTGCGCTGCTGCGCGGTGTCGACCGTGAGGGCGTCGAGCGTGGCCAGGTTCTCTGCAAGCCGGGCTCCGTGACCCCGCACACGAAGTTCGAAGCCGAGGCCTACATCCTGACCAAGGAAGAAGGCGGCCGTCACACCCCGTTCTTCGCCAACTACCGTCCGCAGTTCTACTTCCGTACCACGGACGTGACCGGCACGGTGACGCTGGCCGAGGGCACCGAGATGGTGATGCCGGGCGACAACGTTTCGTTCACGGTTGACCTGATCGCGCCGATCGCGATGGAAGAGAAGCTCCGCTTCGCCATCCGCGAAGGCGGCCGCACCGTCGGCGCCGGCGTCGTCTCCAAGATCCTCGAGTAATCTCTCGAACGATCGACGAA
>NZ_FNEK01000116.1 GCF_900099935.1 Aliiruegeria lutimaris | reverse complement strand
ATCTTTCGCTCCTTCTTCCCGGCATCGCTGCCGGATCGGGAGCAGAAAATCCACCTAACTCAACTGTTCAGACAAACCGAGCCACCTCTGAGAGCATGAATATGGTCGCCTCAGACCAACTAACCTGCCTCCCGTGAAACCGGGGCGGTTCAACGCGCTTGCGCCATCGCTTGAGACTCTTGCGGTCTCCGCGCTGACGCTCAACACTCAAACCCAACCGGAAGATTCTGGATCAAACCGGCCCTGATCGCGGGGGAAGCTCACCAAATCTTGGCCCCCAGAGAAACCTTGGCGGCGTACGGGATCAGAGTGCCGGGGCTGTCTTTTGGAACCACTGTTTAGGAGAGGAAATCACTCCATGTCTTTTTCTGTTGATCGGAAGGTCGACTTTCCGATCATTGGAGCTGCGAACTGCGCAACCAGCTGTGTCCGTCGTCAGCACAATCGGCCCACTTCATTTGATGACCGACAAACCAGGTTCTTTTGACAGACAGCACCCGATCACGGTATAAAATGCGCTTCATGTTTCCATGAAGCTATCGTACACCTCTGCGATTTTCGGAAGTGAGTATTTCTCTTCAACCCTCTGTCGCGCGGCGTAAACCCTTGCCGCATATGCTTCGGGTGACGCCTCGGCGAGCGCCGAGATTCCGGCGGCCAGTGCGTCTGCGTCACGTGGGCGGCAGATTATCCCGGTCTCTCCAACAATCTCCGCAGCATCGCCGACATCTGTCGTGACTACCGGTTTGCCATAGCTCATCGCCTCAGCGACTACATTTGGGAAGCCTTCGGTCCGCGAGGACAACACCAGAGCATCGATCCGCCGGTAAAACTGCTCCATGTCACGCAGTTCTCCCACTAGTTCGAATTGTTCTGGCCGTGCATTCGAGGCTTTCATTATCTCCACGACCTCCGGATTGTCAGGCGTCATGCCATGCCCGGCGGCGATGAAGCGCAAATGAGGGCGCATGCGGCCAGCGATCGCAGCAGCGCGAAAGAAAGTATGGTAATCCTTCTGCTGGTGCAGTCGGCCGGCGATGCCGAACAGCTTCGGTGACGCGGGCGGCGAAAGCGGCACGAGGTCGGGCAGGTCAAAGCCGTTAGGGATCACGATGGAATTGGCGTTGTTATAACCGTAGTGGAAATGTTGTTTTAAAGAGCGTTTGGAGTTGAAGATTACGCCAGTTGGCCAACGCGACATCTTTCGGCAGACCGATAGTGCCACTTTAGTGCTCCGTGTGAGCGCTTTTGAATCGTCGAGAGCTTGACGGACGGTCCAGAAAATTGGTGTGCCGGTTAGTCGTCCAGAAATCGCGCCCACAGCCATGGCATGATACATCCAGCACAGCACGACTCGCGGGCGCTCCGCTCGCATAAGTGTGGTCAGTTTTGAAATGGCGATTGGAAGCTCTAGCACCGAGCGCATTCCCATCGGAAGATATTCGACGCACGAATTGTCCGCAAGCCGGCGGTTGCGCTCAGAGACGTCGATAAGGGGCACGACAATTACACGCTCGTCTTTAGATACGCGAAGCAGGCGAGCAAGCATGGTCTCAGCTCCAGCGCTCGCCGAAAAATCAGTAATCACATGCATCACAGTGCCGCGATTCAATTGCCATTCTCCTGCAAGCAAAAAAGCTCCAATCTCAAGACTATCACACCGCAGCCCTGTAAGCTATCCCACAGTAATTCTTCCGTTTTTAGCCGGGTTCGGTCGTGGATATTTCGTAGCCCACTGAGCTACTCCCCAAACCTTGGACAGGATCTTTCGCGGTTTAAGCTACTTTCTGCTCCTGCTGATCGGGTTTGATGGTTTTCTTTCTCAGCCAGCAGACCGTGGCTGGAGGTTTTCCTCCGAGGGCTGAATGTGGGCGCTTTCGGTTGTAGAAGTCCATCCATTTTCTGACGCCCGCCTTGGCCTCTGAACCGGTTTCCCAGGCGTGCAGGTAGACACACTCGTATTTCAGGGAGCGCCAGAGCCGCTCGACAAAGATGTTGTCGAGGAACCGCCCCTTGCCGTATCTGGCCATCGCTTCTTTCAGAGCTTCGAGGCACGGCTCCGTCTCCAGTGTGACCGAGAGCCGCCAGGCCAACACCTTTCGGCTGAACCAATCCACGACCGCTGTCAGGTACCCGCGAGCTCCTGGGCTGGCACCTGTCACGCTCCGGAAAGGCCAGCACCGCCGCCAGCGCCCTCGAGCACGCCCTGATCACCCGGTTCGGCACACTCGGCAAGGTGACGACAGAGTTCCTGCTTCGCAGCGACAACGGCCTGGTCTTCACCAGCCGGAAATACGCTGCGCTGGTGCGCAGCTACGGGCTGAAGCAGGAGTTCATAACACCGCACTGCCCGCAACAGAACGGCATGGTCGAGCGTGTCATCAGGACCCTTAAAGAACAGTGCGTGCATCGCCAGCGCTTCGACAGCATCCAGCACGCGACACGCGCCATCGGCGACTGGATCAGCTTCGACAACCACCGGCGGCCAAACCAGGCGCTGGACATGAAGACACCAGCTGAGGCATTCGCTTTAGCAGCTTAACCTGAGCAGATTCCGCTGGGTCGATACAGCGGTTCGATCTGCTGTCTTGTCCCATAGGCTCCATCCATACTTACTTCGGAGCCTCCGGTGAAACCGGGGCGGTTCAGATTGCCTGTTGGCAAAAGCTCGACGACGATGCGATCGACTCGCCAAGCTCACATCCCAAGAAATGCGCTGTCACGCAAAAGAAAAACCTATTCTTACCTAACCGGAGCCATTAACACTTGGTTTAGCACAACCTTTCGGACCGCTTGGGCGCGCTGCGCGGAAGGTAAAGATAGTATTTTGGAACTTTATTAGAACCCGAAACGTATGTCGGACGATATTCGGAATTCATGTCGCGAACTGCTGAGATACTAATTTGCACTGTTGCAGGCATATTGGCGCTACCTTTTTGGGGGCTTGCCTGCCTGATCGTTTTTTTGACACTTGGCCGACCGCTATTCTTTGCCCAGATGAGAGCGGGGCAGCATGGCATTCCTTTTCGGCTCTGCAAGTTGCGTACTATGAGCGATGCATGCGATGCCTCAGGGAATCTCCTTCCCGACACGGAGCGCCAAACTCGCGCCACCGCAATACTCCGCCGGCTGCGTCTCGATGAGATTCCGCAATTGTTTCTGATCTTGCGCGGGCGCATGGCGCTCGTGGGGCCGCGCCCTCTACTGCCGGAAACCGTTAAAGGCTTCGGTCGAGCTGGTGAGTTGCGGGGAATGGTCCGGCCCGGTCTGACCGGCTGGTCGCAGGTCAGCGGAAATACAACGCTTTCTAACGAGGAAAAGCTGCATCTGGATCTGTGGTACGTGGCCCACAGATCCACTCCGTTCGACCTCCAGATCCTTTGGGAAACCTTAGGCGTCGCCGCGTTTGGCGAGCGGCGGCGGGAGGATCGGCTCGCGATGGCGGCACAATGGCTCTCCGCCGAAAGAGCGACATCGTTCATGGAGGGATCAAAGTGAAGACTGTTTTCGTCGGTGCCGTTGAAGGCTCTCTGGCGGCCTTCACAGCGATCTGCGGGGCCGGCCATGTTCCGGATCTGCTCGTGACTTTACCGCCCGATTTGTCTCGCCGGCATTCCGATTTCTCCGATCTCGTGCCGATGGCCGAGCATTTCGGCGTTCCTGTCCACTTCACGAAGCGCAGCGATTCCGAAGAGACACTTGAGGCAATCAGAGCCGTCCAACCGGACCTTGTCATGGTGATTGGCTGGTCACAGATCTGCGGGCCCGCATTCCGCGCCATTCCCCGGATCGGCTGTCTCGGCTTCCACCCCTCCGCCCTGCCCCGCCTTCGGGGCCGCGCAGTGATTCCATGGACAATTCTGCTCGGCGAAACTACCTCGGGCAGCACGATTTTCTGGCTTGGAGCGGGCGCGGATGATGGCCCGATCGCGGCGCAATCGCATTACAGTATCGATCCAGAGACGATTACTGCGCGCGATCTCTATGACCGCGTTCTTATCGCGCTGACCGAGATGCTGCCGCCCTTGCTGTCGCGCATCAAGGGCGGAGACATTCCGTCGGAGCCTCAGCCCGAGACCGGGATCAGCATCTGCGCACGCAGACGGCCCGAGGACGGCCGGATAGACTGGACCCGCCCGGCCAGCGAGATCCACCGTCTGATCCGCGCTGCTGCCCCCCCCTATCCGGGCGCTTTCACCCAAGCTACCGACGGCACAAGGATTACAGTAATCAGCGCGCGGTTGTTCCCGCGCGAAGGCTACTATATCGGGCTGCCCGGACAGGTGCAGGCGATCGACGGCTCCAACTTTACCGTCGCTTGCGGCGATGGTCGCTGCCTCGACATTCTCGCCTGGAGCGGAGCCGACCACCCCCCTGCCCTTCACAGCAAACTCGGGAACACATCGCCATGATATCAAACCTTCTGTCGAGCGATGGACCGGCATTGGTGATCGCCCCGCATCCTGACGATGAAGTCCTCGGCGCGGGCGGGACCATCGCCCGGATGACCGAGGGCGGACGCGCCATACATGTGGCCATCGTCACCCGGGGCCAACCGCCCCGCTTCGACGCCGCGCAGATCGCGCGGGTTCAGGCCGAGGCCGCAGCCGCCCATGCCCATCTTGGCATCACGGAATCCCACTGGCTCGACTTTCCCGCCGCCGAGTTGTCCGAGCATCCGCATTCGGCACTCAATGCTGGCCTTGGCGCGCTTGTTCGAAACCTGTCACCCTCGTTGATCCTTGCCCCGCACCCGGGCGATATTCACCTGGATCATCAACTCAGTTTTCTCTCCACGCTCGTCGCGAGCCGGCCGCACCAGGCCAGCTACCCGGCCACGATCGCCGTCTACGAGACACTCTCGGAAACCAACTGGAACGCGCCCTACCTGACGCCACCCTTTACGCCCAATGTCTTCGTCGACATCTCAGCCACGCTCGAACGCAAGCTGGCCGCTTTCCAGCTCTTCGCGAGCCAGGTGCGCCCTGCTCCGCACGAGCGTTCCGTCGAGGCCCTGCGCGCTCTCGCAACCCTGCGCGGCGCCACGGTCCACCGTCCGGCGGCCGAGGGCTTCGTCCTCGTCCGTTCCGTTTGCTGAGGTTGAGCTCCATGACCCGATGGCCCGTCTACGACACCGAAGAAATCGAAGCGGTCGCAAACGTCCTGCGGTCAGGCAAGGTCAATGCCTGGACCGGCCCTGACGTGTCGGCGTTCGAAGACGCCTACCGGGCCGCCACCGGCGCCCGTCACGCCATCGCAATGGCCAACGGTTCGGTGACGCTGGACACCGCGCTGCACGCGCTCGGGTTGCAACCGGGCGACGAGGTCATCGTCACCCCGCGCAGCTTCGTCGCCTCGGCCAGTTGCGTTCTGCTGGCCGGCGGCGTGCCGGTCTTTGCCGATATCGACCGCGACAGCCAGAACATTTCGCCCGAAACCATTGCCCCGCTGATCGGCCCGCGCACCCGCGGCATCCTGCCGGTACACCTAGCTGGCTGGCCCTGCGACATGGAAGGCATTCTCGATCTCGCCCGCGCCCACGACCTGTGGGTGATCGAGGATTGCGCCCAGGCCCATGGCGCCCGGATCGGTGACACCCATGTTGGAACCATGGGCGATTTCGGATCTTTCTCCTTCTGCCAGGACAAGATCATATCGACCGGCGGCGAAGGCGGCATGCTTCTGTGCAATGACGATGCGCTGTGGTCGCGCGCCTGGAGCTACAAGGATCACGGCAAGGGCCACGCCACCGTCCACGCGCAAGACCACCCGCCCGGCTTCCGGTGGCTGCACGATTCCGGCCCCGGCACCAATCTGCGCATGCCCGCTCCCCTGGCCGCCATCGGCCGCATCCAACTTTCCCGGCTGGAGGCAACCCTCGCCCACCGGACCCGCAACGCGGAGATTCTCGCGGAAACCTTGTCGGGGTGCGATGCCCTGCGAGTGCCGATGCCCGCCGCGCCGCTCACCCATGCCTTTTACCGCTTCTATGCCTTTGTTCGGCCGGGGGCATTGGCCGGAGAGTGGTCCCGCGACCGCATTCTCGCCGAGATCGCCGAGGCCGGTTTCCCGGCCTTCTCCGGCAGTTGTTCGGAGATCTATAGAGAAGCCACGTTCCGCAACCGAAATCTCGGACCGGATCAGCCGCTGCCAAACGCAAGAGAGCTCGGAGAGACCAGCCTCGCCTTCCTGGTTGACACGACCTGGTCGCATCGGCAAATCGCCGAACTCGCCGAAACCGTGCGCAGTATTGCAGACGGTGCACTCCGCCGCAGTGGCCCCAGCAGCCTTCAGGCATAGCGCAGCCGGCCATCTGCCCTCCTGACCTGCAAAACCGGCCGGACCGGGAGGCGCGTTCTCGGGCAGGGCTCCGCAAGGCAGTCCGTACCCGGATGCCGGAGAAATTCCTTACTGCAGCAGATCGCGCAGCGCCTGGGACAGCTTCACAAGGCCATATGGCTTTCGCAGCATCGTATAGGTGCGCCCATCGGGTCTTTTTGCTTTCTCCACTGCGTCCCGGACATATCCGCTGGCCAGCAAGATCCTGATATCCGGATACAGTTCGCCGACCTTCTCGGCCAGGTCGACCCCCGTCATCCCCCCCGGCATAACCACGTCGGACAGGATCAGGTCGATTGGCCGCCGCCTGTTGAGCGCGCGCAACGCAGCTGGCCCGTCCGCGGCCTCGATGACCTTGTAGCCCAGGAACTCCAGCCGTCCGCGGGTCAGATGACGAACCCTGGTATCATCCTCGACCAGCAGAACGGTCTCCGCTGCCACACTCGCGATCAGCCCTCGCTTTTCCACCGCCGGCGCCGACGTTCCGCCAAGCGCCGATGGCAGGAACAGGCTGATCCTGGAGCCTTTCCCGACTTTGCTGGTGAGCGTCACTGTCCCCCCCGACTGCTTGGCAAAGCCGTAGACCATGCTCAGCCCCAGCCCCGACCTTGTCCCGTAATCCTTGGTGGAGAAGAACGGATCGAACGCGTGCTCGCGGACCTCCGGGGACATCCCCGAACCGGTGTCGATGACCGACAGCTCGACATATTGACCGGGACTGAGGTCGAATTTCCCACTGCTTGCGCCGCGTTTGATCGTCCGGTTTCTGGCCTTGATCGTCACCGTTCCCCCGTCCGGCATGGCGTCACGGGCGTTGATCGCCATGTTCAGCACAGCGCTTTCTATCTGTCCGGGATCGGCCAGAACGGTATCGAGATCTTCGCTCAGAAAGGTCTTGATCCGGATCGGTTCCCCCAAGGCACGGCTCAGCAGTGGATGGAGGCCTTCGATCAGTTCCGGCAGCGCTAGGATTTTCGGCGCCAGCGGTTGCTTCTTGGAAAAGGCCAGCAATTTCTTGGTCAGCGCCGCACCAAGATTCGCAGCCTCCAGCGCCTCGCTCAACAGACCTTCGTTTTCGCCACCGGCATTCCGCATCTCATGAAGTTCAAGGTTTCCGATCACAACCGTCAGCAAGTTATTGAAATCATGAACAACTCCGCAAGTCAGCTGGCCAACCGCTTCCATTTTCTGGGCGCGCTCCAACAGGACGCGGCGGCTTCGTTCGCCGGTCAGATCGCGGAGGATACAGATATATTGCTGCTGATCCTTGAGCGTCACTGGCGATGCCTGGATGTGGACAGGCACCCATTCATCGTCCTTGCGCCGCGCCTCGGCGTCCAGTCCTTCTCCGATTTCGTCGAGCATTATGTTCCGGATGTAGTCGGCGAACTGGTCATCATTCATTTGCGACATCGGGAAAGGCATCAGTTTCCGGGCGGTGTCGCCAATGATCTCCTCGGCCTTGTAGCCGAAGATCTCTTCTGCCGCCGGGTTGAACGTAAGGATCGTACCCTGAACATCGATCGAAACCACCGCCTCGGGAATCGCTCTCACGATCGCATTCAACCGCCGCTCACGGCCTTGCACCGCGTTTCTGGTCCTGTCGCGCTCGGTCAAATCGTCCAGTGTCAGGAGGATCCTTTCTGTTCCGGAAGCCTCGTCACTCATCCGCCCTGCATGAAGCGCAAATTCGCGCCGGTCGGAGTCTCGCGTATTGATCGAGAACGCGTAGCCTTCGACGGGAACACTGTCAGGAAGAACCTGTCCCAGAAGGTGACGCAGCTCCGGCAAATCCCATCCGCCGTCGCAGATTTCGAACAGGCTCATGCCACTCACATCGTGATCGTCCGCCAGAAACATCTGGCGAAAGGCGTGGTTCACGGACTCGATACACAGCGTGCCGTTAAGCACCAGCATTGGCTCGCGGATCGCGTTGAAAATGCTGTCCGCGTAAGACTGCGCCGCATGGGCGCGCGCCTGCATCTCCAAGGCGGATTTTTGGTAATCGCGGATCAGTCCGCGCAATTTGGCGAGCCCGGCCTCCGAATCATCGGCCAAACGGTCGGCAACGCGCGCCGGGGATGCTTGCGAATCCGAGGCCCCGGCGGCGCTCGGATCGGTCTCATCCGCAAGGGCGGCTATCGCGGCGTCCTTGTCGTTTTCCGTCATCCCATCCCCCGATCAGGGGGGCGCCAGCCAGTGTGAACAGATGTCTGCCCCACGTTGAAATCCTCCTCTCTGCGTTATCCCGTTCCTTCCTCGGAACCCGCATCCTCGCTCCCGAAGTCGCAACCCGAAACAGTCTTTCCCCTTGATCTATAAAGGTAATCGAATGCGCGAATTGCAATGAAAACCTGTTAATGCTAAAGGTTAACGCTACAGTTTACCTGAGGGAGTTCCTAATTGTCTGTCACCTCGGGGGGGGTGTGCCTTTGTTAAAAGCACTTGTGATTGATGATGAAGTCTCAGTTCGCTCTCTGCTGCGCAACTGTCTGGAAACAGACGGCTTTTCGGTTCTGGAAGCGGCAACGGAGAATGAGGCGCTCGATATCGCGGCGAGAACCGATCTGTCCGTGATAACGTTGGACCTGTACCTTGCCGAGGGCGACGGGCTGTCCATTGCACGGCGAATCCGCGGCCGCTCGAATGTACCCATCATCATGGTGACCGGCAGGGACGACCCCATCGACCGCGTCGTCGGCCTGGAACTCGGCGCCGACGACTATATCACCAAGCCCTTCCATGTACGGGAATTCCTGGCCCGCGTGCACTCGGTTCTGCGACGCAGCCTTCCCTCGCAGCCCCAGAGCGAGCTATCGACCGGGGATGCCGCAAACGGCGGGGCGATGCAGTTCGACGGCCTGACCTTGCTCCTCGATCAATTCGAACTGATCGGCCGCCAAGGTGAACGCTGCGGTTTGACGACGGCGGATTTCACGCTGCTGATGGTCTTCCTCGAAAACCCCAAACAGGTCCTGTCACGGGAGCAACTCCTGAAAAAAGTGGCCGGTCTCGAATGGGAGCCGACGGATCGCTCGATCGACAACCGGGTCGCTCGTCTGCGCAAGAAGATCGAGCGCGACCCGGACCATCCGCAACTGATCAAGACCGTGCGCGGCATCGGTTACCTGTTCGCCTGGGCCACGGCAAGCCTCGTGAACATGAGCGACCTGGACCTGAATACCTGAGACGCGGAAACGGGTTCGGCCCCCTGCCCCGTTCTCTCAGCCATGCATGACGGTCACGAGGCCCACGCTGTCATCGACACGATGCAATGCGGCAAGGATCTGATCCAGCAAATGCGTTTGCACATAGGTCGCATGAAACCGGGTCGGCGCATGAAGCAACAGCCTGTCGCCAACACGCTTCTCCCGTTTGAGCGGTGCTAACCAGGACGCATGCAAGCTCGGATTCATCGAGAACAGGAGGCCGGATGCGAGGGCCCATTCATCTCCCGAAGACAGATCTGGCGGGGTTGCAGTCGCGTTTCCGGGAAATGGCAGGACCTTGCCGGCGGCCGGCATTTCCTGATCTTCCTCTTGCCCAAGCGACATTCGCGCTTCGTAATCCTCGCCGACATTGGCCCAGGCCGGCCTTGTATCCGCCAGGATCCTCTCGAAACGGCATTGTCAGGTTGTTGACGTTTCTGGGTGGGGTTAGTCCACCGCCATGTTTAATATCGAAGACTTGTCGCGGATCAAAGGTTTCCGGTTCGCACGAAGCGTCATCGGATACGCGGTCTGGGCCT
>NZ_FNEK01000178.1 GCF_900099935.1 Aliiruegeria lutimaris | reverse complement strand
ACAAGGTGGTCGCCAACCTCGGCCGGATCGATGATCTCACCGCCGACAAGCTTGATCCACTGATAAATGGGCTCAACCGGGTAGTCGGGCGCGCGGAAAACACCTCCTCGGATGTCATCGCCGAAAGCGCCAGGTCTTATGGGGATGTCTTCGCCCTGCACGAGTTGTGGAAGGATCTGGGCTTTGACCGCGCGCTCAGCCGCGGGCTGCGGTCCGGCAAGCGCAAATTGGATGTCGAGGCGCTCATCCGGGCGATGGTCTTCAATCGGCTCTGCGATCCCGCCAGCAAGCTCGGCTGCCTGCGTTGGCTGGAGACTGTGGCCATGCCGGCGATGCCCGAAACCGTCACCCACCAGCATCTTCTGCGCAGCATGGATGCGCTGATGGATCACGGTGAGCGGGTCGAGTTGGAACTGGCGAAACAGATCCGACCTCTCGTCGATCAGGATCTCACGGTCGTCTTCTATGACCTGACCACCGTCCGCATCCATGGCGGCGCAAAGGTGGATGACGATATTCGCGCCTTCGGCATGAACAAGGAAACCGGCGGCATCGCCCGGCAATTCGTGCTTGGTGTGGTGCAAACGGCCGATGGTTTGCCGCTCATGCATAACGTTCACCCCGGCAATGTGGCAGAGACGAAGACCCTTCAGGGCATGCTGCAAACAGTCCTGCAGCGTTTCCCGATCCAGCGTGTCGTGCTGGTCGCCGACCGAGGGTTGTTGAGCCTGGACAACATCCGGGACCTCACCGAGATGGCCGACCGGGACGGGCGGACGCTGGAGTTCATCCTGGCTGTCCCGGCGCGCCGCTACACCGATCTGGTCGAAACTTTCCAGGAGCTTGCCTTCGATGAGGTGGGCCTTGCCGAAAGCAAGTTCGCCGGCCATCGCCTGATCGTTGCCCATGATCGGCTACGTGCCGAGGAGCAATCGGCCCACCGCCGCAAGCGCATCGCCGAGGTGGAAACCATGGCGGAGAAATCGGTCGCGAAGCTTGAGGCTCAAGACGCCGGCCAGACCGCGCGTGGGCGCCGCGCCTCCGACCGTGGCGCTTACAGCAGATTCACTCGCGCCGTGGCCGAGGCGGAACTGACCCGCTTTCTCAAACCGGATCTGCGGGCCGAAAGGTTCAGCTGGAGCCTGGATGAGGACGCAATTGTCAGGGCGGAGCTCTTCGACGGAACGCTCGCCCTGATCACCAATGCCCCCGATCTGACCCCGGCCGAGACCGTCGCGCGCTACAAGTCTCTTGCTGATATCGAACGCGGCTTCCGTGTCCTGAAGTCCGACATCGAAATCGCCCCCGTCCACCACCGCCTGCCGGACCGCATTCGCGCCCACGCGATGATCTGCTTCCTGGCACTCATCCTCTACCGCGTCATGCGCATGCGCCTGAAAGCCAAAGGGCAATCCGCCAGTCCCCGAACCGCCCTAGACCTGCTTGCGAGGATCCAGCGGCACACCACGCACATCGGAACCAAAACCTTCACCGGAACCTCAAGGAGCCAGCCCGAACAGCTCAATCTTTTCGAAGCACTCAACATCCCAAAACCCGCCTGAAAGACGC
>NZ_FNEK01000020.1 GCF_900099935.1 Aliiruegeria lutimaris | reverse complement strand
GCCCAGAGTTCGTCGCCAAGGACGTTCGCGCCTGGATCGAGGCCGTCGGTGCCAAGACAGCGTTCATCGAACCGGGGTCACCCTGGGAGAACGGCTACGTCGAGAGCTTCAACGCCCGGATGCGGGACGAGCTGCTCAACCGCGAAATCTTCTATTCACTGAGGGAGGCCCAAATCATCATCGAAGGTTGGAGAAAGCACTACAACACCAAGCGACCTCACAGTGCATTGGGCTACAGGCCACCGGCACCGGAAACCATCATCCAGATGGAACCAAGGCCGGTCATGCACTAACAATCAAACTGGACCAGTCAGATCAGGCTACTCACTGCAATCTGGCCACAACTGGCAGAAGGCCGCGATTGAAGAACAGGAAATGTGGTTCGCTGCGTCCGAGGTGATCTGGCTACGAAGCTGGCAGATGATGACCGGGACAATGTCCACCGAGGAAGCCACAAAGATGGTGCTGGAAAAGCCGTTTGCCTTCGTTCAGGCGGCGCAGGATGCCGGCGTTTCCGCGATCAGCGGCAATGATCCCGGCGCCATTACCCGTGCCGCCGTTGCCCCCCTTCGAAAGGAAGCCCGCGACAACGCGCGGCGTCTGCGCAACTGATCAGGTCATGCCGCGACCGTGGCTTTCAGCCCGCCGTCGCAGCCCGCACAAGGTCCTCCTGACGGTCGATTGCCGGGTGGAACGTCTCCGACGGGTCTCTGCCGATACGGCGCCTTGCCCGCAACAGGAACAGCTTTCCCAACCCACGAAACGTCCCGACCGACGGCGCCTCGGCATCGCACGGAAAGCGTTGCTGCCAGCCGTTGGGCAGGGACAGACCTGCGGCCTCTGCCTTTTCCAGCATCCACACCAGCGACAGGTTCGACAGCGGGCGCGCGGCCTCGAAACCGCCCAGTTGACCGCCGATATCGCCATGACAACCGGGGAACCAGCGCTGTTCCACCGTCCCGACGCGTCCGGGCGGGGTTTCCCACAACTCCGGGGTGAAGGCGAGGCGGGTCTCGTCATGAGCCAGCGCGTGATAGCCACGGCGAATATGCGGGCCGATTGCGTGGTTGTGAAAGGCGTGGGCCGGCTCGGTCAGCCGCCACAGGAGCGGCAGGCGCAGCCCAAGCGCCTTGACCGTGTCCCACACGCCGACCATCTCGATGCAGGTATTGGGGTGGCACAGCTTGCGGCCAAACCGGTTCGCGGCCTCGCTCGTCGGCGCGCATTGGTAGTGGCGATAGGCGAGGCGGATATTCCGCTCGGTCGCGAACTGCGCTTTGAGCAGGCCGATCCGGTCGATCACGCCGGCCAGCGAGCGTACGGCGAAGGCCCCGCGCGAATAGCCGAACAGGTAGATCTTGTCGCCGGGCCGGTAGCGCGCAGCGATGAACCCGTAAGCGCGGCGGATTTTCCGGTTCATCCCACGACCCACCACGACATCGCCGGTACTCGCCCAGTCGCGCCACTGGATGCCGGCTTCGTAGAAGAGCGACAGTTGCGGGTTGGGGCGGCTTTCGGCCAGCAAACGATAGGCCAGACCGGCATTGGTTTCGCATCCCGGCTCCAGCGAGGACATGGTTCCGTCAAGGATCACCACGTGAACCACCGGCCCGCGCCGATGCGACGTCATCCCCGAATGGCGGTGACGATTCCGGCGACGCAGGCGTCTCCAGGCGGCAATCTGACGGTTCAGCCGCATAGCGCCACCGCTCCCCGATTTCCGATTCGGCGCAAAATCCGCATGGGTGCTCCTCCACCCTGTCTTGAAAGTTTCCTGCAACAGATGTGGGGACGGACCCGCGGCTTCACCAGATGCCGCTGCCGCGCCACGCGCACCTGTGCGTTATCGTGAGCTATCATGCCCAAGCGACCGAACGGTTGCCAATCCCAGGTGACCGAACCCGTTGAACCGCGTGACCGTCGCCGTCGAATAGGCGCCCATGCCGTGGAAGAGCAGAACATCGCCCTCCGAAATGGTCTCGGGCAGGTTCAACTGCCCCGGCAGCCGGTCGAGACTGTCACAGGTCGGGCCGAAGACGGTCCGCGTGCGCAAGGGGGCGCGCCGCTTGCTTCCATGTCCATCATATAGCTCGAAGCGATCCGTAATGCCGATCTGCGGGAACTCCATCAGCCCGCCATAAACGCCATCGTCGAGAAAAACGTCGGAAGCGTCGCGCACCGCGCGCACGCGGGCGGCGAGCGACTGGCTCTCGGCGACCATGCCGCGCCCCGGCTCGCAGAGCAGCTTCGGCAGCTCCGGCCCGAAGGCGGCGCGGGCCGCCTGCCCGATCCGCTCGAAGATCGCTTCGAGATCCGGCGGCGCCTGTTTCCGCCGATGCGCCGGGAAACCACCGCCCACGTTCAGCCGCGCGATCCGCACATCGGCGGCTTTCGAGATCACCGCCGCCTCGCGAATATAGCTCTCCCATGCCGCCGCCTCGGTGCATTGCGTACCGGGATGAAAGGTCATCGACGGAACGAGACCGGCGGAGGCAACGGCGCGGAGCAACTCTCCGGCCTGGTCCGCCGTGGCGCCGAACTTGCTGCCGAAATCATAGGCTGCGCCGGGAACCGGGAGCTTGAAACGAACCGAAACCTCGCTGCCGACGGGGAGGCAGGCGACGAGCTTTGCCAGCTCCGAATGGCTATCCACGCTGAAGGAGCGCACACCCAGCGCGACGGCGTGCGCGATCTCTGCCTGCCCGCGCACCGGATTGTTGAAATGCAGCACCGCCCCCGGCACCACCCGGCGTAGCAGCTCGATTTCCTCGACAGAAGCCACGTCGAAGGCCGTGATCCCCGCCGCGCTCAGGTTCTGCAGCACCGCCGCCTCCGGGTTCGCCTTCACCGCATAACTCACCAGCCCGGGAAACCCGACGACAAACCGCGCCGCTGTCCGTTGCAGGACCTCGGGCGCGAAAAAAAGCACCGGTCCGCCGCTTGGATGTGCCGCGATATAATCGCCCGGATGTTTCCAGATCGTCTTGTTCAATCCCATTGGCCTGCTCCACCAACCAAGGCACCGCATGGCGGCCTGTTCCGACCGTTCGCAAGATGCATGTTTCAATTACAGGATCGCATGCGTTCCGAACGATTCACCCAATAAAATCGTTTAAAACGCCTGCAAATTTCGGCAATATGACGAAAATATCAGGCAAAATGATGGACGACCTCGACAGAAAATTACTCTCCGCCCTTGCCGCGGACAGCTCCACCCCCACCTCCCAGCTTGCCCGGCAGGCCGGCGTGGCACGTTCGACCGTCCAGGCCCGGATCGAGCGATTGAAGCATTCCGGCGTGATCGCGGGCTACACCATCCGGTTGGGAGAAACCGCCGAGCGCCGCCGCATTCGGGCGACCGTCCTTCTGCATATCGAGCCACGCAGCACGGCCCCGCTCGTGCAGCGGCTGAAGACGATGCCACAGGTCGAGAGCTGTCACAGCACGACCGGGCGAATGGACCTGGTGCTGCAACTCGTTGCCGAGTCAACCGGAGAGCTGGACGAGGCGCTGGACCGGATCGGCGCCATTCCGGGTGTGCGCGACACGGAATCACTCATCCACCTGTCCTGCAAGTTCGACCGCCGAACCTAGCCCAGCCCCTCGCGCTGCCGCAGGAAGGACAGCCTGTCGTGCAACTCGGGGCGAACGGCGCCTTCGCGCGGAGCGTCCTGCAGCGTGGTGAACCAATGCTCCGGCGGATTGCGGCCAAGCCGGTGCCCGTGCCACGAGATCGCGCGCAGGACGGCCTCGCCCTCGGGCGGCAGCCGGTCCGGGATCTCGATCCCGTTCAGAACCGCCCAGACGCCCGTCCAGAGCCGACCGACAGACCACGGGTTGTAGCCGCCCCCGCCGAGCACGAGATAGCGCGGCGCGAGCGGGCGCAGCGCCGCGACGATCTTCCAATGGGCATTGTTGGACAGCGACAGCCGGGAGAGCGGGTCCTCCTCGACGGCATCCGCCCCGCATTGCAGCACGATTGCCTCCGGCGCGAAGCGGTCCACCAGGGGCAGGATCAGCGCCTCTCGGATCAGGGCCATCTCCGTATCATTCAACCCGCGTGGCACCGGCAGGTTGACCGCGGACCCGCCCGCATCCTCGCCAAGCTCACCGGTAAACGGCCAGCGCCGCTCCTCGTGAACCGAGATCATCAAGGTTTCGGGATCGCCGGCAAACCCCATCTCGACCCCATCGGGATGATGCGCGTCGATGTCGATATAGGCGATGCGACGGATTCCGTTCCGCCGCAGCGACAGGATGGCGAGCACCGGATCGTTCAGGTAGCAGAACCCGTTGGCCCGCGCCGGCATTCCGTGATGTGTCCCGCCCGCCGGGTGGTAGATCACCCCGCCCTGCGCCAGAAGCTCGCCAGCAAGGATCGAGCCCCCCGCCCCGGTGGCGGGTCGCCGGAAAACCTCTCCGTAGACCGGGTTGGAATGTGTGCCGAGCCCGAAGCAGTCCCGCGTCTCATGCGAAACCTGCTGCTCGGCCTCGGCCTTTTGCAAGGCGGCGATATAGGCCGGGTCATGCCAATGGGCGAGCGCCGCGGGCTTGGCACAAGGCGAGGGGATATAACTCTCGCCGCCGAGCCAGCCGAGCGCGCGGGCCAGGTCCATCACCGTCGAGACTCTCGGCACGCGCAGCGGATGCCACGCCCCGTAACTCGATCCGCGATAGATCTCCGAGCCGATGAAACCCGTGAAGCCGCCATCCATGTGCCGCGTGTCGATTGCAACGCCCGCCGCTGAATCCTGACCGTGTTCCAAGTTGTACCGTTCCTCCAACTGGCGGCTCACCATTCCGGCGCAAAGACCGCCCGCCAGCCCCGTATTTCGCGCAAAAATCGTTGCATTCAGGCCGATTTTTACTATCTAGGTCGAATCATTTTCGTCGCAAAGCTGGTAGAGAACTGTCGTAGGTGATACCTAGAGTATAACCAACACTGAAAAGGCACCGCCAGAAATCACAAGGAACCATCCGCCACGAGGGCGATGCGGTAATAGGTAACCCGTGCAAGAGAATTTCAAACTTCCCAAGGGACTGACCGCGGACAAGGATGTCCGGACCCAATATGGAGCGCTTTGCTATCGTGTCGTTAACGGCAAGCCTCAGGTTCTGTTGATAACGTCTCGCACGAGCCGCCGCTGGATCATCCCGAAGGGCTGGCCGATGCGCAACGTGACCCCGGATGGCGCGGCAAAGATCGAAGCCTGGGAAGAGGCCGGTGTTCGCGGCAAGGCCGAGCAGGACTGCATCGGCTATTTCAGCTATATCAAGGTCGCGGAGGCCAAGGGCGAGAAGGACCTGCCCTGCGTTGTCTGCGTCTTCCCGGTCAAGGTGAAGTCGCTTGCCAAGGATTTTCCCGAATGCAACCAACGCCGTCGCAAGTGGTTCTCGCCAAAGCAGGCCAGCAAGAAAGTGGCCGAGCCGGAATTGCGGGCAATCCTGCGGAATTTCGATCCGGGCAAGGCTCGCTAGAGAACCTGGCGTGCACGCCCTTTGAAATTCTCGCAGTCAGGCGTTACATCTGAAGAGCATGATCAAGTACAGCCTCATATGTGCCGATGGACACCGCTTTGAAAGCTGGTTTGCGTCGGCCAATGCCTTCGAAAAGCTTGTCGCTTCGGGGATGGTGAGTTGTGCTGTCTGTGGCTCCGGCAAGGTCGAAAAGGCGATGATGGCGCCGAATGTGAAATCCAGCGAGCGCAAGCCCGAACCCGCCCGCCCGGACGCCGAACATCCGCTTTCCGCACCCGCCACGACGGCCGAAAAGGCAATCGCCGAGCTGCGCAAGCGGGTCGAAGCCGAAAGCGATTATGTCGGCCGCGATTTCGCCCGCGAGGCCCGCGCCATCCACGAGGGCGAGGCGCCGCAACGCTCGATTCACGGCGAGGCCAACATGCAGGAAGCCAGGAGCCTGATCGAAGACGGTGTGCCGGTCACCCCGCTGCCCTTCGCTCCGCGCCGCAAGACGAACTGAGCCCGTCAGGCGCCCCGCTCGACCATGTGGCGGCGATAGACCTCGATCATCCAGCCCAGCATGATCCCGTTCAGGATATGCCACAGGAAATGCGTGCCCAGCGGGAAGCTGGCGCAGACGGTTTCGTCCACTGACCGAAACCCCAGCGAGGCGCAGAGGATTCCCGCCCCGATGGCCAATCCCCCAGCTGTCCGGGGCGCACGCCTGCGCAAGCCGGTGGCGTAGAGCGCGATCAGCAGCGGCACCGGCCAGTACCCCGCCGAGACCTCGAAGAAGGGAAGCTTTTGAAACAGCGGCACCGTGAGCGCGGCGAAGGGGAAGAACCCGGCCGTCGCCAGCAAGGCCCACTGCCACGAGAGGTTCCAGAAATCACGATTGGCCGCGAAAATGTAGAGCAGGATGAAGAGGGCGATCGGCGTGGTGTCCGCGATCGCCCCCCAGATCGTCGCGTGGGTGTGGAACAGGTAGGAGCCGACACCGATCGCCGCGAGGACCACGCACATTCCGATCGCGAGCGGCAATTCCTGTCCGCGCAACCGCCGCCAGAGCAGAAAGGCCGCGATCAGGAAGGCCGCATTTGTGAGCGCATTCACCGGCTCCGACCAATAGGTGAAATCGGTCCGTTCACAATATCCGTCGACCTTCCGCAATAGGCCTTCCATTCCGATCCCTCCGCGATAGGCTCGCCCCTGCAATGCTTAGCTCTTTGGGAGGAGGAGACAAATGAAGATCACCTGGCTTGGCCATTCCGGCTTCCGTATCGAGATCGCGGATCAGGTTTTGCTGATCGATCCCTGGCTCACGGGCAACCCGTCCTTCCCCGAAACCCGCCGCGCCGAGGCAGTTACCGGCGCCACCCATATCCTGCTCACCCACGGCCATGGCGACCATTCCGCCGACGCGCTGGCGCTGTCAAGGGAACTCGGCGCGCCGATTGTCGGCATCTATGACCTGATGAGCCACTGGGAAGCCACCGAAGGCGCCAATGTCATCGGCTTCAACAAGGGCGGCACGGTCGCCCTGGGTGGGGTCGCGGTGACGATGGTGAACGCGGTTCATTCCTCCTCGCTCGGCTCCGAGGCGGGGCCAGTCTATGCCGGCGGAGAGGCCGGCTTCATGATCAGCGGCGAAGGGCACACGATCTATGTTTCCGGAGATACCGATGTGACGGCCGATATGGGCGTCTGGACAGAACTGCATCAGCCCGATATCGGCATCCTCTGTGCGGGTGGCCATTTCACTATGGACATGAAGCGCGCCGCCTTCGCTGCCCGCAAGTTCTTCGACTTCAAGGTCGTGATCCCCTGCCATTACCGGACCTTCCCGCTGCTGGAGCAATCCGCCGAGGCGCTGATCGAAGCGCTGCCCGGCCTGGAGGTGAAAACGCCGGAAGTGATGGAGCCCGTTGAGATCTGATCGGAATGCGCCGCCCGGTTCAGCGCCGGGCGGCAAAGAAATCCTTCAACAGGCGCTCAGCCTCCTCCGCCCGGATGCCGTCATAGACCTCCGGTACATGATGTGCCTGCGGATGCGAGAAAATGCGCGGCCCTTGCACCACGCCGCCGGATTTGGGGTCTGCCGCGCCGTAATAGAGCCGCGCGATCCGCGCCGCCGAGATGACCATCGCACAGGCCGGGCAAGGCTCCAGCGTCACGTAGAGATCATGCCCCGGCAGCCGCTCGGACCCCGCCGCCGCACAGGCTGCGCGGATCACCAGCACCTCGGCATGCGCCGTCGGGTCGCTGAGTTCGCGGGTCCGGTTGCCATCCCGCGCCACGACGCGGCCCATTGGGTCCACCAGCACCGCGCCCACGGGCACCTCCCCGCGCGCAGCGGCAGCGCGGGCTTCGTCCAGAGCAATGTCCATATGGCTGGTGAATGGGCTCATTCTCCTCCCCTGCCCTGCCACGGCGCTCTTGGCAAGGCCACGGTGGCATCGTATCGGAGAGCATGACCCAGAATTCAGAAGCCCCCAAGGATGGCGACCGTATCGCCAAGGTGATCGCCCGTGCCGGCCATGCCTCGCGCCGCGAAGCCGAGCGCATGATCGAAGCCGGCCGTGTCACTGTGAACGGCAAGAAGATCGACAGCCCGGCCCTCAACGTGACTGCCACGGACAGCATCACCATCGACGGACAACCGCTCGCCGAAACCGAGCCGCCGCGCCTCTGGCTCTATCACAAGCCCGCGGGTCTCGTGACCACGGCGCGGGACGAGAAAGGCCGCCCGACCGTCTTCGATGCGCTACCAGAGGACATGCCTCGCGTGCTCTCCGTCGGCCGGTTGGATCTGACCTCCGAAGGACTGCTTCTGCTGACCAATGACGGCGCAATCAAGCGGCGGCTGGAATTGCCGTCGACGGGTTGGGTGCGGAAATACCGCGTCCGCGTTAATGGCCGCCCGGAAGACAAGACTTTCGAGCCACTCCGTAAGGGCATCGTGATCGAGGGCGAGCGTTTTCAGCCGATGAGCGTCACGCTCGACCGCCAGCAGGGCTCCAATGCCTGGATCACGGTCGGCATTCGCGAGGGCCGCAACCGCGAGATCCGCCGCGCCATGGAAACCGTGGGCTTGCCCGTCAATCGGCTGATCCGCGTGAGCTATGGCCCGTTCCGCCTGGGCGACCTCAAGCCGGGCGAGGTCGAGGAAGTGAAAGGGCGGGTTCTGCGGGACCAGCTAGGCCTCGACAAGGAATTCGAACCAATTTCGGAACCGAAACGCCGTCCGCAACGTCGGCGTCGGTAACGGCGGCAAACAGATCGCTTTGCGATTACTCGCCTGGCTTGACCCGTTTTGCGGTCCGGATAGCCACTCGGTAGCGCGTGCTGCGCACGCGTGAACGATCCTGCGGATCGTGCCTCCGGCGGGGATACTTTTCGTCAGAAGAAGTCCCTTGTGCTTCCCTGTCTTCTTTTGACCGAAAATATCCTGGGGGGCGCGCTCGTCCGAGCGCGGGGGGCAAAGCCCCCTTTTGACGTCGGCAGACTGCTCAAACATAACCGGAGCAGTCTTTCCGTCTTCAACACTTGTCGGTTTTCCAGATTGCGCCGCGTGCGCCGCGCTCAACTGGTAGAGAGCATCTTCGGTGTGACGAGAGAGGGAAGTGTGCCGCTACCGACATTCCAAAGCAGCCGCAAAAGAAGCACGTCCCTCATGCCGGCCAATATCGCGCGACAGCAAGGTTTGTCCATCCAGCCGCACGGCAAGAAGCCGCTTCCAATCCGCCGAGGCCAGCAGCATTTCCGGGCCACCGCTGCAATGCCGTATTCCGCCCGCAATATCCCGTTCACCGATCTTGTGATTGGAAAAGCCCGCCGCCGAAGTCACGTCCGTCAGCTTGCCATCGGAATAGCGCCAGACACGCAAGATCTTTGCCAGGTGCGGCCGGTCGACATAGGCAAGCTCAACCGTTCCATCGCCGTTCAGATCGGCCACGCCAACGGGCGCCAACCAACGGAAACGGGTCCCGATAAAGGGCGTCGCGGCGAGGCGAACAGGTTCCTTCTTCGCCAGCCCCCACACCGCTAATCGCGCGCCCTGGTCCCGGTGGCTCTCCACCACCACCACTTCCGGCGCACCATCGGCATCAAGGTCCACCAGCCGTGGCGCCACGTCTTCGAAAACCATCTCCTCGGGCAGCACGACATCCAGCGTGCGTGCACCGCAAGACAGGCGCAGCGTGCCCCATTCGAGGTCATCCCCCAGAATACCATGCGGATAGCGGTCTGTCGGCTCCCGGTAGCTGGCTTCGTCGATAGGGCTCTCACATACCTGCGCACCCACAGCCCCAGCCGAGTGAACCGCGAGCGCGACAAACGCGGCAAGCGCGGCCCGCAGCACCGATCAGATCTGCTTTTCGGGAAGCTGAACGACGAGCCCGTCGAGATCGTCGGTCACCTTGACCTGGCATGTCAGGCGCGACAGGCCCGGCTTCGTCTCGTAGGCGAAGTCCAGCATGTCCTCTTCCATCGACTCCACTGGTGGCAGCTTCTCGGCCCAGGCCGGGTCGATATAGGCGTGGCAGGTCGAACAGGCGCAGGCGCCGCCGCAATCGGCATCGATGCCGGGCACACCGTTATCGCGCGCACCTTCCATTACCGTCATCCCAGTGGCGACGTCCACGACATGTTCCTTCCCGGAATGCTCGACATAGGTGATCTTTGGCACGCGTCTTGTCCTTCTAGCTGGCTTTGCCGCTTGGCTTCTCCACTGGCTGACATAGGTCAATCGCCGCGGCTTTGCCAGTGCCGACGGGACTTGGCCTTTCTGTCTATTTGTTCTATTTTTGTTCTTATGCCATCTCTCACCCCCTCCCCACCTCCCAACAGTTGGCCGCGCCCGCCTTCCTGCCTCACGGCCAGCCAGCTCGCGCTGCCGCCTGCCGGCGCGCGGATCTGCGTGGCCGGGCTGGTGCTGGTCCGGCAGCGGCCCGGCACCGCCAAGGGGGTGATTTTCATCACGCTGGAAGACGAGACGGGCACCTGCAATATCGTCGTCTGGGCCAAGGTTTATGAACGCTATCGCCGCGCGGTGATCGCCGGGCGCCTGCTGCGCATCACAGGTCGCGTCCAGCGAGAGCAGGAAGTGGTGCATGTGATCGCGGAACATGTCGAGGATATCTCGCCCATGCTCGACGCGCTGGCCCGCCCCGATTTCGACCCGGATAGCCCCGCCTGAGTCGCATCTGCCACAACCGGTGACCGGAACACTGGCGACGCCACGGACGGGCTTGCCCGAAACGGCCTACCGGATAGTCTGCGGCGAACCGTTTCTGAACCCGTCCGAACGCAACGATGATCCGCCCGGCCCTGCTACTCGCATTGCTTGCCCTGCCCGCCTGCAGCCCGGGCCTTCCTGAAGTTGCACGCCCACAACAGCCGGGCCAGATCGCCTCGCGTGATGCCTCCGGGCCACCCGATGCCGCTCCCGGCACATGCTGGGGTCGTGACGAAACCCCGGCCCGGCTACAGACCATCACCGAGGAAATCATCGTCACCCCGGCGGTTCTCGATGCAGATGGAAACGTGACAACCCCGGCTGTCACGCGAACCGAATCCCGGCAGGAAATCGTCGAAGAGCGCCAGGAACTCTGGTTCGAAACGCCCTGCCCAAACAGTTTCACCCCCGACGTCGTTGCCTCGCTGCAACGCGCTCTCAAGGCCCGCGGCCGTTACGAGGGTGAGATCACCGGTACGCTCAACACCGCAACGCGCAGCGCAATTCGCGACTATCAGAAGCCCCAGGGGCTGAACTCTTCCGTCCTGTCACTGACAGCCGCCCGCCAACTGGGGCTCGTCGCCATCGCCGTGCCGGCAAATCCCGCGTAGCTCTCTTCCCCCGCAGCGTTGTTCGTAGGCACACCCACCAGGACTCAACTGACCAGTTCGCCAACAATGGACACAACGATCGTGCAGCCCTGCCCGACATGTCCTCGCGCTTGGCGAGTGTGCCGTACCAAATCGGGACAATACCCTTGAGCAATGGACCCTTTACGAACCGGATTCTCCCACCAGTGAAGGCCCGAAACCACTGAACTTCCTTCACGGGACCGGGAGCATTCGTGCGTTCGACATATGTCTGCTGCCTCGTGGGGGCGAAAGAGTCAGCGCCCAACCCCAACGGTGCCCTTTGAATCAGGACATGAAATCAAAGCGCAGCAGACAACCCCGCTCGAGCGTCCGTGATGTGCATGAATGCGCATAGACCTCAAAATTTCATAAGGTTTTGCATTTTCCAACACCTCCCCATTTGTCTCTCATCGAAGGCGCAAAGAGGCGCCGACAGACAGAAACGAAACAAGACACGACCAAAGGACCACATCATGAAACGTACCGTGCTTTTCACCGCTCTCGCTCTTACTCTGGCTGGCCCGGCTCTGGCTTCCGACCAACTCGCCCGCTCTCTCGGCGTCGAAACAGGTGTCTACTCCACCGGCGAACTCATCGCCCTGCGCAGCGCAGTCGAAAACGGGGAACATGCCAAGGCAAACGACATCCTTTCCGGCAGCATCACCAAGGGCCGCATCGACAGCGCCCCGCAATTCGCGGCTTCCGTCGGTGCGGACAGCAGCTATTCCACCGCGGATGTCATCGCCTTGCGCTCGGCGCTCGAAAAGAACGAGCAACAAACGGCTGGTTTCATCCGCAACAACGCAGGCGTGGATGACGGTTTCGTTGCCTCCAGCAAGAGCGGCATTTCCGCAGGCCATGCACAGCTTGCCGCCTCGCTTGGCGTCAATGCGGCCGACTATTCCCTTTCGGAATTGACCAGCCTGAAAGCCGACCAATCGTCCAACAACGGTCGCGGCGACTGAGCAAGCAAGCAGTCCAGAAACAGGCCCGCCTTCGTCAAGGCGGGCCTCTTTTTTCCATACTCTTCCCGCCAAATCACCCGTCGCCAGAACAGCGTTCCGAGATCGGATCCCTCATCCTAAGCAGTCGACCGGGTTCGCGTTGACCGGGATTTCGGCAGGGGGCGTTGCCCCCCGCGCTCTTGCGAGCGCTCCCCCCAGGATATTTCCGGTCAAAAGAAGACAAGGAAGCACAAACGACTTCTTCTGACCAAAAGTATCCCCGCCGGAGGCACGATCCGGAGGATCATTTCCGCGTGCAACAGCCAGCCCCGCAAACGGCCGTGCGCAGGTTCTCAAGAAAAGGGCGCCGGAATTCCGACGCCCCTTCCCATATCATTTTTCCCAGAGGATCACTCGAGGCTGAGAGCCACGAAGCTCGGGCCACCAGCGCGGCGGATCAACAGCAGGATCGATTTGCGGCCTGCGTCGGTCGCGTCCGCGATCCGGGCTTCCAGATCCTCGATCGTGGATACTTCCACCTGTCCGGCCTGGGTGATAATGTCCCCCGGGCGCATACCCTTCTCGAAGGCATCGCTTGCCTCGTCGACATCCTTGACGACCAGACCGCTCGCATCCTCGCCGAGTTCCATCTCTTCGGCGATTTGCGGCGTCACGGCGGTCACGGTCATGCCGAGGATCTCTGCATCCTGCGGTTCCTGCATTTCCATGTCCGGCGAACCGTCGGCCGTCTCGGTGCTTTCGGCGGTCTCACGACGGCCAAGCGTCACCATCAGCGTTTCGGTCTTGCCCTCGCGGAAGACAACCACGCGGACGCTCTTGCCGACCTCGCTATTGCCGACCAGTTGGACCAGGCCGCGGGTATCTTCCACGTCGGTTCCGTCGAAGGACAGAATGACGTCACCGGTCTTGATGCCGGCATCTTGCGAGGGGCCTTCGAGCACGTCGGTGATCAGCGCTCCCTTGGCTTTCTCAAGGCCGATGGCCTCGGCCACATCGTCGGTCACGTCCTGGATACGAACGCCCAGCCAGCCACGGCGGGTTTCGCCGAATTCCTTGAGTTGCTCGATCACATTGGTCGCAACCCGGGAGGACATGGCAAAGCCGATACCGATCGAGCCGCCATTGGGGCTGAGAATCGCGGTGTTGATACCGATCACCTCGCCTTCCATGTTGAAGAGCGGACCGCCGGAGTTGCCGCGGTTGATGGCGGCGTCGGTCTGGATAAAGTCGTCATAGCTGCCCGAGAGCGCCCGGCCGCGGGCGGAGACGATACCGGCGGAGACGGAGAAACCCTGCCCCAGCGGGTTGCCCATGGCCATGACCCAGTCGCCCACGCGGGCATTGTCCGAATTGCCCCAAGGCACGAAGGAGAGCGGCTTCTCGGTTTCAACCTTGAGCAAAGCGAGGTCTGTCTTCGGGTCGGTGCCGATCACCTTGGCAGGTAGTTCGTCACCGGAGAAGAACTCGATCGAGATCTCGTCCGCCTCGGCGATGACGTGGTTGTTGGTAACGATGTATCCGTCCTCGGAAATCACGAAACCCGAGCCGAGCGCCGAAGAACGACGGGGCCGCTGCGGGGTTCCGTTGGGGCCGTTGCGCTCCATGAAATCGCGGAAGAAATCCTCGAAGGGAGAACCCTCGGGAATGATCGGGCCGCCATCGCCATGCGGGTTGGAGGCAGTGGCCACCATCGTCGACGTGGTGATGTTCACCACCGCCGGGCTGACCTTTTCGGCCAGGTCGGCGAAGCTTTCGGGGGCACCCTTTGCATGGGCGCCAAGCGATTGCGCGATCAGCAGCGCCAAGCCAAGCAGCACCGCCGGGAAGAACCGCGTCGCGGTTTCCCTTTCGCGAAGGGAGAGAGCTTGAGATTTCACTCGATTATCCTTCTGTTTCTTGTGGCCCGCCTTTTGCGACGGTTCAGTCAATTTCGAGCTGCGCGTAGCCGCACAACTTTTGTGCGCTCATACTTTTTCATAAACCGGAGAGTCGCAATTCAAAGTCCGGTCGCAACGCGTCACGAGGGCGTGACACGCGGGCGGCCTTTGGGAACGGCTCTGTTATCGGCCATTGAAAGAAGTGTCTCAGGCCAAAGGGCTGCACGCAAGACAAAGCTTTGGGCAGACCCGTTCAACCAGCCGCGAAAGGCCTTAGCCACCCAGCCAGTTGGCCAGCCACAACAGGATGCCGCCGCTGGTGATTGCCAGCAATCCGACCAGCCGGCGGGTTTCGACCGGCATCTGGCGGATCAATTCGAGGATCTCGTCGATACGCGAAGGGGCCAGTGCAAGCACCAGCCCCTCCAGAACGAATACCAGCCCGATTGCGAGCAGGATCGTGTCCATTTACTTGGCCGTCCCCTGGGCGCCGTTGAAGTAGTCGAAGAACTCGCTGTCCGGCGCGATGACCAACGACGAGTTCTCGCCCTTGATCGCTCCCTCGTAGGCCGACAGGGACCGGTAGAACTCGAAGAATTCCGGATCCGCGCCATAGGCGGCGGCAAAGATCCCGTTCCGTTCGGCATCGGCTTCACCACGGACGATCTCGGCCTCTTTCTGGGACTCGGAAACAAGTTCCACCACGGTCCTGTCGGCCTGGGCGCGAACCCGCTGCGCGGCCTCGTTACCGCGCGCGATCTCGTCCGCGGCTTCCCGTTCCCGTTCGGCGCGCATCCGCTCGAAGGTTGCGTTCAGGTTCTGCTCGGGCAGGTTGGTCTGCTTGAGCCGCACATCGACCACGTTGAGGCCAAGCGCACGCGCCTGAACCTGTGCCTGGTCGCGAATACGGTTCATCAGCACCCGGCGGTCTTCGGATAGGATGGTGTCCGAGGTCACCTGGTCCGCACCGAGCACTTCCCGGATCTGGGCATTGAGGATCGAGCTCAACCGGGTCTCGGCAGCGGGCAACCCGCCAACACCGACAGCCTGCCGGAACTTCACCACGTCCTCGATCCGGTAGCGCGCGAAGGCGTCCACCACGAGGCGGCGATCATCCGAGGGCGTAACCTCGATCGTGTCCGTGTCCAGCGCCAGGATCCGGTCGTCATAATAGACGACTTCCTGGATGAGCGGTATCTTCAGCGCGATTCCGGGATCTTCCTTCACGCGCTTGATCTGGCCGAATTGAAGCACCAGCGCTTTCTCACGCTCGTCCACGATGAAGACGGAGGCCATGATTATGGCGACGGCCACGATGCCAATGGGCAGAAGATAGGTCAGACGCTTCATATCAGTTGCCCTCCAAGGTCGGTTTGCGCAGCTCATTCAGCGGCAGGTAAGGCACGACGCCCTGTCCAGCCCCCTCGCCGCCGGTTTCTCCAAGGATCACTTTTTCGACATCGCCGAGCACCTTTTCCATCGTCTCCAGATAGAGACGCTTGCGGGTCACTTCCGGCGCCTTCTGATATTCCTGAAGAACGGCGGTAAAGCGGCTCGCCTCACCTTCGGCTTCGTTCACGACCTGCGCCCGATAACCTTCGGCCTCTTCCAGAAGCTGCGCGGCTTCACCACGCGCGCCGGCGAGAACTGTGTTGGCATAGGCATCGGCGCGGCGTTCGAGACGGTCACGCTCCTGCTCGGCTGCCTGCACCTCGCGGAAGGAGTCGATCACTTCCTTCGGCGGGTCGGCCTTGTCGAGGTTCACCCGGACGATGTTGATGCCACTGTCATAGGTATCCAGGGTTCCCTGGATCGAGGTCTTGGCGGTATCGGCGATCAAGCCCCGGTCCCGGTTGAGGATCGGCGCCAGCTCGGAGGCCGCGATGATCTCGCGCATGGCCGATTCCGACACAGCGCGGACGGTTTCGCGCCCCTGTGCAAGGTTGAACAGGAACTTGGCCGGATCGACGATGTTCCAGACCACCTGGAAATCGATATCGACGATATTGGCATCCGTCGTCAGCATAAGGCCGCTATCAGTGCGCGAATTGAAATCGTCGCCGATATCTTCCGTCCGTTCCGATGTCACGTTCACGACTTCGGCGGTCACCAGCGGCCAGGGCGCAAAGTTCAGACCCGGGCTGCCGATGGCCGAGAACTCGCCCAGGAACAGCTCGACCGACTGCTCTTCCGGCTTGACGGTATAGAAGGAGGCAAGCCCCCAGAGCACGACCAGCGCCGCGCCGCCCAGCAGGAATGTGCCGCGGGAGAATTTCGGCCCCTCGCCGCCCTGCCTCGGCTCGCGCGGCCCACCGCCTCCGCGGCCACCCATCAGAACGCGAAGCTGTTCCTGTCCCCTTTTCATGATCTCGTCGATCTCGGGAATCTGCTTGCCGTCCTCGCCGGGACGTTTGCCCCCGCCATTATTGCCGCGATTGCCGCCACCGTTCTGGCCGCCGCCGCCGGAGCCACCGCCCCAGGGTCCGCCGCTATGTCCTGCCATGAATCTCTCTTCCCTCTCGTGTCTCAACGGGTGCGTATCTTTGCCAGATGGTTGTCCCGGCGAGCTTTTCAAGCGCCGGGATCCCGGCTCAAGCCCTGCGCACCGGCGTTTTCAGGGTTACCAGCTCCTCCGACATGGTCGGGTGAACGGCAACTGTTCGGTCAAAATCTTCCTTCGTCGCGCCCATCTTCACGGCCACTCCTGCAAGCTGGATCATCTCGCCGGCATGATCGGCCACGATATGCACGCCGAGCACCTTGCGGGTTTCGGCGCAGACGATGAGCTTCATCAGAACACGGTCCTCGCGCTCGATGAAGCTCTTGTGCATCGGTTTGAAGGCCGTCGAATAGACCTCGATCGGCCCCGCCTCGCGCGCTTCTTCTTCCGACAGGCCAACTGTACCATATTCCGGCTGGGTAAAGACGGCCGAAGGGATCAGCTCGTGATCGGGCGCGGTCGGATTGCCCTTGAAGACGGTTTCGACAAAGGCCATCCCCTCGCGGATCGCAACTGGCGTGAGCTGCACACGGTTGGTGACATCGCCGATGGCATAGATCGAGGGCACCGAGGTCTGGCTGTACTTGTCCACGACCACCTCACCGCGCCGCCCGAGTTCCACGCCCGCCTTTTGCAGGCCAAGCCCCTTGCTGTTGGGGGTACGGCCAGTGGCAAAAAGCACCTGGTCGAAGACATGCGTGCCACCAGTGGTCGCCGTGACCTCGATCCCGCCCTCGACCTTGCGCATCGCGCCGATATTGGTGCCGCAATGGATCTCGATGCCGTGACGTTCCATATGCTCGGCAATATGGCCTCGCGCCTCACCATCGAAGCCGCGCAGGATCTGCGGACCACGGTAAAATTGCGTCACCTTCGTGCCGAGCCCGTTGAAGATACAGGCCATTTCGCAGGCGATATAGCCGCCGCCCACCACCAGCAGGCGCTTGGGAAGCGCGTCGAGATGGAACACCTCGTTGGAGGTGATGCCAAGGTCCTCGTTCTCCACGCCCGGCAACGCGGGCCAGCCGCCCGTGGCGATCAGGATATGCTTTGCAGTATATTCCGTCCCGTCCGCCAGCCGAACGCTATGGGGATCGGCCACGGTGGCCCTTTGCGGGAAAACCTTCACGCCGGAGCCGTCCAGTAGGCGATTATAGACACCTTCCAGCCGATCCAGCTCGCCCTCCAGCCGGGTACGGAACTTGGGCCAGTCGAACCCGCCGATCTTCACGTCCCAGCCGTAATCCACAGCCTCCTGCATGCCTTCGGCATACTCGGAGGCAAACACCATCAGTTTCTTGGGCACACAACCGCGAATGACACAGGTGCCGCCCATGCGGCTCTCCTCGGCCAGCCCGACCTTTGCGCCGGTCTCGCCCGCCGCCACCCGTGCCGCGCGCACACCGCCGGAACCGCCGCCAATAACAAACAAATCAAAATCGAAAGCCATCCAGGCGTCCTTCTTTCCCGCTGAAGCTGTCCTAGCGCGCCTTTCGACCCGCCGCCACCCCAAGATAGGAACCCATCGCCCCGGATCGTGGAGTTGAAGGCCTTTCAAGGTATCACAGCTCCGCCATGGCGACGAAAATCACGAAACCGGCGTTCCGCCGCGCGCGCGTGAGCGATCCTGCGGATCGTGCCTCCCGCAAGAGTTTTTTCTCCAAGAAGAAGCTGCGAGTGACCATCTGTCTTCTTCTGACCCGAAAACATCCTGGGGGAGCGCTCGCAAGAGCGCGGGGGCAAAGCCCCTTCCAACATCTGCAATCGGCTCGGTGAGGCGCCGTTTTCTCGGTTCTCCGGCCTGGAAAGTCACTTAGAGAGGCGAGACAAAACCTTGCCTTTTGCCACCATCCTCAGCCGGCGCCGCGCGTTTCGATCTTCAACCGGCCGCCGCAATGCTTGCAGTGAACGGCATCGGGGTCGTGTCGGGTAAGCCCGCAACTCGGACAGGGATAATGCACCTTGTTCGGGGTAAAGATCACGCTGGCGAGCCGCAGGAAGAGCGATACGCCGATGACCATGATCCCTACAGCGAAGAGCTTTCCGCCAACGGATGTTGGCGTGAAATCGCCATATCCTGTCGTCGTCAGCGTGGTCACTGTGTAGTAGAGAGCATTTACATAACCTTCGAAGTCTTTCGGCCCCCCGCCGCTCTGCACGACGAAGACATGGACCGCCGAGGTGGTCACAAAGACGAAGATCACGAGGTTGAGCGCCGCAACGATCGCATCTTCATGCTCTCGGAAAAGGCGGGAATCGCGGCGCAAATCCTGCAACAGGTAGTTGGAATAGCCGAGCCGCACCCCTCGGAGGATCCTCAGGAAGGAGAGGTCGATTCCGGTGAACCGGTTCAGGACCAGCGAGCCCAGCACCAGAATATCCGCGATCACGTATATTCGCCCCAGATGCGCCCATTTGCCAGGCGCGATCCAGAACCGGCACAGGAAATCGACGAAGATGAACAGCGCTAGCACCTCGTTGATGAGATGGGTCAGCGCCGTGTGCGGCAGGGGCGTGACCACGATGAAGTAGATTACCGTGGCAAGATCGAACAGGATCAGGCCGTAGCGTAGCCGAACCGAGGCCGGTGAGGTGCCGGTGTAAAGATTTTCGACCCGCTGTTTCAGCTTTTCCATCATGCTGTGAATAGCCTAGAGCCGCCCGCGCCAGCTTTTCCAGTCCGCTCTCACCCGCGCCGATACGGATCGCTCGCGGCGCGGCTTTCCGACAACGATTGCTGACGTCGCTCCACCAGTAGCTCGATCGCATCGGCGATATGGACTTTCTGGATGTTGCAATCCCCCCGCGCGACCCGGATGCGGTGCGCCTCGATCATCACTTCGGCATGGGTGCAGCCCACGGGTGGCTCGAAAATGCCGGGCGGCTCTATGCCTGGCGGGACATTGACGAAGCGTCAGAACCATTTTCCGGAGTGTCGTTGTCGGCGGCAAGCGCGCGATGCCCTCGCAGCGCATCTTCGACGCGATGCGCATAGCGGACGCTGGACCGGTCGAGACCATGGGTCAGGAAGATCCGCAACATGGCGCGGTCGGTTCCGGTCAGCCAGAGGGTGACACCCCGTTTCTTCGCCTTGTGCGCCAATTCCACGATCATGTTTGCGCCGGTCGAATCGAGCATGGGTACATCCGAGAAATCGATGACCAGTGCCTTGTACTCGTCATTGATCCGGTCGAGCACCATGCCGATGGAGGCGGTCGCCCCGAAGAACAGCGCTCCACGGATACGATAGATCACGACATCCGGATCTGCTGCGAGATGCTCGTCATAGGCGCCGCGAGGCCGCACGGAATCCGCCAGATCGCCGCCAACCAGCGGGTGATGAGTGGCGATTTCTGTCTTCTGGCTCATGCGCTGGATGAACAGCACGGAGCCGAGGGCGAAGCCGACGACGATGGCTTCGGTCAGGTCGCGGAAGATGGTCAGGAAGAAGGTCGCGCCGAGCACCGCCGCTTCGCCCCAACCGGAGCGAAGCAGGATGGCAATGGCCGGTTTCTCGATCATCTTCCAGGACACCACGGCGAGCACGCCCGCCAGCGCCGCCAGCGGGATATAGGCCGCGAGGGGGGCCGCCAGCAGCATGAAGAGCAGCAAGAAGACCGAATGCAGCATGCCGGAGATGGGGCCATGCGCCCCGGAGCGCACATTTGTCGCTGTCCGCGCGATCGTACCGGTGACACAGATACCGCCAAAGAGGGCCGAGCCGACATTCGCCGCGCCCTGTGCCAGCAATTCGCAGCTCGAGCGATGCCGCCGTCCGGTCATCCCGTCGGCAACGACCGCCGAGAGGAGGGACTCGATGGAGCCCAGCAGGGTGAAGGAAATCGCCGAAGGCAGAACAGCGACGACCTTGCCGGCCGAGAAATCGGGCAGATGCGGTCTGGGCAGGGAGGACGGAATGCCGCCGAACTTGGTGCCGATGGTCTCGACCGGCAGCGCAAAGGTGGTGGCGATCACCGAGGCGACGGCAACGGAGATCAACATACCCGGCCAATGCGGGCGAAAGCGTCCGACGCCGACGATGATCGCAATCGTGACCGACGAGATCAGCACCGCCGCGGGGGTGACGCTTGCGCGAACCGACCAGAGGGCCGGGAGTTTCTCCAAAAGTTCGCCCGGTTCGTGTGCGAGCGAAAGGCCGAACAGGCCGCTGATCTGGCTGGCGAAGATGATCACCGCGATCCCCGCGGTGAAGCCGACCGTCACCGGGAAGGGGATGAACTTGATGAATGTGCCGAAGCGCAAGAGGCCGGCCAGGGCCAGGAACAGCCCGGACAGGAAGGTTGCCAGGATCAACCCGTCCATCCCGTGCTGTACGACCGTGGCCGCCACGAGCACGATGAACGCGCCGGCGGGGCCGCCGATCTGAAAGCGCGAGCCGCCGAAGAGCGAGACGAGGAAGCCGCCGACAATCGCCGTGTAGAGCCCCTGGGCCGGCGTCGCCCCCGAGGCTATTGCTATGGCCATGGAGAGCGGAAGCGCGACGATGGCCACTGTCAGGCCCGAAATCGCATCTGCGCGCAGATGCGCCAGCCCGTAGCCTTCGCGCAGCACGGTCACGAGTTTGGGAGTAAACAATTCGGCGAACCCGGGAGTTTCGTCCGAACGATCTGTCTTTGCTTTCATTTCAGCCGCACCTGTCTTCAGGAAGCGGCGGGATCGTCGGCAAAAAGTCGGCGGTCGCCGTCGCGATAGAGCAATGTCTCGTCTCACCGGCCCTGAAAGGGTTGGGTCGGTCCTATCTCCTCCCGGCGGGGCATTGGTCGAAACCCAAACCCCTTCCCGCCAATGGCGATGCCTCGACAGGAACTCGAAAATCGTTCGAAGAGCGAAACAAGGTCAAAGGGGCGTTCGGGAACGCTCGTGCGGGATGGATGCCGCGTACCCCCCGCCCTGTCCCATGTCAAATATATATATTCTGGACAGTGGCTCCGCCTGATCGGGGCCGCCCGGAAACTGCCAAGGCACGGGGTTTCCGGCGCACTGACGGAAACTTCTATTTTCAATGTGCATATTTTCACAGATCCTATTCAAATTGCCAAAATTGACGACACAGTCGAACATCAGCATCTTCAGGGGCAAGCCGTTCAACTAATGCAAGGAACTCGAAATGACCGCCCCGACCATCCTCAAGATCGATAGCTCCGCCCGCCTGACAGCCTCCATCAGCCGCGATCTGACGACACAGATCACTGAAAAATTCGACGGTGCGAAGATCATCGCCCGTGACCTCGCCACTGCGCCGCTTCCACAGATCGACGAGGGTTTCGTGACCGTCACCAAGGGTGCGACCGAAGCCGAGGTGTCGGAGACGCAGCGCGAGATGCTGGCGCTCTCCAACACGCTGATTGACGAACTTCGGCAAGCGGACGTGATCGTTATCGGTCTGCCGGTCTACAATTTCGGCCTGCCGGCCTCGCTCAAGGCCTGGATCGACCTGGTCGTCCGCGCCGGAGAAACGTTCAAATACTCCGAGGCTGGCCCCGAGGGCCTGCTCACCGGCAAGCGGGTGATTATCGCGATGGCCTCCGGCGGCACCGAAGCGAACTCCGCTATCGACTTTGCAACACCCTATTTGCGCCATGTGCTGGGCTTCATGGGCATGACCGATGTCGAGTTGGTGCGCGCCGACAGGCTGGCCTTCGATGTCGAAGGTACGCTTAAGTCCGCGAAGGAGCAGGTCGCCACCCTGGCCGCCTGAGCCTGACGGAAATACCTGGCCAGAAACCGCGCGCAACCGCGCGGTGCTTCCGGCGGAGGTATTTTAGGAAAGATGAAACCATTCGGTCTCCAGATGGGATCTGCGGTTCAGGCTGAAGAGCCGATGGCCGCGAAAGGTGAAGGCGCCTCGTCCGGGTTTCCGGCGAGGCGTTCTTCGTTTCATCGCCTTGACTCCGGACGCCTGTCTGCCGTAAGGACTGGCGCAACACCCGGAAGTGCGAGCTTCCGGTCCTCCTTTTATGGAGGATCGCCACCAGTCAGCGCGTTGCGCCCACTGGTGCGATTGTCGTTTGGGCGCCGGTTTCCCATATGGGGGCGGCATGTTGACTGGAATGGCCATAGGAGGGCCGAGGCATGTTCGAGAATCTTTCAGAGCGCCTCTCAGGTGTCTTCGATCGGCTGACCAAGCAGGGTGCCCTGTCGGAGGATGACGTCAAGACAGCGCTGCGCGAAGTGCGCGTGGCCCTGCTCGAGGCGGACGTCTCGCTACCGGTTGCGCGCGAATTCATCAAGGCGGTGCAGAAAAAGGCGACCGGACAGTCGGTGACGAAATCGGTCACGCCAGGCCAGCAGGTCGTCAAGATCGTTCATGACGAGCTGGTCCATTTCCTGGCCGGCAACAACGAGACGCCCGGCGACCTGAAGGTCGACAACCCGCCCGCGCCGATCCTGATGGTCGGCCTGCAGGGCTCGGGCAAAACCACCACCACCGCCAAGCTCGCCAAGCGCCTGACCGAGAAGAACGGCAAGCGGGTGTTGATGGCCTCGCTCGACGTGAACCGCCCGGCCGCCATGGAACAACTGGAGATCCTCGGCCGGCAGGTGGGCGTGGACACGCTGCCCATCGTCAAGGGGCAGAGCCCCGTCGAGATCGCCAAGCGCGCCAAGCAGCAGGCGACGTTCGGCGGCTATGACGTCTACATGCTCGATACCGCCGGCCGGCTGTCGATCGACGATGCGCTGATGGCCGAGGTCGAGTCGGTGCGTGACGTGACTTCGCCGCGCGAGACGCTGCTGGTGGTCGACGGCCTGACCGGCCAGGACGCCGTGCACACGGCGAAGAATTTCGACGAACGGATCGGCATCTCCGGCGTGGTTCTCACCCGGATGGATGGTGACGGACGCGGTGGTGCGGCGCTCTCCATGCGCTTCGTGACCGGCCAGCCGATCAAGTTCGTCGGTCTCGGCGAGAAGATGGACGCGCTGGAGGAGTTCCACCCCGAGCGGATCGCGGGCCGGATCCTCGGCATGGGCGACATCGTCTCGCTCGTTGAGAAGGCGCAGGAGACGCTCGAGATCGAGCAGGCCGAGCGCATGATGCGGCGCTTCCAGAAGGGTCAGTTCAACATGAACGACCTGCGCAGCCAGCTTGAGCAGATGCTCAAGATGGGCGGCGTCGAGGGCGTCATGGGCATGATGCCCGGCATGGCCAAGATGAAGAACCAGGTGGCCGAGGCGGGTTTCGACGACTCGATCCTGCGCCGGCAGATCGCGCTCATCCAGTCGATGACCAAGAAGGAGCGCGCCGCGCCGCAGATCCTGCAGGCCAGCCGCAAGAAGCGGATTTCCAAGGGCGCGGGGCTGGAGGTCAGCGAGCTGAACAAGTTGCTGAAACAGCACCGCCAGATGGCCGACATGATGAAGAAGATGGGCAAGAAGGGCCTGCTGAAACAGGCCATGGGCTCGATGTTCGGCAAGGGCGCCAGCGAGGAGGACCTCGCCAAGCAGCTCGGCAATGTCTCCCAGGCCGACATGGACAAGGCCGCCAAGGCGCTTGGCGGGATGAACACCGGTGGCTTCGGCGGCGGACTGCCGGGGCTTGGCGGCGGCAGCCTGCCGGCCGGTCTCACCGGCTTCGGAAAGAAGAAGTAATCCCATGCGTACGCCCGTCCTCGAAACAAAGCGCCTGTTCCTTCGCCGTCCGACCCGTTCGGATATCGGCACGGTCTTTGCGCGCCTGAAGGCCGGGCAGAAACACGTGGCAACCGCGCCGCTGGCGGGCAGCCGCGCGCTGGAGCAGGTCGTGGCCATCGTCTGCCACTGGGACCTGTGTGGGCTTGGCCTCTTCGCGGCGGTGCCCAAGGGATGCGACGAGCCCATCGGGCTTGTGGGGCCGTGGAAGGCCACCGGCTGGCAGCAGCCGGAGCTGGGCTTTTTGTTCCTCGACACCGCCGATGCCGACAGCCTTGCGCCCGAGGCGCTGCGCCGGGCGCATCACTTTGCCGAGCGGGTCATCGGCTGGACCGAGATCGTCAGTCATATCATGCCGGAGGATCGCCGCGCGGCCGCGCTGGTCCGGACCACTGGCGCGATCGCAGATCCGTTCGCAGACGGCCCGGCCGAGGCGCTAACCTTCCGCCACCCCGTTCGCCGGGGCAACTGGAGGCGGGCGGCATGATCGAACGCCTCGAGACGGACCGGCTCATCCTGCGCCGCCCCACGCCGGAGGACGCGGCGGCCTATATCGCCTATTACGCGTCCAACTGGCGCGCTACGCACGGCCCTGTCATGCAGGCCGATGGCGCGCGGCGGCGGTACCAGCGCATTCTTGGGCATTGGGAAAAGAACGGCTATGGCCGTTTCGTCGTGGAACTGAAGGAACAGCCCGGCGCGATCGGGCTTGTCGGCCCGCATTGGCCGGATTCCTATCCCGAGCCGGAACTGACAGGCCAGCTCTGGACCCGCGACGCGGTAGGCAACGGTTACGGGCTGGAATCCGTGGCCGCAGCCCGCGCGCATGCCTATTCCGCGCTCGGCTGGACTTCGGCGGTGACCTATATCCATGCCGAGAACACTCATGCCGTGCGCATGGCCCGCAAGCTCGGCGCCCGGATCGACCCGACCGTCCACGCGCCCGCGTCCCTGGACGGGCATGACGCCTGGCGCCACCCCTCCCCCGAGGAGCTTTCGGGCACCTTCGTACCTTCGCCCGCACGCCGCAAGATCGCCAAACCCCGCAAGCCGGCCGCGCCGACGCTGAAAACACGGCGGCTGACCCTTCGTCCTTACCGGATTGAAGATTTCGAACCCTATGCGGCCTTTCTCGCGTCGGACCGTGCCCGGCACATCCACGGCCCGCATTCCATCGAGACCGCATGGCAGTGGTTCACCAATGACATCGCCCATTGGTCGCTTTTCGGCTATGGCGGCCTGATGATCGAGCACAAGCGGCGGCTGATCGGGCAGGTGGCGATCACCTCCGGGTACCGCTTCCCCGAGCCCGTGCTTGGCTGGTTCCTTTTCGACGGAAATGAAGGCAAGGGATTTGCAACCGAGGCCGGGTTTGCCCTGCGCAACTTCGCCTATGAAAGCGCCGGGCTGGAAACACTCGTCAGCTACAGCGCGCCGGAGAATGCCCGCTCCATTGCCGTCTCCATTCGCCTTGGCGCGGTGCGCGACCCGCAGGCGCAGCCGCCGGCCATGGGAGACAACTCCGTCGCCTTCCGCCACCCCGCCCCGGATTCCGATGGCAGCCCGGAGGCCTATGCATGACCTCTTTCTCTATCTCGCCGCTCGAAAGGTACCCGAGCAAAGTCCACGTTTACCGTCATGCCGGGGGAGGCGCCTGATGGGTCATCGCGACATTCCTGTACTTGAATCCGAACGCCTCGTCCTGCGTGGCCCCGAGCCCGGGGACTACCCGAACTTTCGTTCGACCTTTTCCTCCTATCGCTCGCGCTTCATGGGCGGCCCGCTCAACACCTACGAGATCTGGATGCTCTATGCCGCCGAAATCGGCCATTGGGAGATTCGGGGTTTCGGCATGTGGATGATCCACCTGCGCGAGACAGACGAGACGCTCGGCATGGCCGGCGGCTGGTTCCCGCCGAAATGGCCAGAGCGCGAGATCGCCTGGTTCATCTGGCCGGAAGCGACTGGGAATGGCTACGCCCTGGAGGCGACGCACCTGGCGCGGAAGTATTTTTACGAGAAGGCCGGCTGGGAAACCGCCGTTTCCTATCTCGACCCGAAGGATCTCGACTCTATCCGGCTGGCCGAGCGGCTCGGCGCCGTGAAGGACAAGGAAGCGACCTCGATCGACGGTAATGACGTGGTCTATCGCCACCCCTCGCCGCAACGCCTCAAGAATGGCCAGTTGCGCGATGGGATCGAGATGGAAATCCGCTCCTATTACGACCCGCTTTTCAAGCCGAAAGGATATGCCATTGACTGATGCCGTTGCAAAGGCTGCGGAGTTGCTCAAAGAGCACCGCAACAGCATCGACCGGCTCGATGCGATCCTCGTCTACACGCTGGCCGAGCGCTTTGCCCACACCCAGGCCGTGGGCAAGCTCAAGGCCGAACACGACCTTCCCCCGTCCGATCCCTCGCGCGAGGCCGCGCAGATCGAACGGCTCGAAGATCTGGCGAAAGAGGCCGACCTGGACCCCGATTTCGCCAAGGCTTTCCTGAACTTCATCATTCAGGAAGTCATCCGTCATCACAAGAAACACCAGGAATGACAGTCGGTTAACCGACCAAATCAAAGCCATTCAAAGGAGAAAACAACAATGGCCATGAAAATCCGTCTCGCCCGTGGCGGCTCCAAGAAGCGCCCCTACTACTCCATCGTCGCCGCCGACTCGCGCATGGCTCGCGATGGCCGCTTCATCGAGAAGCTGGGCACCTACAACCCGCTCCTGCCGAAGGATTCCGAGGATCGCGTGAAGATGGACATCGAGCGCGTTCAGTACTGGCTCGACCAGGGCGCGCAGCCGACCGACCGCATCGTGCGCTTCCTCGAAGCCGCCGGCATTCGCGAGAAGTCCGAGCGCAACAACCCCAACAAGGCGAAGCCTGGCAAGAAAGCCGTCGAGCGCGCTGAAGAGAAAGCCGCCAAGGCCGCCGAAGCTGCCGAGGCCGCTGCCGCCGAAACCGCGGCTCCTGCCGAGGAAACCACTGCCGAGTAATCGGCACGTCAAGGCTCTGCGAGCATGATCCGGCTGGCCATCTGGGGCACGCTTTTCGGCGTTGGCCTCTGGTGCGGGATCGAGGCGCATCGGATCGTCATGGACGACCGCTGCCTCGATGCCGGTGGCCGGATCGGTGCGCGCGGCCTGTGCGAGGGAGTGATGCGAGATGGCTGATCGTGTTTGTGTCGGCGCCATCGCGGGCGCATTCGGCGTCAAGGGAGAGGTGCGGCTCAAGAGCTTCTGCGCCATTCCCGAGGATATCGCTTCCTACGGGGAGCTTTTCACCGAAGACGGCGCGCGCGCCTTCACGGTGGAGATCTCCCGTCCCGTGAAGAACGGCCTTGCCGTGCGCCTGAACGGGATCGCGACGAAGGAACAGGCGGACGCGCTCAAGGGTGTCCGCCTGATGGCCGACCGGCACCGGATGCCGGAACTGCCGGAAGACGAATTCTACCATGCGGACCTGATCGGACTTGAGGTCCGTGACACCGGCGGCAACCTTCTGGGAACGGTGCGCGCGGTGCAGGAATTCGGCGCCGGCGACATGCTGGAGATCCACGGCCCCGGGCTGAAGACGACCGTTCTGCTGCCCTTCACGCGCGAGGCCGTTCCGACGGTCGATATCGCGTCGGGCCGGATCGTTGCCGATCCGCCCGAGGGCCTCTTCGAATGAAATACTGGGGGCTGGGGATCGCCGGCGCGCTCTTCTATGCCGCCCCCATCGGCGCCGGGATGACCGGCGCGCCCTATATCGCGGTGCTGGCCTTTACCGCTCTGTTCTTCCTCTGGGTCGCCGTGATGAAGTTCGAGCCGTTTCGCGATGGCCCGGCGATGGTCCTGCCGACGCTGATGGTGCATTTCGCGCTTGCTTCGGCCTGTCTCGGGGTTGGCCACCTTCTTCGCGCCTTGCTCGGCATCGAGGCAACCGCGCCGCTCATGGGATGGATCGTTTTGGGACTGGGCGGTATCGCACTTGGCCGCATCCTCTGGCGTCCCCGCGCGGAAGCCGAGGCCGAGGCAATTGTCGAACAGGCGCTCAAGAAGCTGAACGAATTTGCCGACGACGCGGAGGTGCTTCTGGACGAACGCGACCAAATTCCGCTGCCCGAGGCGGTCGAGGAGATCGCGGAAATGTTCGGACGGCTCGATGCCCTGCCCGCCGAGGGTGCCGCGCAAAACGATCTGGCCCGGATCGTGCTGCCGGTGCCGGAAACCGTGAGCCCCTCGCTACTGTTCCCAGATCTGCTTCAACGCGCACGGCGGACCGGTGCCCGGCGGGACCGGCACGCGGCGCTTGTGCTGGCCTTCGACACGGATTTCGCCGAAGCCGCTTATGCCCAGCACTTCATGGCGCAGCTCTTCGACCTGATTGTCGAAGCGGCCGATGTGGTGACGCTGGCGCATTTCCTCGCGCGGGCCGAGGCGCTGCTGAATGAAACCCCGCATTTGCTCGGGGACCTGCCCAAAATTTCGCGGATGCTGGAGATCTCGGACCAGATAGCCACGGCGGAACCCGATCTGTCGGAGGCATTGGTCTCGCTGGCGCAGCGGCGCGAAGATCTCGAACGGATGATGAATGGATATGAGTGAGAGCCATGACTGACGGGCCCAAATCCCACGGACGCCTGTCGATCCGCGCCAGCCTCGTCCCGCGCGACCTGATGGACCCCAACCCGCGCCTGCAGGGTGCGTGGTGCGCCAAGATCATCACGCTTTTTCCCGGCGCCTTTCCCGGTGTGCTCGGCGAGAGCCTGACCGGCAAGGCGCTGCAGGACGGCCTCTGGGCGCTGAAAACGATCGACCTTCGTCCCTTTGGCGAGGGCCGGCACCGCAACGTGGACGACACGCCCACGGGAGGCGGCGCCGGCATGGTGCTGCGCCCCGATGTCGTGGCCAAGGCGCTGAATGAGGCTGCCCGCGACACGCCCCGCGACCGGGCCCGCTGGCCGGTGGTCTACCTGAGCCCGCGCGGGCGCCGCTTCGATCAGGCCACCGCCCGCCGCTGGGCCGCGACCGAAGGGATAACCATGCTCTGTGGCCGGTTCGAGGGTGTGGACCAGCGGGTTCTGGATGCCTACGAAGTCGAGGAAGTCTCGCTGGGAGATTTCGTGCTGACCGGCGGTGAGATTGCCGCACAGGCGATGATCGACGCCACCGTGCGGCTGCTTCCCGGCGTTCTGGGCAACCAAGCCTCGACCGAGGAGGAGAGCTTTTCGGACGGCTTGCTGGAGCACCCGCAATTCACCCGTCCGAATGACTGGCAAGGGCGCACGGTGCCGGAGGTTTTGCTCTCCGGCCATCACGCGCGGATCGAGGAATGGCGGCGCGAACAGGCCAAGGCGTTGACGCAGGAACGACGGCCCGATCTCTGGGAGGCCTGGTTGGCCCGGCACCGGAAGGATTGAGGCGACGGGCAAACGATTTTCGTGTTATGCTGCCCGAATAAAAGGGAGGCAATCATGCCATTGACGCTTCAGGTGATCTATCCGATCACGGACGAAACCAATTTCGATTTCGACTATTACCTCGGCACCCATATGCCACTTGTGAAGAAGTACTTCGGCGAACATATGACTGCTGTCTCCGTGAGCAGGGGACTGGCCGGCGGTCAGGACGTGCCGCCGCCGTTCTACGCAATCGCCACCATGACGTTCAACGAGCCCTCTGACCTCGACGCAGCCATGGCCAAGGCGGGGCCGGTGCTGGACGACATTCAGAAATTCACCAATACGACTCCGCAAATGCTGATCGGCGAAACCGTGCTGCGGCAACTCATGGAATGACGAACAGCGCAACGGGCTTGCAATAAGGCACGCCCTTGCCTAAACAGCGCCATCTGATCGGGAAACCGACTCGGATGGTTGTGTCGTTGCGGCCGGATCGAACGGGCGGGTCTTCTTCGGCCCCATCCCACCGGCTGAACGGCAACACCGACCAAGGAATGATGACCTGACCTCCGGCGGGCGCAACAGCGGACCCGATGAAGACCAGGAGCTCCGGGCGCGGAAATCACTTTGCGGATCAACCGCAAGCAGTAGAGGAGCGTTTCAGATGGATCTGATCGCACAACTGGAGGCGGAACAGATCGCCTCCCTCGGGAAGGAGATTCCCGACTTCAAGGCCGGCGATACCATTCGCGTCGGCTACAAGGTGACCGAAGGCTCGCGGAGCCGGGTGCAGAACTACGAAGGCGTCTGCATCTCGCGCAAGAATGGCGCCGGCGTCGCCGGTTCTTTCACTGTTCGCAAGATTTCCTTCGGCGAAGGCGTGGAGCGTGTCTTCCCGCTTTATTCGACGAATATCGAGAGCATCACCGTCGTGCGCCGTGGCCGTGTGCGCCGCGCCAAGCTCTACTACCTGCGTTCGCGCCGCGGCAAGTCGGCCCGTATCGCGGAAGACAACACATACAAGCCCAAGTCGTAAGGAGACGGATGATGAAAAAAGACATTCATCCCGAATACCACCTCATCGACGTCAAGATGACCGATGGTACCGTGGTTCAGATGAAATCGACCTGGGGCAAGGAAGGCGACCAGCTGGCGCTGGATATCGACCCCTCCGTTCACCCCGCCTGGACGGGCGGCTCGGCCAAGCTGATGGATACCGGCGGCCGCGTTTCCAAGTTCAAGAAGAAATACGAAGGCCTGGGCTTCTAAGAGCCACAGACCATGGACAGTGCAGGACGCCGCTCCCTTGGGGGCGGCGTTTTTCGTTCCGGCGTTTTCAGCCTTGAGCGTGCCGCAGGCGCACGCCGCGCCAGCGGCGCCACCGCCGCTCGGCCTCTGGCCGGCGGCAAGCCTCCGCCTTGGACCTCCGCTTTCGGCCCGTGTTGCAGAACGCCGTGCGGCCACCTATTCCAGTTCTGAAAGACGACGCCGTCCCCTGGAGATGACATGAACACAGATCTACTCAAGCGCCTTTGCGAAACTCCCGGCGTTCCGGGCCATGAAGAGCGCGTCCGCAACCTAATCCTCAAGGAAACCGAAGGGCTTTTCGATCACGTCGAAACCGACCCGATGGGCTCGCTGCTCTGCCGGCGAGATTCGCGCGGCGGCACGGAGACGCCGACCCGGATCATGCTTCTCTGCCACATGGACGAGATCGGCTTTCTCGTCAGCCACATCTCCAAGGAGGGTTTTCTCTATCTCCAGCCCGTCGGTGGGTTCGACCCGCGCACGCTCTTTGCCCGCCGCGTGCTGGTCTGCACCGATAGCGGTGATCTTAAGGGTGTGATGAACCCGGCCGGGCCGGGCGTGCACATCACCAAGCAGGAAGATCGCAAGAAGGTGCCGGAAGTCCACGAGTTCATCGTCGATACCGGGCTTGGCGAGGCCGCCATAGAGAAGGTCAAGGTCGGCGATATGGTCGTCATGGACGAGCCTTTCCTTGAGATGGGAAAGAAATTCGTCTCCAAGGCGCTGGACAACCGCGTTGCCTGCTGGCTGGGGATCGAAGCGATCCGGGGGCTGGCCGAGACAGCCAACGAAGCCGAGATCCACGTCGCCTTCACCAGCCAGGAAGAGGTAGGCCTGCGCGGGGCCCGCACGGCCGCTTTCCGCGTTCAACCCGATATCGGGCTTGGCATCGACACGACGCTGGCCTGCGACACGCCGGGCGTGCCCGAACAGGACCGCACGACCGAGCAGGGCAAGGGCTTCGGCCTGCATGTCCGCGACACGTCCTTCATTGCCGACAAGGCGCTCGTGGCGGAGTTCGACGCGCTGGCCCGCGCGCAGAACATACCCTTCCAGCGCACGATGCTGCGGGCCGGCGGGCAGGATGGCGCGGCGGCCCAGCAAGCGGCGGCAGGTGCCCGCGCGGTCGGCATCGTGGTCGGCACGCGCTATATCCACACGGTTACCGAGATGGTCGACCGGCGCGACCTACAGGCCGCCCGGGACATTCTGGTTGCCTATCTCCGCCAGGCTGGTTGAGACGAGAACGCAGACAGGCACGGAACTCACCTAAGTCAAGGGCGCGCTTCCTGACCAATGGAAGCGCGGCTTTCGACCTTCCGGGAACGCGGCGCAAAGAAGCGGGTCCCCGGTGCAGATAGCCGTGTCGCACCCAGGGCGACGACATCCGCCCCGCTCCCGAGCTTGAACCGGGCAATGCCGGGCGTGTTGCGGGTGTCGATGAGGTCGAGGTCCAACTGGCGCATGCCGCGCGCTGCCAACCAGTTTTGTGCGCCCCACAACAACAGGTTATGCGCCCCGACCCGCCGTCCTTCGGGCCCGGACCAGCCGACATGATAGGTCGCGCTGGTGCCATGCAGAAGGAACAGCATGGCCGCAACGGGCTCACCATCCTTTTGCGCGGTGAAAAGCCGAGCGGATTTCTTTCCGCCCTGCTGCACCCAGGCCGCGGTGAAAGCCGGTGGAAGTCGGCGATAGCGGCGGGCGCAGGCCTGATCGGCCTCCTTCATCAATAACCAATGGCCCGGATTCTCCGACATCGGCGTCTGACAAACCTCCAGGCCCGCCCCCTCGGCCCTCACCAGCCGATTGCGCCACTTTCCGTGCTGCCGGGCACGCATCGCCGCCACGTCGGCACTCAGATCCAACCGCGCCAGGTGGCAGGGGGTAACGGCCTTCAGCCAACCGCTCCCTGCCAGCGGATCTGCTCCTTCACAGGGCTCCGGCGTGGCCGCGACGATACGATGATCCTGCTTGAGTCGCTTCAGCAGGGACAACAAACCATCGCGTCGGACAGAAGGCGGTACCAACTCGGCCCAGACCGGCCCGCGCGAGAGCAACGCCGCACGCCCAAGCAGGGGAACCGGGCGTTCGAGAACCTGCGCGGCTCCAAGCAACCGGCCGGCATGGTTGCGCATTTCGAAATACCGCAAGCTGGACCCAAGCGTTGCGCATGCCGCGCCGTATGTCGGATGCTGCTGCATCGGAACGGGCACGCCCTCGGGCAGACACGGGCGGGATATTTCAATCCATCGAGGCTCCATGACCAGCATCAACCATATGCAAACCTAACGTATGGTTAATGCCTGTATGAGACAGAAGCCTGCTCCCGTTCGCGGCATCGAAGCGCCGCCGCCCCGCCCGACTTTTCGCAGCGCCCTGTGGCTCGCCTGCGTGTTGTCGCTTCCCGCCTACCTGCTGCTTTCGCTGCTGGATTACCTCGTCCGCTGGGCATTCTGAACGACGCGGTTTTTGCTCTTTTCCTTCCCCCGATCCGGCAGTAGAGCCACAGGCTCCGGCTTCTGACCAGCCTGTCACGGAAATGTCGGTTCACACGTGGCATTGCAGGTCCGCAAGGCGGAACGGAGACCGCAGGAGGCAACGTGGCGCACATCATCGTCGTGGGAAATGAAAAGGGCGGGTCGGGCAAATCCACGACCTCCATGCATGTGTCCACCGCACTTGCACGGATGGGGCATCGCGTCGGCACGATGGACCTCGACCTGCGCCAGCAGAGCCTGGGACGCTATATTGAGAATCGGCACGCCTTCTGCGCAAAGAAAGGCCTCGCGCTGGCGATTCCGGCCTATGTGAACCTGCCCGATATCGCGCCCGAAGACGTACCGCAGGGGACAAATATCAACGACCACCGGCTTGCGCTCGCCGTGCAATCGCTGGAACCGGAGTCCGATTTCATCCTGATCGACTGTCCCGGCTCCCACACGCGCCTCAGCCAGATGGCCCATGCCATGGCAGACACGCTGATCACGCCACTCAATGACTCCTTCGTCGATTTCGACCTGCTCGCACGAACTCGACCGGAAGACGGCTCCATTCTCGGGCCCTCGGTCTACTCGGAAATGGTTTGGTCGGCGCGCCAGACCCGCGCGCAGGCGGGCCTGCCCCCGATCGACTGGATCGTCACCCGGAACCGCCTTGGCTCACAGCAGATGCACAACAAGCGCAAGGTCGGCGAAGCGCTCGGGAAGCTGTCGAAAAGGATCGGGTTCCGCGTGGCGCCGGGCTTCAGCGAAAGGGTGATTTTCCGGGAACTGTTCCCGCGTGGCCTGACTTTGCTGGATCTGCGGGACACCGGCACGGACCGGTTGAACCTCTCCAATATCGCCGCCCGCCAGGAGGTGCGCGATCTTATCAAGACGCTGAACCTGCCGGGTGTAACGGTGAAATTCTAACCCAACCGGGCCAGCCGTCGAACGAAGGGATCCGCTTCAAGGCGCTCCTGAGCGCGGCCCGACAGCTGCACGTCCTGCGACCACTCGGCGCCAATTTCCTGTGCCGTGGCCAGCGGGCGGGAGACGAGCCGTTTCGCATGGGCGAACGGGCGTTCGGGTTTGGTTTCTTCAGCCGGCCCCTGTTCCTGCGTCTCGGGGGCATGCGGTGCATCGATCGAAAAAGCCGTTGAAACGACGACCTGCGGCGAGGGTGTCAGAATGATCTTGAGCGTCTCGGCTCCGTTGGAACCATCCGCCATTTCAGGCACATAGGGCGAAATGCGAATGCAGCCGTCGCGGTTTGCCCGCGCCGCCTTTGCCGCGCGAAGCTGACTGCGAAAGAGCAACAGCACGCCCAACATCGCGCAGATAGACCCCGCCGCGCCCGGAAACGCTGCCAGGTCCGGCCAGTTGAGCTTCACAAACTCGACCGAACTGCAACAGGCAGCCCCAAGGCCGATCATCGGAACGGCCATTCTGCGGCCGATAGTTGCGTGCGGTGCGTCAGTAGTCACAGGGCGTCTCCCAAGCTATCCTGTTCTACGGTAGCGGGAAAACGCGGCCCGTTTGTGGCAGCATACCGGCACGACGGACAAATAGATTAAGACGGCAGACCCGTTCAGGAATGGGGATCCTGCGACTCCGGTTCGCGGGCCATCTCCATCGCGCGCAAAGGCGGCATCTCAGGACACTCGATCGCGCGCATCACCGCTTCTGCGAGGAAGCGCCCCGCAATCATCGGCTCTTCCCGGATAGCCATGATCGGAGCGCGGAACGTCTTCACAAATGGCGAGGGTTCCTTGGAGACGAGGTCAATATCCTCGCCAAGCCGCCGCCCTGCCCGCTCCAGCGAGACCACCGACACGATGGCCGATGTGGTTAAAGGCGTGATAATGCCATCAATCGGTTTCGAGGACTGGAACCGCCGGTCCGGCGCGGCGCCAAATTTGGCCCGAACGTCATGGCTGTTGCCGCCTTCAAGCACTTCCAGCCGCGCGCCGGCGATCATGTGCCGGCTGTAGCTCTGCGCCAGCGGCGGAGCGATCATCGGCGCATTTCATTCGCTGGGAAAACAAGTCGACGAGGCTTCAAAGAAACAGAATTCTCCACGTATCTTAAGAAACTTAGGTCGTTCCGAGCTTTTCCTACAGCCCCTGAATCCGGAAAGAAAATTGAGAGACCCGGTTTTGGACCCTGGACGTCGATCACGTTTCAGAGCCTGTACAATCGACCCTGCGGATCGTACCTCCGGCGGAGGAATTCCTTGGAAAGATGAAGGCGTGCGGACCAGGATTTCTTCTGACGTCCAGTATCCCGGGGGGGAGCGCTCGTCAGAGCGCTCGGGGCAAAGCCCCCGACCAACGCGCGACATACGGCTCGGATAACGGCGCAGCTCAAGAACGCAAGGCCCGCGCATTTCAGGTATCATTCACTGTCGCAGATCAGGGGGTCTGGCTAAGTCGCTCTTCAAGGACCTCGAAAGGAACGGCCGGTTCGTTCTTGGCACCGCGAATAACAAGCGATGTCTTGACGCTCGCCACATTGGCGGCCGCGGTCAATTGCTCGGTCAGGAAACTCTGGAATGTCGACAGGTCCGGCGAGACGCATTTAAGGATGAAGTCGATCTCGCCATTGAGCATGTGGCATTCGCGCACGAGCGGCCATTCACGACATTTCTGTTCGAAAGCCGAAAGGTCCGCTTCGGCCTGGCTGCTGAGACCGACCATGGCAAAGACCTGGACCTCGAAACCCAGCTCGCGCGGATCGACATCGGCATGGTAGCCGCGGATGAAGCCGGATTCCTCGAGCGTGCGGACGCGCCGCAGGCATGGCGGCGCCGAAATTCCCACTCGCCGGGCCAGCTCGACATTGGTCATTCGACCGTCAGCCTGCAGCTCGGCGAGGATGTGGCGGTCGATCGGATCAAGTTTGGAACCCGGCATGCAGCCCTCCTGAATTTCGCGAACTGTAGCTAGACCACCCCAAAAGCGCAACAATGTTTCGCAATCGCGCAACATTTGTCCGGTTTGTTCAGGGCGCATAGCTCGACGAAGGTCGCGGGGAAGGCAGGGCTTCCGGTATCGGCAAAGCCTGCTTATATCCAGCGGGACGCCGTCTCGGCACCGCTTTTTGCTCATTGGAGACTCGAATGTCCAGCACTCGTCATACGAAGGTTCTTATCATCGGCTCCGGCCCGGCCGGCTACACCGCGGCGGTCTATGCCAGCCGTGCCATGCTGGATCCCATTCTTGTTCAGGGGATTCAACCGGGCGGGCAGTTGACCATCACCACCGAAGTGGAGAACTGGCCCGGGCGGGTCGAGGTGCAGGGTCCCGACCTCATGGTTCAAATGGAGGAACATGCCCGCGCCGTCGGCACTGAGATCATTGGCGATCACATCAATTCCATCGACCTGTCGAAGCGCCCCTTCACGGCGATCGGCGACAGCGGCACGACCTATAGCGCCGATGCGGTGATACTCGCGACCGGTGCGCAGGCGAAATGGATCGGCATGCCCGGCGAGCAGAAATTCCAGGGTTTCGGCGTCTCTGCCTGCGCCACCTGCGACGGTTTCTTCTATCGCGGCAAGGAGGTTATCGTGATCGGCGGCGGCAATACAGCCGTTGAAGAGGCTCTGTTCCTGACCAATTTCGCCTCCAAGGTGACTCTGGTGCATCGCCGCGATTCCCTGCGTGCAGAGAAAATCCTGCAGGATCGCCTGTTCAAGAACGTGAAAGTCGAACTGGCTTGGGACACCACCCCCGAGGACATCGTCGGCTCCGAGAACCCGCTCAGCGTCGAAGGTTTGCGGGTCAAGAGCGTCAAGACCGGCGAGGAACGTGTCATTCCGGCAGCCGGGGTCTTTGTTGCCATTGGCCACGCCCCAGCCTCGGAATTGGTCAAGGACCAGTTGGAGACGCATATGGGTGGTTACGTGGTGACGAAATCGGACTCGACGGCGACATCGATTCCGGGGGTCTTTGCCGCGGGCGATCTGACAGACCACCAGTATCGCCAGGCCGTGACCTCGGCCGGGATGGGTTGCATGGCGGCGCTGGAGGCCGAACGGTTCCTCGCCGAACAGGAGTGATCCCGCCGAACGATGTTCGCACGAGAGCGCTCATTTGACAGTTTCGACCGGCCGCCTTGCGTTGCCGGTCGTTTTTTCTGTGTCGAACCTGACAGAGCGCGATTAACCACTTTCACAAAATCCCGAAGATTTTCCTTTTCTGACATAGCGAAACATGCAATGTGTTCACGCGTGAACATATACTGAGTCGCAAGTGCATTTCTCTGAGGAAAAACCCATTACGCCGGAGGAAGAGGATCTGCTCTTTCGGATGCTGCGCCAGCTCGACCTGGCGCCGGAGGCTTCGCAGCGAAGCACCGCCACGGCACTTGGAATTTCCCTCGGTCGCCTGAATGCGCTTCTGCGTGCGACAGTGGAGGCCGGGTTGGTCACGATCGGCGAACGCGCCGGCCCCGACAAACGACATCGTTTTTCCTATTCCATCACCTCTCGCGGGGCAGCCGAGCAATTACGCCTGCGCGACAAATTCCTCTCCCGCAAATTCGCAGAGTACGACGCTCTGCACGCGGAACTGACCGGTACGTCCAGCGGTCTCAACCCCTTCCAACACAGGACAAACCCAATGCAGAACAACCTGGCTCCCATATCCGAGCTCTACGTCTCCTACGAGAGCTCCCAGAAGCTCAAGGTCGAGGCGGCGGATCTCGTCTCCTGGGATCTGACCCCGCGTCAGATCTGCGATCTCGAACTGCTGATGAATGGCGGCTTCAGCCCGCTCAAGGGCTTTCTCTCCGAGGAAGACTATAATGGTGTCGTTGAGAACATGCGCCTTGCCGATGGCTCGCTCTGGCCGATGCCGATCACGCTCGACGTTTCCCAGGGCTTCGCCGACAAGATCGAGCCGGGTCAGGATATCGCGCTGCGCGACCAGGAAGGCGTGATCCTCGCCATCCTGTCGGTTGACGACAAGTTTTTGCCGAACAAGGCGCGCGAGGCCGAGAAGGTCTTCGGTTCCGATGACGAGGCGCACCCCGCCGTCAACTACCTGCACAACGTCGCCGGCCCCGTCTATCTCGGTGGCCCGATCACCGGCATCCAGCAGCCCGTGCATTACGATTTCCGCGCCCGCCGCGACACGCCCAACGAGCTGCGCGCCTATTTCCGCAAGCTCGGCTGGCGCAAGATCGTCGCCTTCCAGACGCGCAACCCGCTGCACCGCGCCCACCAGGAGCTGACTTTCCGCGCCGCCAAGGAATGCCAGGCCAACCTGCTGATCCACCCGGTCGTCGGCATGACCAAGCCGGGCGACGTGGACCACTTCACCCGCGTGCGCTGCTACGAGGCCGTTCTGGACAAGTACCCTGCCGCCACTACGACCATGAGCCTGCTGCCGCTTGCCATGCGCATGGCCGGCCCCCGGGAGGCCGTCTGGCATGGGCTGATCCGAAAGAACCACGGCGTGACGCATTTCATCGTTGGCCGCGACCATGCCGGCCCGGGCAAGAACTCTGCCGGTGAAGATTTCTACGGCCCCTATGACGCGCAGGACCTGTTCCGCGAGCACGAGGCCGAGATGGGCATCGAAATGGTGCCGTTCAAGCATATGGTATTTGTGCAGGAGCGTGCCCAGTACGAGCCGATTGACGAGATCGCCGACAAGGACAAGGTCACCATCCTCAACATCTCCGGCACCGAGCTGCGTCGCCGCCTGGCTGAAGGACTGGAGATCCCGGACTGGTTCTCCTTCAAGGACGTGGTCAAGGAACTGCGCCGCACCAAGCCGCCGCGCTCCAAGCAGGGCTTCACCGTATTCTTCACCGGTTTCTCCGGCTCCGGCAAATCCACGATTGCCAACGCGCTGATGGTCAAGCTGATGGAGATGGGCGGCCGCCCGACGACGCTTCTGGACGGAGATATCGTGCGGAAGAACCTGTCGAGCGAACTGGGCTTCTCCAAGGAGCACCGCGACCTCAACATCCGCCGCATCGGCTATGTCGCCTCGGAGATCACCAAGAACGGCGGCATCGCCATCTGTGCGCCGATCGCGCCCTACGCCACGACGCGCCGCGCCGTGCGTGAGGATATCGAGCAGTACGGTGCCTTCGTGGAGGTCCATGTCGCGACCTCCATCGAGGAATGCGAGAAGCGGGACCGCAAAGGGCTCTACAAGCTCGCGCGTGAGGGCAAGATCAAGGAATTCACTGGCATTTCGGACCCCTATGATGTGCCCGCGAACCCCGAGCTGAGCCTCGACACCGAGACGGTCGACGTCGATTACTGCGCCCAGCAGGTGCTGCTGAAGCTCGAAAGCATGGGCCTCATCGCCGGCAGCTGATCCAGCGCGCGGCTCCGATCGAGACACGACACGACGCCCGTCACACCCTGTGGCGGGCGTTTGCTTTTGGCACCGCGCAAGCCGGCGGGAACCGGCCAGAGCATGGATATTCGCGGGCGCCGCCGCAGCTCAATGGGATTCTCTACAAAATATCCGATTTCCGCCTCCACTCGCGCCCGCTTCTGCCGGCAGGTTGAAGCTGTACGAGTTCAATACTGTGTGTAGTCATGACCAAAAGCGATCATTCGAGCTTCTGGACGACCGGCATCTGGGTGCTGCTGCGCTACCTGGCCCTGCCGATCCTGATCGCAACCGCCGTCTATGCCTTCGGCGGGCCGCAGCAACGGGCACGGATCAACCACCGGCTCTACGCGTTCGTCCAGCCCTTGCATGAAACAAATCTGGACAGGACCGGGCGCTCGGTCGTGCTCCAGGCGCGGATGCGTGTCCGCGATCCCGATCTCGGAAACGCCTCCGTTGTGAAGCTGGATCAATTGCCGGTCGCGGCCAGAGTGCCCGTCGTCAACCTCTCGGATCTTCCGAAACTGGATGGACCGGCCGGGTGAACTTGAGCGAACTACCGGAGCCGGTCGAGGATACGGTCGTCTTCCTGATCACTGGGCCCGAGGCCCACCTAGCGTTCACGACATCCCCTCGCCCGCAGTCACGGCCGCTACAGGACACACCTCAAGGCTGAACGGATCGCCCGATTGCTCTCAGTGGACGTTGACCGGCTCCATGTCGTTCTGGCGTGCAAGTTCGAAGGCGAGCCGGCGGCCCTTCACCAGCGCGAGCCGCTGTCCGTTCGCATCATGCACCGAGTAAAGAACCTCTTCGTCACCAACCTGTTCGCGAACTTCCTGGGGAAGATCCGCGACCTCGACCGGGCGCACATAGACAATGGGCCGCCCGCCCCGTTCCTCGTTGCCGATAGGAAGCTTGTAGTCCATTTGCCCCTCCTTACGTTCGATTGATTTCGATCGTCTGCACGACCGTGTCCGGCTGCACCTGCTTGAGGTCCACGTGGAGCAGGCCGTTTTCCATCGTCGCACCGGCCACTTCCACGCCGTCGGCCAGCACGAAGCTGCGCTGGAACTGCCTTGCGGCGATTCCGCGATAGAGAAAAACGCGTTCCCCGGCCTCCTCGGCCTGCCGCCCGCGGACCACGAGCTGACGGTCCTCGACGGTGATGGACAGGTCTTCTTCGGCAAAGCCGGCCACGGCAAGCGTGATCCGATAGGACCGCTGCCCGGATTGTTCGATATTATAGGGGGGATAGCCGTCATTTCCGGCCTTGGCCGTCCGTTCGACGAGCCGTTCCAACTGTTCGAATCCCAAAAGGAAGGGATGGGAACCCAAAGAGGTCTTTGTCATGGGGCACGTCCTTTCATGAAGCGACCATGCGGTTTTCGAGCCCCAAAACCGGGCACCCGAGGAAGAATATGGGATCAGGTGCCTCGGGGCGCAAGGTTGCGCTTGGCGGAACGCCCCCCAAGGCACTATGTTCGTTCTGTTATCGCGCAAAGTTGACGCAAGGCCGGCATGAACGCACCCACCGAAATGGATCCACTTGAGGTCAAACACGTGAAGCTCCGGGTTCTGATCCGGGAGCATCGCGACCTTGACGATGCGATCACGGCACTGGAAGGGACCGGCACCGCCGATCCCCTTACCATTCGTCGGCTCAAGAAGCAGAAACTGTCCCTGAAAGACCGGATCGCGGTGCTGGAAGACCAGATAACCCCCGACATCATCGCCTGAGGCAACACAGGCGATTGCAACGGCCCTGCCGGCTGATATGGTGCGCGCTCCGTTCAGCAGGAGAGTATGATGCCGGAGCCGAAGGTGGGAATCATCATGGGCAGCCAGTCCGACTGGCCGACCATGAAGGAAGCCGCGAAAATTCTCGATGAATTGAACGTGCCCTACGAGGCCCGCATCGTCTCGGCCCACCGAACACCCGACCGTCTCTGGGCCTACGGCAAGAGCGCGGCGGAGCGCGGGCTGAAAGCGATTATCGCGGGTGCCGGCGGGGCGGCCCACCTGCCAGGTATGGTCGCGTCCAAGACGCGCGTGCCGGTGATCGGCGTGCCGGTGCAGACCCGCGCGCTGTCCGGCGTCGACTCGCTCTATTCCATCGTGCAGATGCCCAAGGGCTTCCCGGTTGCCACCATGGCCATCGGCGCGGCGGGGGCGGCCAATGGCGGGCTGATGGCTGCAGCGATCCTGTCCAACGAGGATCCGGAACTGGCCGAGCGGCTGGACGCCTGGCGCGCGGCGCTCTCGGCCTCGATCCCGGAGGAACCGGTCGATGATTGAGCACCTGCCCACCGGCTCCACCATCGGCATTCTCGGCGGCGGTCAGCTCGGCCGCATGCTGTCGGTTGCCGCCGCGCGGCTTGGCTACAAGACCCATATTTTCGAGCCCGGCGCGGCCCCCGCCGCCGATGTCGCCGCTGCCTGCACCCATGCCGCCTACGAGGATACCGAAGCGCTGGAAGCTTTTGCCCGCAGCGTGGACGTGGTGACCTTCGAGTTCGAAAACGTCCCCGCCGAGGCGCTCGACCGGATCGAAGCGATCAAGCCGTTGCGTCCCAACCACAAGGCGCTCTCCGTCAGCCAGGACCGGCTGACCGAGAAGGACTTTCTCTCCGGCCTGGGCCTGCAAACCGCGCCCTATGCCAATGTCGAAAGCCTTGAGGACCTGACCGAGGCACTTAAAACCATCGGTTGCCCCGCGATCCTGAAAACCCGTCGGCTCGGCTATGACGGCAAGGGTCAGGTGAGCATCACCGCCCCCGAGCAGGCCGAAGAGGCGTTTGACGCGATGAAGGGCGCCCCGGCCGTGCTTGAAGGTTTTGTTGATTTCTCGATGGAGATCTCGGTCATCGCCGCGCGCGGGCTCTCGGGCGAAGTGTCCTGTTTCGATCCCGGCCAGAACCTGCACGAGGGCGGCATCTTGCGGCGTACCACCGTGCCGGCACCAATCCCTGCCCGCCTGCGCACCGACGCCGTGCTGATGGCTGGCCGGATCCTGAACGAGCTGGATTACCTCGGCGTGCTGGGCGTCGAGCTGTTCGTCACCAGCGCTGGCCTCGTGGTCAACGAGATCGCCCCACGTGTTCATAACTCCGGTCACTGGACGCAGAACGGTTGCGCCGTGGACCAGTTCGAGCAGCATATCCGCGCCGTCACCGGCTGGCCGCTGGGCGATGGAAGTCGCCATGCGGACGTGGTGATGGAAAACCTTATCGGCGACGACATGGAGCGGGTACCCGCGCTGGCGGCAGATCACACGGTTGCGCTGCATCTTTATGGCAAGACGGAGACGCGTCCGGGCCGCAAGATGGGCCATGCCAATCGGATCGGTCCGCGCAGCGCCTGACGCACGCGTCATTCTTCGAGACGAAAGACCTTTTCGCGGGCGGTCTGCCCGCGGATCAGGGACAGGCTGGTGGGCGCCACGCCAAGCGCCTTGGCCAGCATCTTGCGCACATCCGCATTGGCCTTGCCGCCCTCGGGCGCGGTCGTGACGTAGATCCTCAACCCTTCGGGCGATTGCTCGATCGCATTGCGCGAGGCCTTCGGCGTCACCCGAACCGCGATCTCGCCCCCCGGCACTGCGAACTCGCTTAGCGCGCCCTTCTTCATCAACCTCTTCCCGTTGGCCCCTTGTGCTCCTAGGGTAGCATCCGGCGGAAGGGAGAACCACAATGACCACAGGGTTTTACTGGGATGAACGCTGCTTCTGGCATGGTGGCGGTAACTACGCGCTGACCCTGCCGGTGGGGGGGCTGGTCCAGCCAACCTTCGGCGGGCTTCCCGAAAATCCGGAAACCAAGCGGCGGCTGCTCAACCTGATGCGTGTGACCGGCATCGACCGCCACCTATCCATGCGTGGCGGGGAACCTGCCACGGAGGCAGAACTCGCCCGGGTTCACCCGCGCTCTTACCTGTCCGAATTCCGCTCCCTTTCCGCGCAAGGCGGCGGTGAACTTGGCCTGCGCGCGCCCTTCGGCCAGGACGGCTACGAGATCGCGGCCCTTTCGGCTGGCCTCGCCCGAACGGCCCTCTTCGACGTTCTCACCGGCGCGGTCGACAACGCCTATGCGCTCTCCCGCCCGCCGGGCCATCATTGCCTGCCCGGGTTTCCGAACGGGTTCTGCCTGCTGGCCAATATCTCCGTCGCGATCGAGGCCGCGCTGGCCGAGGGGCTGACCGAGCGTGTCGCAGTGGTCGACTGGGATGTGCATCACGGCAACGGGACGGAGGCGATTTTCTATGACCGCTCCGAAGTGCTCACCATCTCGCTGCACCAGGAACGGAATTACCCGCTCGATACCGGCGATGCCGAGGATCGTGGCGCCGGAGCGGGGCTAGGGGCGAACATGAACATCCCCCTGCCGCCGGGCACCGGGCATAGTGGCTATCTTGCCGCCTTCGACCGGCTGGTGCTTCCAGCGCTGGAGGATTTCCGCCCCGATTGCATCATCGTTGCCTGCGGGTACGATGCGAGTGCCTTCGATCCGCTGGCCCAGATGCTGGCCAGCGCCGACACATTCCGCCAGTTGACCGCGCGGGTGAAGGAGGTCGCCGAAGATCTGTGCGACGGCCGACTGTTGCTTGTCCATGAGGGGGGCTATTCCGAGGTTTACGTACCTTTCTGCGGCCACGCCGCGTTGGAGGCGTTGTCAAATTCCCCGGTGACGGCTCCCGATCCCATGGCCGACACCGTCGCCACCCGCCAGCCGGGGCCGCGCCATGACAGAATGGTCGAGGAACTGCTGTCGGATCTGGAGGATCTGTTCAGGAATCCCTAACTAGGGACGAAAGACCCCAAGGAGTTTCCATGCCCGAATCCAACAAGGCCGTTCTCGATTTCCTGGCCACGCGCCGTTCCCGCCCGGCCAAGACGCTGACGACACCGGTGCCCGACGAGGCCCAGCTGCGCCAGTTGCTGACCATTGCCGCGCGCGCCCCCGATCACAAGAAACTGGAGCCGTGGCGCTTCATCGTGCTGGAGAAAGCGGCGCTCGAACGGCTCGCAATGCTGGTTTCGGATCGCGCGCTGGCGCTCGGGATCGCCCCGGAGAAGGCCGAGAAGATGGTTCGGCAATTCGCCGATGCCGACCTGGTGGTGACTGTGGTCGGCGCACCGCGGCCCGACGATGCGGTTCCGGAGATGGAACAGGTCCTCTCCGTGGGCGCCGTCTGCCAGAACCTCCTGGCGGCTGCACTGGCCGCCGGTTGGGGCGCGAACTGGCTCACCGGATGGGCTGCGTTCGACCGTCCCTTTGTCGATGCCGGCCTCAAGCTGAAGCCCCATGAATTCGTGGCGGCCTTCCTCCATATCGGCACCGAGACCATCGCACCGCCGGAACGCCCTCGCCCGAATATCGAGGCCATTACCGAATGGGTTCGCTCGTGAACGTGCTCTCCGACTTCGCCAAGGCCATCAACCAGCTCTCGGACCGGCGCTTCATTCGTGTCTTCGTGATGGGTGTCGGGCTGACCATCGCGCTGCTGGCCGCCGCGACCTGGGGCATGGTCTGGCTGGTCGGCGGGCTGGTGCCGGAGAGCTTCACCATCTTCGGCTATGGCTTCGGCCGACCGGATGCGTTGCTCTCGGCGGCGACCATTGGCGTCATGCTGGTCGCCTCGATCTTCTTGATGGTGCCGGTTGCGTCGGCCTTTACCGGCTTCTTCCTCGACGAAGTGGCCGACGCGGTCGAGTCGCGCCACTATCCTTTCCTGCCGCCTGCGGACACGGTCCACTGGGGCGAAGCCTTCAAGGATTCGGTCAATTTCCTCGGCGTGATCATCGCCGTGAACCTGGTCGCGCTGATCCTCTATTTCATAGTCGGGCCCTTCGCGCCGATCATGTTCTGGATGGTCAACGGCTTCCTGCTCGGTCGGGAGTACTTCCAGCTCGTCGCCATGCGCCGGGTCGGGCGCGAAGGCGCACGCGCCGCGCGGCGGCGTCACATGCCCACGATCTGGCTGGCAGGAACCCTGATGGCCGCACCGCTATCGATTCCGATCGTGAATCTCTTCGTGCCGATCCTCGGCGCGGCAACCTTCACCCACCTGTATCACCGACTGGAGACGCAGGGCGCGGCAGTTACTTCTCGCTAGGAACCTTGTCCCAGTTCTCGCGGAAATAGTCCCACTCGTCCACCTTGGTGCCGTCGGGCAGGATACAATAGCCGCGCTGGCCGTCTGCTTCCGTCTCGCTCACGGATTGACCGCCATTTTCGACGCAGAAGACAGAGGCGGGGTTGGCCAGTCCAACGTCGCCTGCTGCGTGGGCCAGTACCGGACAGACGCAAAGCGCGAAGGCGAGGCTAGAAAAGGCTTTGATCTCAGTTCTCCGAAGACGACCGGGTATCGCTGTCGGGGCCAAACCTCTTGAAGAGGTCGAAATCGTCAACGGTTATGGTGCCCGTAAGGATGATCGCGCAGACAATCGCCCAGAGCGGCAGGGCAATGATCGTGACGACTTGCGCCTTGCGCTTGAGTTGCGGGTTCGTCGGCGCCGAGGCTGGCGTTCCCGGAACGACTTCCCCCGCCTCGCCCTGCGTCTTCAGCCGGAGCGGCAACACGATGAAAAACACCATGAACCAGATCACGGCAAGCAGGACGATCGCGGAGGTAATGGCCATTCAGAGCGTTTCCCGTTCTATTCCAGATCAGCATGTAGCGGCAAATGCGCGGGAGCCAAAGGCGAAAGGCAGCCTTTGCCGCTACGATCTGAACGGGAAACGTTTCAGCCGACCTGTTCGAGTTCGATCAGGCAGCCGTTGAAGTCCTTCGGGTGCAGGAAGAGCACCGGGTTCTTGTGCGCGCCGATCTTGGGCTCACCATTGCCGAGCACGCGGGCGCCCTTTGCCATCAGCGCATCGCGGGCGGCGATGATGTCGGTCACTTCGTAGCACATGTGGTGGATGCCGCCGGCGGGATTCTTGTCCAGGAAACCCTGGATCGGAGATTTCTCGCCCAGCGGGTAGAGCAGCTCGACCTTGGTATTGGGCAGCTCGATGAAGACGACGGTCACACCGTGATCCGGCTCGTCCTGCGGCTCGCCGACCTTGGCACCCAGCGTATTGCGATACTGCTCGGCGGCGGCTTCGAGGTCCGGCACGGCGATGGCGACGTGATTGAGGCGTCCGATCATTTTGCGACTCCTTAGAGGGGGTGAAAAGCGTTTCGCGCGCCTTATCGCGCCGCTTGGGCAGGTTTCGCAAGGCTTGTCGCCTGCGGCGCAGCGTCCGTTTACCCGCTGTTAGGCAGAATCACCCTCAATTGGGAGCAATCGAGGAAAGGGAAGGACAATGACGGATGAACTCACCTCCCGGCTGAATGCGCGCAGACCGACTCCGGAGCGCCCGCTGCTCGGTCTGACCGTGCTCGTGGTCGAGGATAGTCGTTTTGCCTGCGAAGCCATTCGCCTGCTCTGCCTGCGCAGCGGGGCACGCATTCGCCGGGCAGACTGTATTGCCTCCGCGCATCGTCACCTCGCTGTCTACCGGCCGAGCGCAGTGATCGTGGATATGGGCCTGCCGGATGGTTCCGGTGCGGACCTGATCCGGGAATTGGCCGAGTCCGATCAGCGCGTTCCCGTCATTCTGGGGACCAGCGGCGAAAGCGCCGCGGAAACAGACGCGCTTGCCGCCGGGGCCGATGGTTTTCTGGAAAAGCCCATCACCAGCCTGGCCAGCTTCCAGCAGGCCGTTCTCGCCCACCTGCCGCCGGACGAGCACCCGCGCGGCCCCCGCATGGTGAGCGCGGACCGGATCGATCCGGACCCGATCGCCTTGCGCGACGACCTCTCCCATATCGCCTCGGTGATCGCGCATCCGATGGACAGCGATCAGATAGAATATGTGGCGCAGTTCCTGTCTTCGGTCGCCCAGAGCGCCGGCGATTCCGACCTTGCCTCAGCGGCCGTCGCGCTGCAATCGGCGGTCCATAACCGCCTTCCGCCGCGCAATGCGCTCGGAGAGATCAGCGATCTCGTGGATACACGGCTGACCGGAACCGGCCCGAGCTGAACAGGAACTTTCGGCAAACGGTTGTCTTGAACGTGGTGAGGCACGGCGGGACAGGCATCCCACCGTGCCTGACGTCAGGCGTTATTCCTGCGGGATGATCCGCAGCGAAAGTTCGCGCAGCTGTTCGTTGCTGGGCTCGGAAGGTGCACCCATCATCAGGTCCTCGGCCCGCTGGTTCATCGGGAAAAGCATGACCTCGCGGATGTTTTCCTGATCTGCCAGCAACATGACGATCCGGTCGATCCCGGCCGCGCAGCCGCCGTGCGGCGGGGCGCCGAAGCGGAAGGCGTTGACCATGCCGCCGAAGCGCTTGATCACCTCTTCCTTGGGGTAGCCCGCGATTTCAAAGGCCTTGAACATGATCTCCGGCTTGTGGTTCCGGATTGCGCCCGACAGGATCTCGTAGCCGTTGCAGGCCAGGTCGTACTGATAGCCCAGCACTTCCAGCGGGTCGCCTTCGAGCGCTTCCAGCCCGCCTTGCGGCATGGAGAAGGGGTTATGTTCGAAATCGATCTCGCCGGTCTCGTCGTCTTTCTCGTAGATCGGGAAATCGACGATCCAGGCAAAGGCGAAGCGGTCTTTCTCGGTCAGACCGAGCTCGTTGCCGATGACATCGCGCGCCTTGCCTGCGACTTTCTCGAAAACGGACGGCTTGCCGCCAAGGAAGAATGCTGCGTCGCCGACGCAGAGGCCGAGCTGCTGGCGGATGGCTTCGGTGCGTTCCGGGCCGATATTCTTGGCCAGGGGGCCAGCCGCTTCCATGCCGTCCGCGCCTTCACGCCAGAAAATATAACCCATCCCCGGCAGGCCTTCCTGCTGGGCGAACTTGTTCATCCGGTCGCAGAATTTGCGCGAACCGCCCGTGGGGGCCGGAATGGCGCGAATCTGTGTGCCTTCCTGCTCCAGCAGCTTGGCGAAGATGGCGAAACCCGAACCGCGGAAATGCTCGGAGACGTCCTGCATCTTGATCGGGTTGCGCATGTCCGGCTTGTCGGTGCCGTACCAGAGCGCGGAATCGCGATAGGAGATCTGCGGCCAGTCCGCCGCGGCGTCGACCTTGCGGTCACCGCCGAACTCCTCGAAGACGCCAGCCAGAACCGGGGCCACCGCGTCGAACACGTCCTGCTGCTCGACAAAGGACATCTCCATGTCCAGCTGGTAGAAATCGGTCGGCGAGCGGTCAGCGCGCGGGTCCTCGTCGCGGAAGCAGGGCGCGATCTGGAAATACTTGTCGAAGCCGGCCACCATCATCAGCTGCTTGAACTGCTGCGGCGCTTGGGGCAGCGCGTAGAAGCGGCCCGGATGCAGGCGGGAGGGCACGAGGAAGTCGCGTGCGCCCTCGGGCGAGGAGGCGGTGATGATCGGCGTCTGGTACTCGCGGAAATCCTGCGCCCACATGCGCTTGCGCATGGAGGCCACGACATCGGAGCGCAGTTTCATGCTGGTCTGCATCTGCTCGCGGCGCAGGTCGAGGTAGCGATAGCGCAGACGGGTTTCTTCCGGGTATTCCTGATCGCCGAAGACCATTAGCGGCAGCTCTTCGGACGCGCCCAGGATCTCCATGTCGCGGATGAAGACCTCGACCTCGCCGGTGGGCAGCTTCGGATTGACCAGTTCGTCGGCACGCGCCATCACGTTGCCGTCGATGCGGATACAGAACTCCGAGCGCAGCTTTTCGACCTCGGCGAAAACCGGGCTGTCGGGATCGCACAGAACCTGGGTGATGCCGTAATGGTCACGCAGGTCGATGAAGAGGATTCCGCCATGGTCGCGGATCCTGTGGACCCAGCCGGAGAGACGAACGGTGTCACCCACGTTGTCGCGGGTTAGCTCGGCGCAGGTCATGCTGCGATAGGCGTGCATATCGGGGCCCTTTCGGCGGAATTCGACGGTTCGCGCCGATACACCGCCTGTGGGCCGGGATGTCAAGCGGGGCTGGCGGATTCCGGCGTCATGTGGCGACTTCCTTGCGGGATTTCCCAAGCGCGCGCAGCGCGCGCCACGCCCGACGGGAGGAGCGCATCTTCGATGCCGCGACAACGGGAGGGTAGCCCCCGGTTTCGGTCAAAAAGCCAAAACACTTTACTTTGCGGCTAAGATTGCCTTGCCGGAGGGGCGCCCTCTTGGTTCTCCCATGCATGCGGTCCGCGCACGTCGGGGACGGCTGAGCGGGTGGCCCGCCTGTGGCGGGTCCGGGGCGTAGTGCTACCTGAGTATCGGCGGTTCGTCGGGGTCCATGCCGGGAGGCGTGATTTCGGTCATCTCCGATTTTGGCGGCTCCGGCAGTTCGAAACGCAGGCCGACGCGTGCCAGCCGCGCTGCGATCGGGTCATTGGCGGCGAAAAAGGCCACGTCCATCTCGCCCGCTTCCAGCCCGGAGAAGGTCAGCGCTTCGCTGGCTGCCGTGGCCAGAGCGTTTTCCGCGCCGGGAACCGCATCGACAAAAGCCAGCATATGCGTTTGCCGACCGCTTTCGTAGCGCACGCCCGCAAGGTAGACGAGCTTGGCAAGCCCCGCCGCCGTGGCGAGCTTGGTGTCCAGCCCGGCGAGAAGCGCCTCGGGCACATTGCCCGGTGGCAGCAATTCGTCAGGGCGTTCCTCGGCCTGCTGAGGTGCATGCTCCAGCGTCTGGGCGAGCCAGTCCACGGCATCGGCGGGCAGGACGATCTCCGATCCTTCGACCCCGAGATTGACGCCAAGCCCGATCCCCTGCCCCGCCAGCAACTTCACCGCCTGACGCCCGGAGAGCGCTGCGAAATGCGCGGGGGCTCCGAGGAAATCCCCCAACCGCGATTCCCGGTCGAAGACGAGAACCACCTGGCCGCCTTCCAGCGGGAAGAGTTGCGGGGCGATGCTGTCATCTTCCGCTTCCTTCTCCAGCAGCAGGAACAGCTCGGAATCGGCCAGCCGCTCGTAGAACCGCAGCCGCGCAGCGCCATCTTCCGGCGCGGCCATCATCGCCGCATGGGCCGCGTCCAGGGGTGTTGTCTCGTCGCTCATGCCATTACCTCTCGTACCCGTTCGCGCAGCACTGGCAGGAGCTCCGCCTCGAACCAGGGGTTTTTCTTCAGCCACGCCGTATTGCGCCAGGACGGATGGGGCAAGGGGAAGGTTTCGGGCGCAAAGTCGCGCCAAGCGGCCACGGTGCGCGTGACACCGCCCGAAGCGGCCGCTTTCAGGTGGAATTTCTGCGCGTAGCCGCCGACGAGGATGGTCAGCGCGAACGGCCCCGCATGGGCCAGCGCCGCGGCGCGCCAGGTCTTCGCACAAATCGCTGGTGGCGGCAGGTCCGCTCCCTTGGCGTAGCCGGGAAAACAGAAGGCCATGGGGATGATCGCAACCCGGTCGCGGTCGTAGAACGCGTCGCGCCCGAGGCCGAGCCACTCCCGCAGCCGGTCGCCGGACGGGTCGTGAAAGGGAATGCCCGCTTCGTGCACCCGCGCCCCGGGTGCCTGTCCCGCGATCAGGATCCTCGAGCCGGGCCGAAACCAGACGACCGGCCGGGGCTCATGCGCCGTCTCGGTCCGTGCGAATCTTTGCGCGCAAAGGCGGCAGGATTGGATCCTTGGGACCAGCTCTTGAACAGGCATTGCGCCATACACTCCGCAACGGACCACTGATAACAGTGGGTTTTTTATATTGCGATATTTCTAGAAATATAGAATTATTTTTCCATGACCAACCATACCCCCAGTCCCGTTCCCCTTGAACTTGCCGCCTCCACCTTTGCTGCGCTTGGCTCCGAACAGCGCCTCCTGGTGCTTCGGACTCTCGTGCGCGCAGGGCCGGACGGGCTGCCCATCGGCAAGCTCGGTGAACGCAGCGGTGTTACGGGCTCCACGTTAACCCACCATGTCAAGATCCTGAACCAGGCCGGGCTTGTCCACCAGAGCAAGAAGGGGCGCAGCGTGATCTGTGCCGCCGTTGCCTATGACGAGATCCGGACGCTCTCCGAATTCCTCCTTTCCGAATGCTGCGCCGATTGTGACGCGCCTGCCGTAGGCCACAACCATGAGTGACACGACCCAGACTCCACCCCGCCTGCCCGACCTCTGGCGGCGGACCGACAAGGTATGGCTGTTCATTCTCGCGCTTCCGCTCGCCGTCGCGCTGTTCGACACGCCACAGACTTTTCCGACGATCGAATTCGCCCTCGGCGCGCTCGGCCATACCGCGCCGTTCATCTTCTTTGCCGTACTAGCCGTGGCGCTGCTGAAGGCAACCGGAGCCGAAAACCTTCTGGCGCGGGCCTTCGAGGGGCGCGAGGTACGGATGATCTTCCTCGCCGCTGCGGCGGGGGGCCTGTCGCCCTTCTGCTCCTGCGAGGTCATCCCCTTCATCGCCGCCATGCTGGCACTCGGCGCGCCGCTCTCGGCGGTCATGGCCTTCTGGCTCTCCTCTCCGTTGATGGACCCGGCCATGTTCCTGATCACCTCCGGCACGCTGGGCTGGGAATTCGCGCTCGCCAAGACGGTCGCGGCGATCGGTCTCGGCCTGCTCGGTGGCTTCGGCGTGCGCCTGTTTGCCAACACACCTGTCTTTGCCGATCCGCTGCGCACGAAGCCTCAAACCGGCTGTGGCAGCAGCTGTGGATGCGGCAAACCCTTCTCTGGCAAACCAGTCTGGAAGTTCTGGCCGGACCCCGAGCGGCGTGCCGCTTTTTGGACCTCGATCCGCGAAAACGGCCCGTTCCTGTTCAAATGGTTGCTGCTGGCCTACCTGCTAGAGGCGCTAATGCTGGAATACATTCCGGCAGAAGCCATCGCGCAGCTGCTCGGCGGCGAGGGGATCCGCCCTATCCTGCTTGGCGCCATTGTCGGCGCACCGGCCTATCTGAACGGCTACGCCGCGGTGCCGCTGATCGACGCCCTGCTGCAACAGGGCATGGCCGACGGGGCCGCGATGTCCTTCGCGCTGGCCGGTGGCATCAGCTGTGTCCCGGCGGCTGTGGCCGTCTGGGCCCTGGTCAAGCCACGGGTCTTCGCGGGTTATCTGGGCTTTGCGATGCTCGGCGCCTTGCTGGCCGGACTGAGTTGGGGCGCCATCGCCTGAGGCCGCTGGAGCGACCGCTCGCAATGCGGCCATTGGGTCGCATTGCTCGTATTTTGCCTAAATTCTTGCAGTATTCCCGATTAGCCAGACATAATGGCGCCAAAAATCAGGGCCATAGTTAACCGCAATGAAATGCCGTCGGGTCGAAAGTGACGGCCAGGCAGGCCGGAACCGGTAAATGATCGAGTTTGACAACGTGAGTAAGTCCTTCTGGACGGGCACGCAGCGCAAGGTGATTCTTGATCGCGCCAACCTGCGGGTGGAAATTGGCCGCTCACTTGGAATCCTCGCGCCCAACGGCACCGGCAAGACGACCATCATCAACATGATGGCCGGGCTGGAGAAGCCCGACGAGGGCGAAATCCGGCGCACCAGCCGCGTCTCTTTCCCGCTCGGTTTCATGGGGGGCGTGGTCAACCGGCATAGCGGCACGGAGAATGCCCGCTACATCGCGCAGCTCTACGGGCTGGACCCGGATTACGTGGAAGCCTTCGTGCGCTGGATGTGCAGTCTGGAAGAGTATTTCGACATGCCCGTGGGCACGTACTCCACTGGTATGCGCTCGCGTTTCTGTTTCGCGCTCCTGCTGGCGCTGGATTTCGACATCTACCTGATCGACGAGGGGATGCCCAATTCCACCGATGCGGAATTCAACCGAAAGGCCGGCTCCATCCTGCGCGAGCGGCTGACCAAGACAACGATCGTGATCGTGTCGCATCAGCCCCGGACCCTTGAAAAATTCGCCCGTAGCGCCGCGGTGCTGCGAGGTGGCAAGCTTCACATGTTCGACACTCTGGAAGAGGCAGCACAGCTTTATGACTACAAAGGCTAAGAAATATCGCCTCAGACGGGGTGCTCCGCTTGCGGAGGCCGGTGAAACGGTCGCTGCCGCCGCGCAGGAAGCCACCGCCGAGCAGGCTTCCCGGCCCGCTCAATCGGGAGAGGTTGAAACGCCTCAGGAAGTCGCCTCCGAGACAGACATTGCCGCGATCCGAAAAGAAGGCCTGACCGGCCGGCAGCTCCGCATGGCCCGCCGCACGGCGCAGAAACACGGGCTGGCGCCGACCTCGGATTTCGACGCGGTACGCCTGCTGCGCGCCGGGGGGATCGACCCGTTCCGCCGCGCGCCCATGCTCGAACTGGTCTCTAACCAGAACGGTCCCGCATCGGGAAGCCCGATCCAACTGCCGCAAACGGTACTGCGCTCCGCGCCGCCGGCCCTTCCCGGCCACACCGTTGTTCCCCCAGCCGACCAGGCCGAGGAAATCTTCCGGATCCAGCGCGACATTGCCTCTCGCCGTCGGCGCAAGAGCCTTTTGCTCCTGGTCCGCCTGAGCATTTTCGTCCTTCTGCCGGCACTTCTGGCGGGATGGTATTTCGCGTTTCGCGCAACGCCGATGTACGCGACAAAAACCGAATTCGTGATCCAACAGGCCGATTCCGCCGCGTCGTCGGGCCTCGGAGGCCTCTCCCAGGTCGCCAGCCTTACGGTGATTCAGGACAGCACGACGGTGCAATCCTACCTGCAATCGCGCGACGCGATGATGCGGCTGGATGACGAACTGGGCTTCAAGGCGCATTTTTCGCAGGATTGGATCGACCCGATCCAACGCCTTGAACCGGACGCCACCAACGAGGCCGCTTATCGCCTCTACCAGCGCAATGTGAAGGTCGGCTATGACCCGACCGAGGGCATTCTGAAAATGGAAGTTGTCGCGGCGGATCCGGCGGTCAGCCAGGATTTCGCCGAGGCGCTGATCGGCTATGCCGAGCAACAGGTCGACAACCTGTCCCAACGCCTGCGCGAGGACCAGATGTCCGGCGCTCAGGACAGCTACGAGGCTGCGGAACAGAATGTGCGCGACGCGCAACAGAAAGTGCTTTCGCTGCAGGAGGAACTCGGCGTGATCGACCCGGCGACCGAGACCGGCGCACTGATGCAGCAGATCACGAAATTCGAGATGCAGCTTTACGAGAAGCAACTGCAGCTTGAGCAGCTGAAGGCCAACTCGCGACCGAACGCGGCGCGCATGAGCGGTGTGCAAGGGGACATTGCGCGACTGGACGCGTTGATCGCGCACCTGCGGTCCACCATGACCGAAAGCGGCACCGGCGAGGCCTCGCTTGCGCGCATCACCGGGCAGCTGCGCATCGCCGAGGCCGAACTGGCAACTCGGCAGCTCCTGCTGCAGCAAGCCGCGCAGCAGCTCGAACTGGCCCGGATCGAGGCCAACCGACAGGTGCGCTACATGGCGATTGGCGTGCGGCCCGTCGCACCGGACGAGCCTACCTATCCGCGTGCCTTCGAAAATACGCTGCTGGCATTCCTCATCTTTGCGGGTATCTATCTGATGATATCGCTGACCGCTTCGGTGCTGCGAGAACAGATTTCGTCCTGACGGACTGACGGAGGTTTCCATGATCGACGTGACCGTCGGTGATCTGGTGATCGGCAACGATCGCCCTCTCACCGTAATAGCCGGCCCCTGCCAACTCGAATCGCTCGATCACTCGCTGATGATCGCCTCCACCCTGGCCGCCGCCTGCGCCGAGGCAGAACTCGGTTTCGTCTTCAAGGCCTCCTATGACAAAGCCAACCGAACCTCGCTCTCCGGTCGTCGCGGACCCGGCCTGAAGTCGGGCCTGGAGATGCTGGCAGAGATCCGGGACCGGGTCGGCTGCCCGGTTCTGACCGACATCCACAGCCCGGAGCAATGCGCCCCCGCAGCAGAGGCGGTGGACATCCTGCAAATCCCGGCCTTCCTGTGCCGTCAGACGGATCTGCTTCTCGCGGCCGGCGAAACCGGCGCAGTCGTGAACATCAAGAAGGGCCAGTTCCTCGCCCCTTGGGACATGCAGAACGTGGCGGACAAGGTCGCTTCGACCGGCAATCGCCGGATCTTGCTGACCGAGCGCGGCAGCAGCTTTGGTTACAACACCCTTGTCGCGGACATGCGCAGCCTGCCGCAGATGATGGGCACCGGCTATCCCGTGGTGATGGATGCAACCCATGCCGTGCAACAGCCCGGAGGGCTCGGCGGCTCCAGCGGCGGCCAGCGCGAATTTGCTCCCGTCATGGCCCGCGCCGCCACAGCGCTCGGTATAGCCGCGGTCTTTATCGAGACCCACGACGCCCCTGACGAGGCCCCATCTGACGGACCCAACATGATCCCCTTGCGCCAGATGCCGGAACTCCTGGGCATTCTCGCCTCCATCGACCGTATCGCCAAGGCCAGCCCGATCCGCCTTTGAGTCACCGGGGACGATTTGTAGGTTTTTTTTCGAAGAAGGGCTTGCGAGGGTCAACGGCAGCAAGTAAACAGCGCTCCGCTGCTGGGGTGTAGCCAAGTGGTAAGGCAGCGGTTTTTGGTACCGTGTATCGTAGGTTCGAATCCTACCACCCCAGCCATTTCACCACAAAACATGAAGTTTTGCAGTGACTTAAGGTTTAGTAGGTGCGCCACTCACCAACCTAATTACCAACCCAAAGACTAGGCCTCCGCTGCATAGCCACCGGGGGCTGTCTGTGTTTCTTCACCGCCGCACGACATCCAGCAGGAACAGCCGAAAGCTATGGTGCGCTGAATTAGCAGTCGCTGGCAGCGGTAGTCGTGTCGTTGATTTGTCCTGGGGTGGCGTTGGCGTGGATATGGCGGCGAGGCGGTCCTCAATCGACAGCTACGTCGAGTCCCAGTCGATCTTCCTCAACTCCTTCGAAGTGAACTCTCGCGGTTCTTCTGGCGGCGAAGGAACGGTGCTTGACCGCTTCCCTTTGTAGTTGGACATATGGTGGCGCCAAGTATCCCTCACCTTCGGTGGGAACTGGTTGAGCCATTCCTCCCGCTCTTCCTCGTCAACTGCCAGCAGCCACTCCGTCCACATCCGACGGCGGAATGGCGTCTTGTCGTCGATCGGTATTCGGGGCGGCGTCACTGTCCTTTCAGTCACCGGTATTTCTCCCCGCTCTCCTGGCAGTGCTCGATCACACGCTCGATCCACTTGTCAAACCAAACCCAGGAACCCTTGTAGTCCCCCTTGCAGCCATAACCCTTCGACGGATCCTTGGCATTCAGTTGCTGCATGATCTTCGTATGGTCGCCTTCTCCGAATTTGGGGAACCCGGCCTTGCGAACCTTCGTCAACACATCTCGGCGAATGTAGCGGGCCCTGTTCACCTCTTTGAAAATCACTTCTGAGATCTGCTCGGCCTCCTCGCTGCCAGGTTTAATCACCACAACGCATTCATCAGAGCCTGACGACTTCTTGGCGGATATCGGCACGAAGGCCACTCTGTAACGGAACGCAGGATCGCTTACCTGATCATCGGTCAACCCGCTCTCAAACGCCTGAATCAATGACGACACATGGGGTGGAAGAGCGAAGGCCTCCTTCAAGATGCTCCGCTGATCCCGGCCAAACGACACGAACTGGAGGGCCAATGGCAGTCGCTTTTCAAGTCCGTACTGGTTTCCGAAATGCTTCTTCAACTCATCGTTGAAGTTTATACAGCAAGCTTGAAGTTCCATTCCGACGGCATCGTCGATCCTGCTCGTAGATTGATGGGCGATTTCGTTTCTAAGCTCGATAAGGAACTCCAGGTTCAGTTTGGCCCCCGATGAGATCGGGCTGTGACCGGTCGAGATGCACTTTGATAGATCCCAGTATTTGACGGCTCCTTGGGCTGTCTTTTTGTCGTTGTATTGGTGGTTCACGCCCTCTCGCTTGAAATATGCGTGGAGAAAGTAGGTCCAGGCGACGATTGCCGTCATGACGAACAGCTCAGCGCGGAAGGTCAGCCCAGCGGCGTTGAAGATGTGGACGGCGCCGATCATGGCTTCACGGGCTTTGATCTAGAGTTCGTCGCCAAGAACGCTCAAGCCGGTCTCATGGTCGATGTCTGGCCATGCAGCAAGGAAATCCTCGAGGTCTTGGTCGGAGGCCGCCTTTACAGCTTTATGTTTCGTTCCTTTCCGAATCTCGGAGATCCTGCCCTGGTTCACCGAACGCGTTGGCCTCGTGAAATACGCCAAGATGTCTTGGTCGCTTTTCTCTCCGCGGGCGATCATGGCCTTGACCAAAGAAACTTCCCATTTTTCCAGCTTATGGCCCCTACGGCGCTTGGGATTCGTAGGTTTCTTCTCGCCGTTGGCCTCTACTGCCATCTGTCTTTCTTTCTGGCGCTTGCCTGTCAGCGGCGTTTCCGTCGGCAGTAAATTCGATCTGCTGGTGTAGGGCCAGTGAAAAACCCGACACGAGAGAAGGTATACGCCATCGTGGAGCGGAAAGTCGGTAGATGAGCTAGAACGAAAGTGACCGACAAAAGAAGAGCCCCGGCGCGGTGTCCGGGGTTGTTGTTAGCTCTGTTCGCCCTGGCCAAGTCCGAGCTTGCGGCTTACTAGGTTGGCTTTAATGATGTTTGCCGCAGCTAGACAGAACAAATGATCGAATATAGCGTCCTCTATCATTTCGATCATTTCAGCTAGATCCTCCCGATTAGCTCGCCAGTAGCGCCATGTTCGTGGAGCGATTCCGAGGAATGCAGAAAAGCCCTCAACTGTCATCGGACGACATTTTCGTTGATCCGCATAAATTATACGCCCATCTTCTATACGAAATGCTTTCGTCAATAGGATAGGGTTGCTATCGACGAATTGAGCGTATTCTGCAAATTTAATCGCTAACTGCTCAGGTGTGCCGATTTTTCGCGGTCGCCATGGTGGGCGTGATCTGTTTTCATTTTTTTGGCATGCCACAGAAGAATACCCCTTTTCCGCGAGCAAGTAATTTTTCCAAATAATGCTCCCGTAGACAAGTTAAGGCTTAAAAAACTTCCAGTTTGATAGGTAAAAAGTAAATGTGTCTCTCTTTGATCAATAGGTAGCAAGCAGAGCAGAACTTCCATAGTTGGCGGCTGCCCACGAGAATGGCCTCAAAATCAACCTGATTGGGCCAAGGGAGAGTAGACCTAGCAGGGCCCGGTAAGCCGTTGTAGCTCAACTGGTAGAGCACGTCATTCGTAATTAGCGGGTCCCCGCTAGAACCTGGTATAACTCGTGTATGGCCTGTCTGTCGGATATTCTAATCATATGACTGGTTGGGAAAAAGCATCAGAGGGACCTGAACAGCGCACTGTTGCGATGGCGCCGGGGGCGACAATCGAGTTGTTCGGGAACGGTGCTATTGCAAAGACAAGATAGCGTCTGGGCGAGGTCGAGGACGACGAAAAGGCGGCAGCCTTTTGGCGAGCACTTCTTGAGGAGGTGACACGTCTCCACAAGAGGCGCCACGAGTTCTGAATAGGTGTCAGGATGCATTGATTTCAGTCGCACTGCGTGATTTCCGCTTGATACCCCTGACCAGCTTGTCAGCGGCATCCTTCGATGTTCCCAGGGGAATCGCGTTTGGATCTGTGGCGTCGCCTTCAGGCGCTTTGAGGCCCTCGATGAGCGACGAACGCGACGAGAGAGCATGTGTCGTTCTCGTTATGTTCATGCGAGAGGCGGCGCATCGGCCATGCCGTCAGCGTCACAGATATTTGGTAGGACCGGGCCGTCGTCGGGACGACGCGCGTAGAAGAGCGCTTCGCCGAATTCGGGTTGCTACGACAACGCGACGGTCGATACACCTTCTTCAAAACGATCAAGGCTGAACCACTGTGGCAGCGGCCGTGGCCCACCCGCCGATCGGCCGAGCTGGCGATCTTCGATTACATCAACGGGTTCTACAATCCGCGCATGCGACACTCAGCCCTCGGCTGGAAAAACCCCTTGGCCTTCGAAGCTCAGGCCGCGTAAATGAGAACTTGGGGCGGCATCAAACCGTGACAGGTCCATTCCCGGCAATCTATATGCATTGACAGGCCGACCCCGTGAAGCCCAGCGAGCTGGAAACTTGGTGCAACCATAAAATGATTGGTCGGCCTAGAGTTCCATTGGCCGCCACAATAAGAAATTGAAAACACGCCACGAGAGGGAGCAGCCAATGACAACAGTCGATATCACGCCGTCACCGAGGGTTCTCAGGATGCTGGGGCAAATTGACTTTGCTCCTTGGCAGTGCCTGGCAGAACTCGTCGACAACTCAATAGACGCGTTTATCGACCAGTCCCGCGATGGCAAGCCCGCCACTGATCCGCGGATTTGGATCCGTCTGCCCAGCGATCCCGAGCTAAAGGCCGGTAATGGGGAAATCTCCGTGCTCGACAACGGCATCGGCATGTCAATTGAAACACTGCAGGACGCCGTTAGGGCAGGGTACTCGGGAAACGACCCGGTCGAGAAAATGGGCCTGTTCGGGATGGGCTTCAACATTTCAACGGCGCGGATGGGCAGGCGAACAGAGGTCTGGACGACGCGGCCGGAAGATCCCGAGTGGATTGGCCTCGTCATAGACTTTGACCTCTTGGAAAAGCAAAAGACATTTATTGCCCCGGTTCAAACGCGAGCCAAGTCTGAGAAAGAAATTGCGGACGGTGTTCACGGTACCGAGATCAAGATCTCGAGGCTCGAGGCAGACCGGGTCCGCCCGCTAATCTGGGGTATCGGAAAGAAAAGAACGCGCGACCGGCTCGGCAAGATCTACGGGCGCGTCATGCAGCGGCTTGATATCAAGCTGAACTACGACGGTGACGTCGTGAAGCCCATGAAGCACTGCGTCTGGAGCGAGACAAGGTCGGTTGAAACACAAGCCTTTGGTAGGGTCCCGGCCAGGATCGAGATCGACAAGACGCTCGACTCCCGGAAATTCTGCTCGAATTGCTGGGTGTGGCTACTCGAGAACGAGGACGAGTGCTCGGCCTGTGGACACGATGAGAACGTCGTCAAGAGAACCAGGCGGTTGAAAGGATGGCTCGGGATCCAGAGGTACTTCGACAAGGAAAAATTCGGGATCGACCTGATACGAAACGGGCGCGTAATCGAGGAACTGGACAAGTCCTTTTTCACTTTTCGCGGTGTCGACGGGGGCTCTTTCTTGGAGTACCCGATCGACGCTATCCACTGGGGTGGTCGTATAGTTGGTGAACTCGAGATCGATTTCGTTCGCGTATCGCACCAGAAGGATTCGTTCGACAAGCTCGATCCCGAGTGGAAAAAAGTTGTCGAGCTCGTCCGCGGGACATCGCCCATGCAGCCTCAAGTCGCGACTCGCATGGGCATGGCCAAGAACGATAGCCCCATGGCGCGCCTGTTCACGGGTTATCGAAAAAGCACTGCAGGCCTCGCGGCTCTTGTCCCGGGAACAGCCGAGGGAACCGGGCTCAACTCAGGCCTCATCAAGGAGTACGTGGACAAGTTCTACGAGGGTGATCCCGAGTTCCAGGAAGACGACAAGTGGTACGAACTCGTCGAGCAAGCGGAAAGGGCCAAGCGAGGCGGTGGAAGTGGTGCCGACAAGTTCGCCGGCAAATTCCCGATTGCTGGGAAAAAGACAACCACCGACATCGACGATCCGGGCGGAAAGCCCGATCCACAGGGAGGTGGGGATGCACCGGTAGACGGCAAGCAGCCAAGCACGTCGAAACCTGAACCGGATCTATCGCTCTCCCAGAGTTACGAGCTTTCTGAATTGCCCGGTGATGTCGTCGTCAAGGTTTCGGCCTTTCGCCACAAGGCTGACCTCGATGGCCAGCCTTTCCGCGTGAAGCCGGACGGGTACACTTTCCGATTCGATTACAACGCGTCATCCCCCTACTTCGAAGAAAGCGTGGTTACACCCGCTGATTACCTCTTGGTCGATTTGGCACATCACTTTCTAACCTTGTCCGCCGAAACGCCGAGAAACTTTCCAGTTTCGCGGGTAAGCCGAATGTTGCGAGAAAAATACTTCCCCGAAGAGGCGGGTGACGTGTCGCGTGCCACTAGTGCCGCGTCCAACCTCCTTGAAGGATTGAAGCTCTTCCTCGACGAGAAGCTCCCCGGCGCCGCGCCCATCGAACCGGGTCAATTGTCACAGCATGAGCTAGAAAACATCAAGCGGTCCGCATACAAGTCTGCTTCCCTTTCGCCGGGCGAGGTCGAGGAACTTGTCCGCAAGGGCGAGTTCGCCCGCTTCGTTTCCGAGGATTACTTGGCCGAACTGGTTCGAGGATGGCCGAAGCTCGTCATGGATGGCGCGTATTTCGACCGGCCTTACGAACACCTCTCGCCGGACCAAAGAGAAGACTCGGTGATGCAAGTCATAGAGGGCCTAAACGACGCGACGTGGCTGGTGGACGACGGGGCATCCGCCCTGAACAAGGACCTTGATTGGCGCTTGAGGTTCGCGCGTGCGCTCGCTTCGCTCAAGCTGCTCGAGTCCTGGAAGGCGTAGATGCCCGGGTTCGTAAGCGTTGAAAGATTGGCGTATGGGCCGTGGCAGGCATTCGAGCGCATGATTGCGCGACTTGCGAAGCACGCTGGCTTCGAGGACGTGGCCCTCGTCGGCGGTTCGGGCGACCATGGCGCAGACGTCGTGGGTGTCATGGAGGGACAAAGGTGGGTATTCCAAGCGAAATACCGCACGCACGGAAGTGTCGACGAGGCAGGCGCAAGAGAAGCCGCATGGGCCCTCGGGAAGTACGACGCGGTCACGGCGGTCGCGGCGACCAACCAGGAATTCTACCCGGGCGCCTACGACTTCATTAAAGCGCAGGAAAACGCCGGCATCGACCTGCGTGCCTGGAATGGAAACCACCTGCTGCAATTCTACGATCAACTGCCATCGGTTTCGATGGAGAGGCGCGAACCGAGGGACTACCAGCACGAGGCGATCAACACGGTAGAGGCTAAGAGGGGACGGGGCGACAGCCGCGCGCTCGTGTTGATGGCAACGGGGCTAGGAAAGTCCATGGTTGCCAACCAGCTCGTCGCGCAGGAATTCGCCAGGAACCCAAGGCAAGAAGTCTTGGTCATGGCCCACATGAGTGACCTGGTTAAGCAATTGGAAGTCTCGAGTTGGGCGCAGCTGCCCAAGGACTGTTCTACGCACGTTTGGACGGATGGCGAGCGACCCGCATACCCTGGCGGCGTCGTATTCGCGACGTGGCAATCGGTTAGCTCGGCGATCGCTCGAGGTGATGACCTAGCCGGTAGATTTGGCCTGGTGATCGTGGACGAGGCTCACCACGCTCCCTCCGAGAGCTTCAGCAGCCTGATTGCAAGGCTGGAACCAAACTTCCTCGTCGGGCTGACAGCGACCCCTTGGCGCGGAGATAACAGGGATATCACCGAGCTGTTCGGCGACCCGGCGTTCTCCATGGACATCGTTGATGGCATGCAGCGCGGGTTCTTGGCGGAAGTCGACTACCGGATGCTCACCGACGGGATCGACTGGGAGGAAGTTTCCCGGGCATCTCGGCAAGGTTTCACTATAAAGGACCTCAACCAAAAACTGCTTGTTCCGGAGCGCGACCTCGCGATGGTCAAGACCATTTGCGAGAAAATGGCTGAAATGCCGGACCCGCGCGCCTTGGCTTTTTGCCGCTCCATTGAGCACGCAGAGCGCCTTAGGCCACTATTCTCTGCGCAAGGAATAAGAGCCGCGCTGATGCATAGCAGGTTGCCACGTGAACAAAGGTTCAAGAACCTTTCGGCGTTCCGCATGGGTGAGATCGACCTGCTGATCTCGATCGAGATGCTCAACGAAGGCATCGACGTGCCGGATGTCAACTTGGTGGCCTTCATGCGGGTAACCCACAGTCGGCGTATTTTCTTACAGCAACTCGGCCGCGGGCTGAGGGTGAACGATAAAAAGGACCGGGTTCTAGTGCTCGATTTCGTTGCTGACATTCGGCGACTTGCCGCTGGCTTGTCGATGAACCGCGACGCCGAGGAAAAAGGTTCGGGCATAGAGATCGTGCGGTACCGAGACGGCGAAATCGTGAAGTTCGATAACGATGAACCCGCCGAATTCTTCAACAAGTACCTCGCGGATGTCGCGGACGTTGAAGACGCCGAAGACGGTGCTCGTTTGCGCTTCCCGGGTGGAGAGGACTTTTAATGCAAGAAATTCGATCGCTTGAGCCCGAGGCACAGGAGTTGCTCCAAAAGCTGAAGTCCTTGGCTGGCAAGGGGCCGGTGCCAGCAATGGGCCATGGCGACACGAGCGTGGGAGTGACCTTGCTCCACGATCTCGACGTGCCGATGACATCGCTTTCAAAAGCCCAATACAAGGGAATCGTGATAACCGCTAGGCGGGGTAGCAAGGCCAAGGATTTGAACCGGGTCAACCTATTTGCAAAGGTCCCGGATTGGGGCATCAGTGCTTGCAAGAGCACCCGAGAACTACTTGACCGGTGCGGATACGATCGAGACGGGGAGCGACGCTTGAATTGCACGGTACGTGCAAGGATACCGAACAGCCAAGGCCTGTTTCTCGAGGTGGACCATGCCAATGGTTGGCTGCGCGAAAAGCAAAGTTTGCCAGAAACGGGAGTGCGAGACCTCGTTGCTTGGAACATGTCGGATCTCGAGCAACGCTTGATCCAAAAGCAACCAGCATCGGCATGGATCGTTGCGGTTCCCAGCAAACACGATGGCCAGGACTATTTTCACTACCGGTATGTCACGTTCACGGCTCGGCCACGTGCAAGTGAATTGGGCCGCTTGCTAGAGACCGGAACCGTTACGGTCGATCACCTAATCACCGACCGCGGTGGAAAGACCGTTGAAAAAGGCCCGCTGTTCAAGATCAAGCCAAGTAACGTGGAAGCGCTTTTTCCATCTTCGCCTAGCCTTGACCTCCTGAGAATCTAGCGGCTTCCGGAGCGTCCGTGAGCGAGATTTTTCTTTAAGAGGTGGAGTGTAGTCTTGACGAAAATACCGGCTTACTCTCGAGAATTTTGCCTTGTTGGCGGTTCTCGGGCCTGGACCGCCAGCACAACAATTGGTAGTTTGATTGCGCGGCTAAGGCATATATGGTCAGAGGTCAGGGAATCGGCCGAGACCCAGGGGGAAATGTGAACAACTTGCCAGACAATACTTCCTTCCAAGGTGTCGAGGTCGATGACGCCGACAACCCGACGCGCGAAGGCGGTGGAGATCGCCTGCTCTCGATGGTGGATCTTTTTGCCGGCTGCGGTGGCCTGTCGCTTGGATTCGAGAACTCGGGTTTTACCCCCGTGTTCGTAAACGAACTCAACGATGATGCCCGGGCAACCTACTTGGCGAACCGTCACCACAGTCTCGGCGGCATGCGTTTCGCCGAAAACGAAGACCTGCATTGCAAGGATGCTCACGAGCTGGTGGACAACCGCCTGTGCAAACTGGAGGCGGACTTGGCGGCGCTTCCCGAGCTCGGCTATTCGAAGGAGCGCGCGAGGACTTGGTCCAAGGGAGGCGGGAGCAACATCGACGTGCTGGCCGGTGGCCCGCCGTGTCAAGGCTTCTCTGGAATAGGCATACGCAGGTCATACGACGTTGACAAAAAAGAGCTTCCTTCAAACCAGCTCTACGAGCAAATGGCGCATATCATCGAGGAACTGCGACCGCGCATTTTCCTCTTTGAAAATGTCCGAGGTCTTTTGCATGCCAAGTGGACGAAGTCGGGCGGCGAGCTAATCTTTCCCGACGTGCTGAAATGCTTCCGCGCAATCCCGGGTTACGAGGTTCGCTGGTCGCTGGTGCACGCCAAGGATTACGGTGTTCCCCAGAACCGGCCAAGGGTTCTCGTCGTTGGGATACGCAACGACGTGTTTGAAGCTTGCAGTTTCCTGGAACCAACGACTTTCAACGGCGCGGATGTTTTGCGCAAGGGCGATGCCGTGGAAGCGGGGTTTCTGCCGGCGCCACGCGCAAACTCGTTCCCGCACCTTGAAGAATTGCTTGGCGACCTGGTGGATCCCGAGGTGGATGCGCTCCTACGAAGCGGCGAGTATCCACGTGGAAAGCTCGAAACGTTTGCCTACCCATCGCCGAAACCGCTTACGGGTATCCAGCGCCGTCTCCGGGCCAAGCCGTCTTGGATGCGTGGGAAGAAGCTCGTGCTCACGGAGCAGGAGTACAGCAGGCACAATCGGCGAGTCGTTGCAAAATTCATCGCCATGCATGCAAACAACGGGGAGATACCTGCGGAGTTCAAGACCAAGAAATTCGCCCAGAAGCTGCTCCCTGCCAGCTGGGGAAATGGTGAGCCGACCATAACCGCGACATCGCTCCCGGATGACTATGTTCACTTCTCGCAACCTCGCGTTCCGACGGTTCGTGAGTGGGCGCGCCTGCAACTTTTCCCCGACTGGTACCAGTTTCGTGGAAAGCGCACGACCGGGGGGCTGCGGCGCGCTGGAAACCCTCGTGAGGGCGTGTTTGACCGGGAAGTGCCGAAGTACACCCAGATCGGAAACGCAGTCCCTGTCGGTCTTGCAGAAGCTGTCAGCGCCCACTTTCGACGAATACTGGAGGAAGCCGTCGGTTGATTGGCGATTTCGCGTGAATAAGATTCGGTGATCAGCCAAGCTAGTTCAAGTTCGAGACGTCGACGCTTGAGAGCGCGGAGGAACCGGTAAATGAAAAGAGCCAAGAAATGCCGCGCGCTAGATTCTCGAAGTCGAGCGAACTAACTAGGTCCGAGAAGTTAAGAATTTCGCACCTTCGCAGTCGGCTATTGAATTGGTTTGTAGAGAATGGACGCGACTTGCCCTGGCGTTCCCCTGGTGCAAGCGACTACGAGAAGATCTGCGTCGAGGTTCTACTACAACGAACGCGCGCCGAAACCGTGGCGGGCATGTATAGAAATTTCTTCGCTCAATTTCCAAGCTGGAACGCGATTGCGCTAGCGCCGGTAGGGGAGCTCGAGGGTGTTCTGAAACCCATTGGCTTGTGGAAGAGAAGAGCGCGTTCTATTCGCGCGTTGGCATCCTATGCCGCCGAGCACGACGGCCAATTCCCGTCCGAACCCAGCGAGCTCGCCCAGGTGCCAGCCGTCGGGCAATACGTCGCCAACGCCATACTTCTTTTCCAGCACGGTCAGCCGAGGCCGCTGGTAGACATTAACATGGCTCGGGTAATCGAGCGGTACCTACGGCCTCGAAAACTCGCGGACATTCGTCATGATCCGTGGCTGCAAGAGGCGGCCCATTGGTTAGTGAGGTGTGACGAGCCAGTACAAGTTAACTGGGCTACGTTGGATTTCGCGGCGTTAAGCTGCAGGACAAGAAATCCGCTTTGCCAGGATTGTTGTCTCAAGAAGAAGTGCAATTTTGCGTGCAACTTGCACCTCGAGTAACGAGTATTGATGTGGGCCTGAGCTTTGATGAGGTCCCGGCGGTTCTGGCCTCGGCACCAGGGCCCGGTCTCAAGTACCGTGCAGCGCTTGGTATTGGCCATGGTGCGGAATTGCGTGCCTCAGAGGTTACCAATCTCAAGGTTCGGGACATCGACAGTGACCGAATGCTGATCCATGTCGAGCGCGGCAAGGGCGGTAAGGATCGGGTCGTGATGCTGTCTCCCTCCCTGCTGGAACTGCTGAGAAACTACTGGCGCGAAGCTCGACCACAGGGATGGCTATTCCCCGGCCAAAGCCGGGTCGAGCCGATGTCGCCACGCTCCTTGAACCGGGTGTTCAACTCGGCCACTCGGTTCACGAACGGCCGGTATCGGCATCGCGACCGACAAGATGCTTGATCTGCTCGCTCCACTCCGACGGAAACGGCTCCAGTACGTGCACCAGCGTCAACTCCGGTCCCTGCTGCCCATCTAGGATCGCCTCGACGATGTCGGGAGTGAGCAGAGTTAGGCGCATGACACGGGTCATGTAGGAAGGGGCGATGCCTTCGCGCTAGACAATTCTGGGCTTCGCGGACTTGGTTCCGATACTTTTTCGGACCGGCTATTGAATTGCTGCCCGGACAACCGGTGTGTAAGCGTCGGCTGCAGGCCACGGGGGCTTCAACTTGACGGTTTGAAGTTCCATGGAAGCAGTTCGTCGACCGTGCCAGTGAACGGATCCTCCTGCAGCACCGACTGCACCAGCGCCGCCAACCCGTCATGCCCTTTCCGGAAATCCACCGGCTTCGACGCCACCAGGACCCGCACGCCCTGCGATGGCATCAGCATGGCCGATAACCGAGCGCACGGACGATCTCCGCAATACGTCTGGCGGGCGTGTCGGACACCAGTTCGATCCTGACCTCGCCAACCACGATCCGGATGCCTTCATCGTTATGGACCATCTCTCGGGGCGGTTCCTCCGGCTCCACCTCACACACCACCAACGGCGCAAAGACCGGCTCCTCGACCTCTGGCGCCGGCAGAACCAGCTTTCCCTGCTTCGCCAACCGCCGCCACGCCGAGACTTGGTTCGGCTGAAGGTCGAAACGCTCCGCCACGGCATTCACCGTCGCGCCGGGTTCTAGTGTCTCCGCAACAACCCGCCTCTTCACGTCATCCGGCCACCGCCGGTGCCCGGACGCATAGATCTCGACGCCCACCGATCTGAGAAACGAATTCTTCGAACACATTGCGAAACGCACTCCCCATCATGAGATGGAGAAGATCTCGCAGCGCGCCGCAGGCACCACAACGTGGGGCCGAACCGCCGCTTACACCGGTGTGATTGATCGGATTGACGGTTTAATGATCTGTGCATGAGTTTCATTTGCTACGACATCGATCGGCATTTCGGCGTCAGTGACTTGAGCTTTTGGTGGGTAGGTTGGTGACGAACTGTTCTCTAGAAAATGGTTGGGCTTGCTGTGTTGCTGATCGGAGGTCGCTGAAGACTGGTCGGACAGGATTCTAACCCATGGGTGGCGGGGCTGACCTGTCCCACGTGAAGTGGTTGCGTCCGCGTCTATTACTTCACGGGATGATTGATTGGTTGTTGAGCGTTGGTGGAAAAGCTGGATGCGCCGCTCGGCCACACCGCGAGCCATGGGCAGGACGGGTTGCTCGCGGTCCAGAGCCAAAATTTGGGATTTCTCATCCACGCACGAGACGATAGCCCTGCTCGGTGGTGCCATGTAGAGCTCGGCGACGTCGTGCACCTTGTCGTCGAACATCGGATCGGTGGAGAGTTTGAAGGTCTCCGAACGATGTGGTTGCAGGCCGAAAGCGTTTCAGATCCGGCGGATCGTCGCGTGATAGGTCCGTTTCCATACAGCGCGTCTCTGACGCCTTGGGCTCATCTGATGTGACACTTTTTGTCTCAACGATGCGTCGCGCTGCCGAAGATGGTTGCGCCTGCCGTAGGCAATTCTAACATCCTCCTCGGAACTAAGGAAAAACACAACAACATGTCGGCCAAAAAGAACCTCGTAATCAATCAAGTCAAATCGGTGCCCATACAAAACGCGCCCACAGTTCCAACCGCAGTGGCATACGACGGCAAGAAACCACTGATCGGATGGGATGCTCAGGAAAACAACAATGGACAGCGTGTCTACAGGAATTTCAAAGTCGAACTTGGTAGACAGACTAGGCAGCAGGCATCAATGCGCCAACAGCAGGTGTCGTCATCTCACAAGAGATCTGTCTTGGGAATGTCGAAGGATTTCATAGAGGGGCTACTAATAGATGTCGAAGCGTACGTCGACCGCCAAGGTGGATCTAGGCCGTCACACGTTTTGATCGCTGAACCTCTTTCAATAGAGGAGGAAGGAAAGGCATCCGGACAATGGCTGAGCAATTACCGTTCCGCGCTACAGACGATACTAGGACATAAGTTCGAAAACGTCGGTTTCATGCCGGAGCCGTTTGCAGTCTTCCAGTATTATAGATACGGCTTCCGCCATCCATTACTCACCGCCGGTCGAAAGCACGTAGCTCTAGTCCTTGATTTCGGCGGAGGCACTTTTGATGTGTCGGTAATTGAAACCACAGTGGAGGGCGACATAAGCCTCAGCGGAAAGAACTCAAAACCACTGTCAGCAAAGTCAATCCCAATTGGCGGTTTTTTTATAAATCGAATGATTGCCGAAGATCTTCTGTTTAATTCAATCGAAGATAAATGGGTAAAAAAGAACTCACGAAAGCTTTTGGGTGCTATAGATTCCTTTCAAAGTCTTACTGAAACGGATGAACAAAGGTTTACTGCGGCAGAGGTCAATTTCATAAGAAATTTCGGACGGCTAGTCGACGAGGTGGAGTCTGCAAAAGTTAGTATCTGCAATTCGATACTGAGCTGGGATCTCTCTGCAAACCTAGAGCGGGCACCTTCATACTTAGTGAATGTGCCAACACAACCATTTGAGACGGATTCGCCGTGGATCGAGGTATCATTAAGGGCGAATAGATTGAGGGAGATTTTTGTTCAGAAAGTTTGGCGTGCCCATCTCCAAGAAGCGGTGACCGAAGGCTTAGAGCGAGCAAAAAATGAGCTGAAGGGGCAACCAATTGCAGTAGTTCTCCTTTCTGGAGGATCCACAAACATCGGGTGGACTAAGGAACTAGTGGACTCGGATTTGCGCCGGTTGTTGGGTGCTGCGGTAATTATTGAAATTTCTGACAACTATCAAGAAGTGGTTGCAAAGGGCCTTGCAATAGAATGTGCCAGAAGGTTCTATACGGAGCAGCACGATGGCGATTTCGGTGCTGTGACGTACAACCGATTGAATTTGTCACTTCGACCCGACTCTAAGAAACTTGAGTGGTGCAGCTTCAAGCCGCAAACGGACGGCCTGCCCACTCCTGGAGACAAAGGAACCTTACTACCGTCGGCGTCTGGGCTTCGTGCCTTCATCGATACTCCTATGCATTGGAAGGCTCGAATGAACTCCGGTCCCACTCAGTTTTTGGAGTATCACTTTCTAAAATCCAGCTTTGATCCGACTGACACAGACTGTGTTCAAAACATTCTTGACCAAAAGGTCTACACGCCGCGTGGAACAAAACACGGCCAATTTATAGAGGTCGAGCTTGTTGTCCGGGAGGATGGAACGGCATCACCGACATTTGTCTACGGCAAGGGGAAGGATTCAGAAAAGCGGGTAGTCGGTGCACCGTTTTTTCTTGACATGACTTTTGCATCCGAGCCGAACCTGGCTGAAGGATACTTGGGGATAGACTTTGGAACCGCGACATCCTCTGTCTCGTCGGTTAGTGAGGCCGACGTCAGAGCCTTATCTTCCCGTGCATTTGATAGATCATGGCTAGATTTGAATGAGTTGATACAAGCCCTTCCCTACTGCCTTTCCAGTCCGCTGCGTGACTATGTTGCGCAAACAGATCAACACCAGTTGAAGGAGTGTGGGAGGCATTCATTTGAGGCATTTCTTACCTACATTTGTTTCGTGTGCTACTGCGAATTTAGGTCACTTGAGATGGATCTGGGATCTGTATCACTTGATCGAAACTTCCGAAGGTCGGCGGGACCGTTGCTCCGAGAGATCCGAGAACTGGCAAGAATTTTGAAAAAATCCGGAAAAGAAGGCCTCTTATCAGAGAGACTGTTGAGTTTTCTAGATGACCCCATTTATCAGCAAATTGATTCAACCGTATCGGGAGTCGCCCGCGGCAAACACGGACAGGCAGCAGATATCGACTTTAGTTCTGTTTTGATTTTTCTTGGAAACTTGGTTCAAGACAGTCATAGAAATATCGTGGTTGGGAATTTTGAGTCACTACGGAAAATCGGATTTTCTGGTCGCCACTCCGGAATTTTCCGTGAGTTCAAGGGCGCCAGCCAACCATTTTCAGAGTTGTATGACTACTCCGGTGAGGGTGATTTTTCTCCAGAATTTGTTTATGTTGTGAATTTGGAAACAGGACGGGCTTTTTCTTTGACACCGCTCCTAATTTGGGGCCTTGGATCATTGGCGGGACAGATGAATGGGGAAGACCTCTATTTTCTTGACGTCAATCTTGGTCGAGAGAATGAGGTTAGGTATGTGAAGGTGAAGATTGGAGAACCAGTATCTCCCCATGAGCATTCGGATACCGCTGAGGTCGCTGAGGCCACGTCTCTGTTCTTTAAAGGAAGTTGGGCACCTGAACCAGTCGAAGGCGTCGAACTGAGATCTCGCAAGAGGGCCTAGGTGTTTGATCCCGTGGTTTGATGGTACGCACTTGAAATCTACAATCGAAGCGATCTCCGCAGGTTATCCGAAAAACCGTATCGACGACCTACTGCCCTGGAACCTCCAGCCGTCAAGCTTAAGGTGCCGTGCTGTTCAGACACCGCTTGCTTTGAAATCGTGAGGGCAATTCCGCCGGCCTCGCTTCCTGTCCATGGAGTAGTGTCCACTTCTTTTTTTTTGCGGACAATATCTGACAAGGCTCAAAACCGGCAGGTCGGGCTCACTAAACGCTCACGAATAACTACACCACTCACCCCTTATATACATCGTCGGGTATTTGTAATTATTGTGTTATTACAATTCTTTAGTTTATATATATGTAAATAAACACATAAATACTTACTTCTACACACCCACCCCCACAGGCGCCCCGAAATGCATGCGCGCGCCCGTACCGGTATATTTTGTATTTACGTATTTTTCCCGTAACCCATTGGTAATAAGCAAAAAATTCAGCCACGATCGACTAAGTGCCCAGTATTTGGAGTATTTACTCCATCCGAGCCGCAAGTTTCAGCATGGTAGTTTTGCCCTTTCGGGATGTGTGCCAGTATCCCAATTCCGCTCCGGTCTCGTACGCCTTGGCCATGACCCGAGGTATGGTGTCGCCGTGCCGGTTGTCCTCGCTGTTCGCGATATCCTTGGCCAAAGAACGCGGGGCACAGTTACCCCCGGTGAACACGGCGGTATTGATCTTGCGATCCTTGCGGTCCTGCTCTGAGGGGTGTTTTCGCAGGTATGTAGCGTTCGGGTTCTTAAACTGGTCACAGGCGAACTTGTACATCGCCTCGATCAACCGCGTGAGAGGGTCCTCGTAGTCGCCCCCGTTCGCACGTTCCGTCCGGCGGCACTCGTCAACGAAGGCGATGGCCTGCTGCAACTGCTCACCTGTCACGCAGACGCTTTTCGGATCATGCTGATCAAACAGGTTCTCTGTGCGTGCGATGACTAACGCCACCCGAAGCACAAGCTGCTCGTAACGTACTCGTTGCGCCCACTCCAAAGACGCAACGTTGCTGACGTTGCTACGCTTGAACGCTGTCCGCTCCGCCAGTAGGCGGTCCAGTATCCCTTGCGCGTCGTCTGATAATTGGAAAACCCGACGTAGATCCTGCGGAACCGGTTTGCCTGAGTAGTAACCTGTCTCCGGGTCCTTTGACTCACCGCGCAAGGCCTCGTTGGCCAGCGTCCGAAAGATACCCACAATGGAATCTGGTACCGGTTTATGATCCTGCAATTTCGCGTCCCCAACATTGGAGGCGTCAATTCGCACCGACATCATACGCGCAGCCTCGCCGGTGGCGAGTTGCCCCTGCATGGTGGCAAGAAAAGTCTCCTTCGTGCTTTCCTCGTAGACAGACGTGTTCACTCCAAAGGTAGGTGGTAGCGCCTGGGCGAATCCGGGGTAGGTCCGGCGAGAATAGGCGTCCTGCCCGAAGTTTTGCATCATAGCCGCCCTAACGTTCTCCTTGTCGCCAGCATTGGACCGTTTCGCGATACCGGCCTCAGAGATGATCCTCACGTTTGACAAGGTGGCCAAGTCATCTAAGATCATCCGCTTTGTGCCGAAAGTCTGCGAAACACCAGAAAACACCAGAGCACCCGCAATGGCGTTCTCACCATAAGCAATGGCTTCAATGATCATCTCAAGTGCCTGCCGAATCGCGTCTTTGCCGGTACCGTTAAGCGCCAGCACCCGACACTGGATCACTGGGGGGTTCCTTTTGAGACTGTCTTTGCGGCCGCTAAAAGCGGCAGCAAGCAGGTAGGCTGCGAGAATCGCCATGTCTTTCTGTGGGTCCACCATAACGTCCGTGTAGATCCAATAGGCCACGCGCCCCAGCGCTCCTCCTGGCCAAGGAAGATTGGAAAACTCACAGCCACTATCCGCCACCTCGATAGCTTCAAGCGGGTCACTCTTTTCGGCCTCGTCCAGCGCCTTACCAATAGCGCTCAGTTGCAGAGCACGATCGGCTTGTGCGGACAATTCTTCAAAGGCTGAATTGCTTTTCATAACTCATCATCCTAAGCACGTCGTTCCAGTCCTGACCCATCGGCGCCGGGCTATGGAACACGCGCCATTTCCGTTCCGTTGCGATTTGGGCTAGGCTATCGGCGGCCGCCAACCCGGCTGGGTCGCCGTCAGCGGCGATCACAAGCGTGTCACCCGGTTCAGCTTGGGGCGGGGCCATACCCACCATTGTTGAAGTGCTCAGCGCCGCCCAAACCGTGGCCGGTCCGAAGTGGGACAACAGGTGACCGGACAGAGTAGACAGAGCGGTCTCAATTCCTTCGGCTACGATCAGAACCCGATCGCTGTTCTGCGCCAACTTCACCGGTCCGGGGGGGCCAAGCATCATCTTGGCAGGGTCAACCTCCGCCTTGTATCCCATTGGAGTCAGGTACGTCCGGTGTATGCCCTTAGGGGTGCGAACCACCATGCCGGGAAACTTTTGCTGTGAAGGCGAATGCCACAAGTTCGGGTGGTATCGGATTGCCTCGGGGATAGCGCAGTCAATGCCCCTCCGCCGCAAGTAGGTCTCGACCACCGTACCGGGAACTGGGCTTGTCTCATTCCAGATCCGGGCGGCTACAACTTCGCGCTCGCGCTGTTTTCCTTCACGGCGGGCGCTGAGTTCTTCCGCTTCCCAAGGCTCCAATTTACGCAGGGGCCACAGACTCATCTTGCGCAACTGGGCGGTGATATCCTCCCACCGACAGCCGTCGCGGAAGCAGCTAAAGACCGGGGTGCCTTTGCGCTCGCCGTAATACATCCGCATCGCGCCAATGTTGCCGTGACCGGGGCCGTATGGCTGACAAACAGGACACGGTGCAACACCATAGTCGTTGAACCACTTACCGCCTAACGCATCACATAGGTCCTCAAGTTCTAGCATCTGGCTTCTCCTTTAAGGTGGAAAGGTGGATAAACGCATCTTATTGATATAAGGCATATTTCCTCTGAGATCGGCGTTTGCACTACCTCTTCGAAATGGTAAGGGCACCTTACTTTCTTGCCTTGCCATTTTCTCTTTGGGTGGCGCCTCTCAGCCCCCGCTCACAGCCCTGTGTGCGAGGGTTTCCTTCCACCATGGGGGCTTAGGGCGGGCGGAGGCACAGGTTTTAGCGCCACCTGTGGCTCGGAGCAGGGTACCGGCGGGGGGTACTACCTCGGTGGACTCCAACGCCGCTGTGGCGCCACCCATGGGCGGTATGGGTTGCCGCCCAAGGTATTCAAACACGGCCAGTTGCACCCCGGCGCGCACAGCGTCGTAGATCAGTTTCTTATGGTCGGTCATTTCTTTTTCTTTCGCGCGATAGCCTCAGCAGCCCGGTGACCAGCTCGATTGTTCTGATTATCAACACTAACCTCGTAGGACCTTTTTAAAGGCAGCCCCTTCGACAACATCACTCCAGCCGGTAGTTGGTTCCCTCGGTATGCGTGAAGAGTCAGGCGGCGCCTCATACCTCAGCCCTCCGCGACTTCAGCCAAGCCTCAACTTCGTCGATGCTGTAGCGGGTGGTGTTGGGACCGAGTTTGAACGGGGCCGGGAATTTCTCCGTCTTGCGCCACCTATAGATGGTCACGACGGTTACGTTGCAGCGAGCCGCAATCTGCTTAATTGTTTCATATTGCACGTTTTTACCCTCCGGAGTGAGCAGTTACAGGGGGTAAACTAGGGTACTATACCGGGTGTTGTCGTACCCAATAATAGGGGAGTTATTGGGTACGACTCCGAGGCAAATCCTTGACCGGATGGATCCGTCGAAACCAAGAAAATCATATGGAATTATCAATCACAGCAGACGTGCCGGACGTAGATATTGACGTGTGAACGTCCAACTTCGGAGCGACTGGAAAGCCTTTATATGATGGCCTAGAGGCAGCCGGTGCGGCACCTTTCGTCTGCTTTCCCTGACCCAAGGGCGACCGAGAGTGGTTCAGACAATCTCACCTGAAAGCACCTTTGGAGAGTATGGGCTATCGCTGCTCCTTAGCCAGAAGTACCTTCTCGATCGCGCGCTCCCCGGGCGTACCTTCAAGTTCGGCCAATATGGAGGCTGCGCTAACCCCGCCTGCCGCGTTACAGGTAAGGGTCAGGCCACAATTGTCTACAAGCCAATCAGCGATGCGGCGTAATAGGAGGTTACGCAGAACTTCACGCTGGCGACCAGGCCCAGCGCCGGGCTTGCCCTGCACCACCAGCAAGTCGAACAACCGCACCTTCGCGGCATCCGGCAGGTCGGGTTCGTTCTTTGCCCATTCCCACACTTGTTCCCATACTTTCGGATCGTGCTCGGCCAATTGGCATGCGAACTCAAGGTCTATGCCTGTTGGATCGTGCCAGAATCGCTTGGCCCAGTCCAACGGCGTGGCCGTGTCGGGGTTCCACGGCTTCGTCTTGCGCAGTCGCTCAAGGGTTTCGGGGTCCAATTCAGCCATGCGATCCTCAGTGAAGTGGAACAACTTCGCCCCCGGCGACAGTCCCTAAAAGGTGCGCGGCCCATTCCTCCATCATCGCTCGCCTACGTTCAAGCATGTCCGACCGCTGGTAACTGCGCTCAACCTCGGAGCCAACGTCGTGTGCCAGCGCGATCTCCGCCATGTCCCGGGCAAAACCCCGCTCCGCAGTCCACTGGCGGAAGGTCGACCGCCAGCCGTGAGGGACAGCGGGCCTGCCAGTGGTGCCGTCAACAAAGCCCTTTTCGTCATCCGCGTGAATACGCTTCATCGCCGCGCTTAGGGTCATGTTGCTAAGTTCTCCACCACGAACAGCCGAAAACACGAAACCAGAGCCGTCACCGTTCATGCTCTTCAGCAGGCCCACGGCGTCTGAAGACAGTGGCACCCGGTGTTCCCGACCCATCTTCATCCGCGAAGCCGGAATAGTCCACAAACCTTCCTCAAGGTCGATCTCGCTCCAACGCGCTCCACGGACTTCACCGGAACGCGCGGCGGTCAGCACCAGGAATTCGAGGGCGCGACTACCGTTGCCATCGCGCTTCCGCAGTTCCTGCATCCACCGGGGGGCCTCATTAACCGGCACCGCCGGGTAATGCTCTTTCCTCGTGTCGGGGGCCTCCATCATGAATTCGAGATTGCCGACCCATTCCGCCGGGTTCGGGCCTGCCATATGGTCGTTCCCGATGGCCCACGCGAACACGCGTTTCATGTCTTCACGTAGCCTAGTAGCAGTGCTTGTTTTAGTGGCCCATATGGGGTCCAGCACGTCCTTGACCATGTGCTTGTCGATGTCACCGACCCGCAGCTTTCCTAGTCCTGCTTCCTCGCTGTAGGTACGCAGACGGTTCCGGGTCAGTTGTCGGTTCTTTTCTGACTTGGACTTGTGGATCTTCATCCACCCGTCGATGGCCTCCGAGTATGTCAGCCCCCGACGTTGCTCAAGGCGAACCGCTTTGGCCTTCTTCTTGCGTTCCTCAATCGGGTCCACCCCGTCAAGGATCAGCTTCTTCATTTCCCGCGCCCGGTCACGGGCCTCGGCCAAACTCACCTCCGGGTAACTGCCCAGCCCCACAGACCGGCGTTTACCCGCAATGGTGGTGCGCAGGAGCCAACTCTTCGACCCGCTGGCCGTGATCTGGACCTGTAGCCCCGCCACACCGCCCGCGAACTGCACTACGGGCGGCAAGGGGCGGTTGTCGCCCTCCTTGCGACGCGACTGCATTTCCTCCAGCGGGTATTTGAGGCGTTTCAGGTCGAGGGCTGTCATCTCTTTGGCGATCTTTGGCATTACTTACCCTCCTACCTACCAACAAGCGTGTATGTTGTATGTAATGCCATGTTACCCAGTGCAACGCCTAATTTGACGAAATTTCAATCAAACCCTTGTTTTTAATATCATATATGATATCTCCCGTGATCCGGTGTTACCTCATGCGAGCCTGAGTTATACCGGTACCACCCCAGCCAGTGAGTTCATATAATAATTTGAATTTAATAGAATTTTTCCAGAGAATCTGCGATCATTCCCACCATTTTTCCCACCAACGGACAAGTTTCAGTCTCTCAATCGCACCAGTGAAAATGCGCCGACGCCCACCGCCTGAAGCAGGGCACCAGGGGCGGGTCAAATAATCGGAGTCTAAGAGCGGCGACCGCATCGGATATGCCAATTTCCGCTTGGTAGAAATCAGAAGTTCGCCAAGCAGTCTTCTGAAACCCGATCGACGTCGGACCTCACTACTTTCGGTGGCCGAAGGTCGAGTTTGCCGACGATGCCGACCTTCTCTGCCAGCGCAGCATTCCCCACCATCCTAACCTGGTGTCTGGCAAGGCAGGTGAGAACCGGACGTTCGCGGCGGATCGCTCCAAGGGCGACTCAGCGGACCCAACAGTCATCCGACCATTTTAATCAGATGACTACTTTGAACCCAGAACGGTCGAACGTCACAGTTGAAAGCCCTAGGATCGGGAGAGTGTTAACCGGAAACTAGGTTAAAAGGTAAAGGCCCCAAAGGACCAACATTATACCACCGAGCTTTGCGACTGTTTCGCCCCGTGGAAGGACCTTTTCGAACAACACGATACTGGACAGGGCAGCAATAGTCGTCAGGCTCATTACACCACCAACGAACAGCACCATCATGAGCGCCCAACAGCAGCCAATACAAAACTTGCCGTGGTTGAGCCCCATAAGGAATGCGCCGGAGCGACCCATGCGCCAGTCCGTCAGCAGGAACCCGATCGGCGTTCGGCACTTGTGCAGGCAGGCAGCCTTTATTGGTGTGAATTGAAAGATCCCTGCGGCGATTAGAATGACGCCTGCAACAGCCGGGTCTTGGAGCTTTAGCATATGCGAGAGGATATCCGCGCGCTGAAAGCCCCATTGCGCAGCCGCCGCAGCAGCACTGAAGACGGCCCAGCCCACCAGATAGCCTGCGAGAAACCAGTGATGGGAGTTCTTTGTGTTCGGGTCTTTCTTCGATGCAACGCGGCGATGCACCATTAGCATCGGAATTGCCGATGGCAGCATCATCGCTCCCATCATCACCGCCCACATTAACCAGACCGCGACAATCTCGCTGAGAGCCCACGTCGCATCCATCGGCATGGTCAGTGCCACGAGTGGCGATGACATGTTTGCCGAGGACCAGAAGATGAGAACCCACCCGAGCGCTGCAAGGCAAAGAAGGAAAACGACCCCTCTACGTTGCTCTATAGCGATAAAGGTTTGCATCTTGAGGAGAACCCGAACCTCTCTCTTAGTTCCAGTAGGCGAAGTCGGTCGCGAAACCGCAGCGTTCGGAATAGCTGAACGACAGCGGTGCATCATTAACGGAAAGGTTGGAAACCGATTCCTGACCGGGATGATCGTGTCCAGGGATGCCACATGACACGCGGCCATTGTGTCGGTAATTGCGTACGACGTCGGCCGCAGCCAGAGAGTCGATGCTGATGTTTTCTACCCCGGCGGTGTGATCGAGACGAATGTCAGCTGGCTTGATCCCAAGTATTTTCGAGAAATTTGCCGTGACCCCCAGGTTACCCCCGGCCTCACCTTTGAAGATCCGGGACAGAGCCTCGAACTGCAGGTTCGTTGCGTTCTTGTCGATGTAGATGAAGACCGACCAGATGTCGTCGCCAACATCGTCATTGTAGGTTCCTGCAATAGACACGTTGAGCCCGGCCAGGTTGATCTCTTCGAAATAGCCCTCCTGAATTCGCCAGGAGAGCAGAAAATCACAGTCACCGTAAGTGGACCTTCCACCTGGAATGTCTCCCTGACGCCGACAAGGACAGATAGCTTCGCAGTTACAAGCCTCATAATAACTGCCGGAAATTCGATATTCTGCTGCTCGGTCCATCTTGGTCTCGTTTCCTCGCTGAACATCTTATGGCAATAAACCAGATCAGAGCCGGTCATAGTTCGAGCCTACTGGCAGATATCTGGGCTCGCAATCTTGTTAGCCTGCAAGATATGAAATCCAACGGCGCAGAAAGCATTAGCTTCACTTGCAGCTCGCATTGGCAGAAAACCAGTGAACGGCGCCAATGCGCAGAAAACGGACCTGTAGGCCCGAGCACACAGACACCGAGCGGCCATTTCGGCGTTGCCGACCTTGCCGATGTTGGGGCGAAAAGAACGAATGCCCGATCCCGCGCCTCGAATGCTCGCAAGCACTTCGCGACTGAGTTTCGTTGGCGAGAGCACGCCTCCTTGGCCAACGTCGCTCTGTTATGACTTGGGTCATGGTGCAGTGCAGTCTGTGGAACTATTTTTGCAACCAAGGAGGTCAGATGCTGGCATCCGAGGCTTATGCAATGCCTTCTGTTCCGAGGACGGAGATCTTTGATCTTCACGAAATCCTGGGGGGTGCGTTGAGCAGAACCAACTCCACTTTTGCGGTCATCGGCGCGATCAAGGCGCTGGCACAAGGTTTGCGGTTTGTCGCGCTTGCAATGGCATCTTGCGCGATGTTAGCCGCACAGGGAGCAAACGGACAGGAGGTTGAGTGTCTTTCTTATCCGTACGATCAAGCCGAGAGCGTTAGAGACAGTCGAATTCGCGAGTTGTTGCTTTGGCTGCGAGTGTCTGTTGATCAAAGCTCGGACCTTTTGCGTGCCCTGGATACGGTTCGTCCCGAGATTTGTCTGGCCGATTATGTTTTTGGCGCCGAAGGGTTTTTCGACGTTTACGACGGCAAGATTGTAATTGATGGCACCCTGTCCAAAGGCATGATGCAAGCCGTTCTCATTCATGAACTGCGTCACATACATCAGGTTCGTATCGGGGTTTGCCCGGGGCCAATGCTGTCGATGCATGAAACCGCTCGGGTGACCTTGGCGATGGAAGCTGACGCAAGCGCTGTAAGCCTTCAACTCGCGTGGGACCTCAAACAATCCGGAAACCCGGACACATGGAACGCACTTGCTGCCTGGCCCACGCATTCCGACATTGCCGATGCATTCGAGAAGGAGATGGACGCAAGCGAGAACGTGGCACGAGCCACAGCTCAAGCATTCGCGCAATGGTATATCTCCGACTGGCGTCGGGAAGAGTACTACCTGGCTGCCTGTAGTGACTACCTTGATATCCAAGACGCGACACATGCACTCCCGAAGTATGGATTGGCTTCCCCAGAAATGTTCGACCGAATCTGCACGTTGCCCACCGGTGAGAACTACAACTGTGTCATTCCCACCGAATTGAACCCGTGGTGAAGAGTTCACGCCATCTGAAGAGCTGACATCAACTCAAACAGAACCATTGGCAGGAATGCCCAGCTAGTGGAAACAGATGCGATCAATCACGTGTGGTTGAGTTTGAACTGCGGCTCTGCCGACCAAGCGGTTATTCGCTGCGAGCGCGAGAAATCAGAACCCGCAGGACTGACGCCGGTCGCGAAGAGCAGAAACCCGCCATTCACCGCGCGCCATTTCTACGGCGGCAGGGCGGGCAAATCGCCGCTGGATGAACCGCTGCCTAATGTACATCCCGCTCTTCGCGCGCAAGAGACTTGACGGTGCAATGCCTGTCTGAAACGCCCTTACTGTTATGTCGCGTCTGAGACCGCGGGCCAGCTTGCCAAAGCCCTTGGATCGCGCGCGTCCTTCGATTTTTCTAACACCAAAAACTGCAGACAGATGAATTCCGTTGACCGAGGTCCCGAACTCGGTGATCTTTATTCCTTCAGCAAGAGCGCTGAAAGGGAGGAAGAACATGAAATCATTACCAGCCGGGGCGGCGGTGCTCGCTCTTATTGCAGGAGCGGCCACCGCACAATCGAACCTAGACAAGATGAGGGGCGTCCAGACGACCGGCACTTCGTTTGGTCCTCAATTCATTGAACAAGGTGGCGATAAGGCCGAACAACTTCGCAGGAACCTTGAGGCAATCACAATGCCCGAAGGGTTCAAGATCGATCTCTATGCAATTGTCCCCGACGCCCGTCACATGGCCGTTGCACCCCAAGGCACTGTGATGTGGGTAGGCACGCGGAAGACCGAAATCTACACTGTCACCGACCGTGACCGCGACCGCGTGGCTGATGAGGTCGAACCTTACGCGTCGCCAATTGATTACAATGTCCCCAATGGGGTCTGCATCTCCAAGGATGGCTTCCTTTACAGCGTTGAAGCAAACCGCGTCCTTGTCTACCCGGCGGCAGAGTTCTTCTGGGAGAACCCGGATGTAGCGGTCGATGTGGTCGTCCCGCAGGGCGAGCTTATCCCGCCGGAGGAAGAAAGCTTCAACCATGGCGCACGCGTCTGCAAGATCGGGCCAGATAACAAGATCTACATCTCGCTTGGTCAACCCCATAACGTACCGCCTAAAGAGAAAATGGATCTATACAACGAGTGGGGCATCGGCGGCATCATCCGAATGGATCGTGACGGTTCCAACCGCGAGGTCTACACTCGGGGCGTCCGAAATTCGGTTGGTCATGACTTCCACCCCGAAACCGGAGAATTGTGGTTTACCGATAACCAAGTCGATGGCATGGGAGACGACATCCCGCCAGGCGAACTCAACCACCAGACTGCAATGGGCCAGAACTTCGGCTTCCCATGGTACGGCGGTGGTACGGTTCGAACCAACGAGTACATGGATGAGGAAGTTCCCGACGGCGTGATCAATCCGGCAGTAGAAACAGTGGCTCACGCAGCTGACCTTGGCATGATGTTTTACACTGGGAAGATGTTCCCGGCAGAATACCAAAATGCCATCTTCTCTGCCCAGCATGGGTCTTGGAACCGCACCACGCCGGTTGGCGCGCGGGTCATGGTCACCACGATCGATGAGGAAGGCAACGCAACGATGACGTCCTTCGCCGAAGGCTGGATCGACGAAAACGGCGAATATACGGGCCGTCCGGTCGACATCGCGCAGCTTGGCGACGGATCGATCATTGTCTCCGATGACTTCGCTGGGGCGCTCTATCGCATCAGCTACGCAGCGCCCGCGCAGTGAAGCGGCTACTCGCAATGGGGCTTGGCGGGATATTCCTCGCCAACTCCGCCCTATCGCCTGTTTGTGCGCAGGAGCTTGTTGGAGATCGCGAGGCGGGTCGCAAACTATCTGGCCAGTGTCGTACTTGCCACGGCCTCGAGGGGTTCGCTCTAATACCGATTGCGCCCCACATCGGCGGGGAGCCGGCCTCCTACATCGCGCGCCAACTGACCGCGTTTCGCGAAGGAACGCGTGAGCACGAGATCATGAGCGTCGTGGCCAAGTCGCTGAGCGATGAACAGATTGCCGACCTTGGCGCCTGGTATTCGGGCCATACGGCAACGGCGTCGCTAAAAGCCGATCCGATAGATGCACCAGGAGACTGTATCGGCTGTCACGGAGAGGATGGTATAGCGCTAGTCGAGGACGCCCCAAATCTTGCAGGAGAGTCGGTACCATATATCGATGCGCAATTGAAAGCGTTCCGGCTCGGTAAGCGCACGCACGAGATCATGTCGGGGATTGCGGCAGATCTAACCGACGAAGAGATACGGAAATTTGCGGAGTGGTATGCAAACATCGGATTGGGGATCGATCTAGTCGAGTGACACTTCCCGGATGAAGCCATTGTCCGCAACAGGCTCATGACTGCCGTTTGCTGCTTCGTTGTCGATTTTCGGCTATGGGCCGTTCACGAGCGGCGATCTGTTGCTGCATCTGCGAAACGCTGCATAAGGCGCAACGTCCGGAATGCGCAGGAAGCTGCCGTCGGCCTCGTCGAAGGCGCACCGGCACTACCGCTGATGCCTGAAGGGCAAGTTTGCCGACCTTGGAGACATCCGATCAAAACGCTCGGATGACGGCTTGGCGCCTGTAAGCCGTCGTGCAAGGATGTATATTCTCGTCGCGGACGGGCCGCTCTCACTATAGGCCCCCAAACAGCTGGCCCGGCAATCTCCGGGCCAGCTGGATTAGAACGCATCTTCCCTGTCAGAACAGCGAAACGGCAGCAACATTTGCAAATGCAAAGACCAACAGGAAGATTCCCAAGGCAATCAGGGCGTAACCACCGATGAAATAGGCGATCCGCAATGCGACTGGCGGTTCTGGCACGAGGTGGGCTTCGAGCTTTCCTTCCATTTCAAGACGGTCCACCCAAGCTCCATGTGCCTCCTCCGCCTCTGACATCGGGATCGTTCCGTCGAACATCGCGGCATTGAATGGCAGCGCTTTGGGTCGGAAGTGCTCAAGATAGAAGTGCACGGTGAAGATGTGCACCATCGCCATCAACGCTTCGATCCGGTGGATCCAGAGGGCAACGTTGATCAGCCAGCCCGGCATGTAATCTGAGGAAAGCACCGGGTTATAGAGCACAAGCCCGGTCACTCCGACGATCATGAACCCCCACCAGACCGCCCAGTAATCGAACTTCTCGTACCAACTCCAGCGGTCGTAGCGCGGATGCTCACGCAACCCGAAGATCCAGCCGAGGTGCTGGAAGAAGCCCTTCACATCTCCGAACTGCATCATCAGAGAGTCAGGCCCCGCCAGCCAGCGAAACGGGTGTCGCCACTCGATCTGCATCAACGAGTAGAGGATATGCAGGGCGAATAACGCCAGAAGGACCAGGCCCGCGATGCGGTGCCACTCGAGGGCCCCCTGCCAGCCGCCGAAGGGGGCAGCAAGCATCCTGCCCCAGCCTGTCTCGATATACATCCAGGCAAGCCCCGTGATCCCCATCAGGAAGAAGATCACGACGAGAGCGAGATGCCACAGTCTCTGGGCGATAGAAAAGCGTTTTAGACGCTTGGCTTCAGCTGCCATGACTGAACCTCCCTCTCACGACCGAGATGAACTCCCGCAATCCCCAGAGCACCGCCAAGGGTACGAAGAAGGCAAGAACGCCGCCCGCGAGGATCACCATGAACCAGGTTGCGTAGAACAGGGCCGGGAAGCTTTCCCGGGTTTCCATTGCAAGTGGGTTCGGTTCATGCACCACGTAGGATGCAAATGAAGGCGTCGCGCCCTCGTGGCATTTGGCGCAAACGTAGGCGTGGCGCCGGATCGGGTTCATTGCCGAGTAATAGTGGTATATCCCGGCGATGGGGGTATCGCGGTGACACTGGGTACAGCGCACCTCCATGCGCGAGACATGCAGATCCCGCGAATGGTTCGTGTGGCACTCCGTGCACTGGCGGCGCGGAGAGTAGTTGGCGACGCCCTCGTGCGCGTCTGTCGTGAAAGATGACTTCTTCACCTTTTCCTGGACTGGACCGACAGAAGACAACCAATCCAGTTTACTGGGCTGCTGCAGGTACAACCGGTAGGACCCCGGCAGAGTGTCCTGATCGCGGAAGTAGCCCGAACCTTTCAGGTTGCTTTCTGTTGGCGGCGCTGTCTGCGCCGCCAGTGGTTGGACGAACAAGAGGGCCAGTATTGCCGCCCGCACTATCAGGCGAATGAGCATGATGACCTCCGTTTTTTCAGGTTCGACCGGAGGTCACTCCAACACTTTGCTGATCGGTATGACGGCTTCGCGGACCGTCAGATCATCCCAGCGTTTTTGAAGCTCGGCCGGTTCATCATCCTCGTGGCAAGACGCCTGACAAGAGTTCGGCAATTCCTCGTCGATTGTCGCCTGCGGCAGCAGGACGTCGAAGACATGGCTGCGAATGTCACCCGATTCCGCACTCTTGGCGATGCGCGGCATGTGACAGCTGACACAATTCCCGAAGGAATGCACCGAATGCGCGCCCACCTGCTGAACCTGTTCGTGACAGGACAGGCAGAGCTGATCGCCCTGAACCTTGGTCTTACCCTCGAATTGCGGGTTCCCCAACTCGTGCACAACGTGGCATGAGATGCAGTCGATGCCGGAATCGGCATGCTTCGACTTCGTCCAGTCGATGTATTGCTGGTGGTGTCCCTTCGAGAACTCGTTCGAATAGAGATGCTTGTCGCCGGGCTGGATCGAAGCGTAGTAGCTTTCAAGCGCCTTGCCGGGCATATAGCCAACCGGCCAGCCGGCGCCCTCATGCTTTGTCGCCGTGCCGCGGTTATGGCAGGAGCCGCAAATCTGCGTGGCGATTCCGCCGGTCAGTTTGCCGGGGTTCACGATGGTGCTGCGCTTCTCAAACGTTTCGCTCGACGGAAGAGCTGCATGGTGGGAGCCGGGACCGTGGCAGGACTCGCAGCCGACACCGGGCTCGACAAAGGACTCTTCTTCGAGATTGACGCCCGTGGCGTGGCAGCCACCGCATTTCAGAAGCCAGGGCCGCTTGTCCCAATCGCCCTCGTGATAGTTCACCCAACGGCCGGTATCGATATTAAACTGAGTTGGAGCGATAAAGTAAGTGCCGTCCTTCTTGACCAAGTAGCGTTGTTTCCACTGGCTGCCGATCGTGTAGAGTACCTCGTCTTTGGTCGGCACGTAGACTTCCGCCGATGGAACACTCAGTTTGTCTTCCAGCTTGGCAAAATCGGCGCGGATAGTCGCTTCATCAAGTTCGGTGACAAAGACATCCTCGTTGGCCTTGGCGTCCTGAAGCATCTTGCTGTGAAGCGTGCGCTTCCAGGAATCGAAGTGTTCCAGGTGACAGGTTCGGCACACATCCGAACCGACATATTCTTTCGGGTTTTCCAGTGCTGTGTCCGGATCGAATTCCGCCTGAGCTATCGCCAGGTTTGTCATTGCGAGAGCTGCAAATCCGGCGATCAGGGGTAGTTTCTGGGCTTGCATGAGCCTCTCCCCATTTTTGCCTGTCCGCGTGCCTGCGGGCATTTTCATAGCTACAAGTATATAGGCCCGGATCGGACCCACACTGATAAATACCAGAAAAATACCGATTTTTCTCACTCGGGGCGATTTGTAGCTATTCCTTTGGACTGTCGGAATTGTCACTTGGGAGATATTTATTTTGCAGGCGAGTCAATCCTCAAATTCTTTTTGGATTATTGGCCCTGGTACCAGAAACAGCACGGAAATACGCATCCCAAGTTGCTATTTTAATTTGCCGTAAACGATCAGAACTTCGCGCGTTGCGCTCATCTATTTGCACCGGATTCGAAATGCGGCAGCGCGGCCTGGGAGATGCCCGTGCAACACCAGGTCAGTGCCAGTCACGACGGTTGAATGATCCGAGACAAAGGTCCGGAAGTTTCTCACAGCGGACTATGCACTCGGAACCCCAGTGTCCGCTATGCGCAGTGAGCGGACCTGTACCGCTCGCGCAGCCGACGACTTCGCCGACCGCTGCTCTAACGGCAGCTTTGCCGTGCCGATTCAACCGATCGCAGCAACTGAAGTCTCGCCGCATCCTTTCCGGCAGGCTGAACGAGAACTGGACCTTGGCGGCGGTTCATAGAGAAGGCGGGTCAACGGACAATACGGTCATCCGTCACGAGCCAACCCTGAGCCCAACAACCGGTCAATGTCGGGCAATGCCAGGGCCATAGCTGACGGACTGTTCATTCAAGACAACGTGACCACGTCTTTTTAACTCATCAACTAACGCTTCCAGATTATCTTGGTCCAAGGTCTTCATGAAAAGCGCATTCACTGTTCCTTTGAGGGTTTTGATCTTTCTTGGACGCGCAGTTCCTCTCGACCTCAAGCTGTCAACAATCGCTTCGATTTTTTGGTCCAGAGAGCTGGCGTTAGAGATTTTGACGAATGGGATCTCGGACAGGTCAACATGACGGAGCGCGTGGATCTTTCTTTCTCGCAAATGTACAATCAGTGGGTCGAAGCCTTTGTCACGAGAAATCACGTGAAAGTACGCATTGGCATCCTTGGCTGCGATTTCTCCCATATAGAACGCGATATGAAAGTCTAAGGCGTTCGAGCCATTCCCTGTTATCTTCTGATAACCAGCGTTTTCTCCCAAATCTTGAAGTGCCTTGGCAAAGTCAAAAGGCACACTCTTTTGGTTGGCCCCTACGAATACCATCAACGTGAAGGGATGCCCTCGAAGTAACTCGAGGTTCTTGGGCTGAACATTCTCAAAGTCGATTAGGATGTAGTTGTTTTTCAAAGGGTATGCTCCAATTCGAACCCGATGCAAAACGGAACGTTGGATTAAGTCAAGACGGCTGGTTTCTCTGCTAACCCTATGTGAAGCCGCTGTGCCCGCTTTGGGGCGCGCTACTGCCGTTCTCTGTCTCGGTTGCGAGTGGCCTGTGTGGATGGCTCCTGCATTGCAAGAGATTTCTGTGGTCGCGATGGTCTGTCAGTACAGTCGTGTGTCCGGCCTGTTAGTGTGGCGGTTGCCACTGGCCTTGATGAGTTCCGCAAGTAAGGTTCCAATCGGCTTAACGACCTCGAGGGCCATGCCGTTCGACGGAGTGTCCTTACTTTTGGTTGACTTCATTTCGCATCATCACATCAAGCGTCTTGCATCTCTTGGCAGCATCAGGCGATTGGCTGCCGGTATTCTTCTCGTTTTGTCAGTAT
>NZ_FNEK01000056.1 GCF_900099935.1 Aliiruegeria lutimaris | reverse complement strand
CGCCACACTAACAGGCCGGACACACGACTGTACTGACAGACCATCGCGACCACAGAAATCTCTTGCAATGCAGGAGCCATCCACACACGCCGTTTCCCGATAGCTCAAACGCCGCGTTGCAGCTTCCGCGTTGCGGTCATTCGTGCAACGCGCAGCATTTTTGGAGAATGATTGACGACAGAGCGAGCTATCCCATCCTTCGTGCAAGCGACCCGAACCGACGGGAACGGCCTTTGGCCAGCCTTGGTGGGTTTGTATTGCGCTTTGGGCCAGCGATCGCATTGCTGCGGTTCATTCACAGCCCGGCTTAGCAACCGCTGCGATTTGCCATCATCTCCTGAGAAGCCGCTCTGAACTCGTTCCAGTTCAATTGAGATCGGTTCTGACCCACGGACCGATAGTGACGATTGAAGAGAGAAACCGACGACTGGCAGGACTATCTGTCCGACAAGGGCAAAGCTGAACAGTTTCTGCCATGGCTGGCGTTTCTTGTTGTCGCACGCCATCAAACTTACGACCTTCCAGTGTCGATGGCTCGGCGGGGGGCTGGCAAAAAACGTGCCTTGATTGTGCGCGGTAAACGAATGGTTTCGTAGAGGTGGACGCCTACGGAACAGTTGTAAGATCACGCAGCCGGACTATTCGCTTGTTCGTCGGCCTTCCCCGGACCAGCCAGAATCTAACAATGCCGTGATGACTTCGTCGGCATGTGCGGGGTCTCGATACAGGGACCGAAACAGTGCGTTGATAGGGAAGCCGGGCCATGCGGATTCAAGGAGGTTCAGCATTTCCTCGGCGCTGTTGGCGTCACCCATCTTCGTATGGATCGCGATCAAGTAGCCAAGGGAAATCGGGCTGATGGGATCGCCCTCGAGTACGGACTCGGTGATCAGGCCGAGCGCCTCGGAGTAGTTCCCGAGGTGAAACTCGGCCGAGGCCCGTATGCTCTTGTTGGGAAAGTAGTCTCTGGGCTCCATGATCTCGGCTGCGCGTCGTGCCATATCCGCCGCTCTTTCGAAATCCCCCCCGAACAGGGAAATCAGCGCATCCATGTTCAGGGCATGCAGATCGGACGGATCAAGAGACGTCGCCCGGTCGGATTGCTGGCGCGCGCTTTTGAAATCCCGCTTCACATGGGCGACAAGGGCCGCCGCGGAGTGGCTCCAGCTCTGATCGATCCCGAGTTCAAGAGCGCGCAATGCCAGGTCATCGGCCTCCTGCAACAGCCCGTCACGATCCTTGCCCGGTGGGCGGGTCACCGCGATAAGTGCCTTGCTCTCGGCGGCCCCCGCATAGCCCGCGAAATAGTTTCCGTCCATCTCGATGACTAGTTCGAACATCAGCAATACGGCGTCCTGCCATTTGGGCTCGAGCGCCGGGAACTGAAGGCTGCGCGCCTTCATGGCCAGGTTCGATGCCTGAAGCCGCGCGGGGGAGTTGGAGAACAACGCATTGCGCACCGCTCGGGCAGTGGCATCGCCCGGGCCTGGGGGCGGTGCCTCGGTGCCGGCATCGACGCTATCGATTGGGCTGTCTGCCTGGAAACCGGTTTGCCACCAGAAGAGGGCTGCCGCGATCACGGTCACGGCCAGGGATGCCAACAGTCCGGCCGAGACCCGTCGGCTGGGCGGAGGTGAGGGTGGGGGCGCAGCAACCTCCGGTTGCGGCTCCCTTGGCAGGGCCTTCTCCTGACGCAGGGTGAAACGCGGCTCGTAGCTTCCGGGCTGGAAATTGATCTGCAGCTCGGCCTTCGCCCCTGACCCATCGTAATACTTCTCCAGCCGTCGGCGCAGGCGGCCGGCATCGACGCGGACCACGGCGACCGGGTCCCGTCCTTCGAGCGGAGACCGGCGGTACACATCTTCGACAATCGTCTTGCCGCGAATGCGGTCTCCGCGTCCTTCCAGAGACTCCTTGACGACATATTCGAGGAAGGCCTGAACGCGGACGGCGCCGGCGAATTCCGGACTGTCGAGAATCTCCGCCAGAGAGGCCATCGCCACCGACGATTCCGGGGTAACATATCGGCTCTCAAGCGGTGTTACGTCCTGCTCATCCGGATTGGTCATGTTCGCTCTCCAAGTCGATTTCTACCGATAAATCTCTGAAAATAATAATACGTTACGTAACTAGCTACCCTAAGAAACCTATAATTCAAGGACTGGTCGGTCGATATCTGTGGAGAGCGCCAAGCATGCCTGCCGCATGACGCTGGCCATTCCACAACGAGATCGAGGTGCCCAGATGAACAGTTTCAAGCATAGTTTCGGCGACCACCTGGAACAGATCTGCCGGCTGCGCTCGAAGGATGCCGTCTTCGCAGAGATTTGCCGGGACTACGAGACATTGATGGAATTGATGCCGCTCGATGCAAATGATCCCACGATCGCGGACGTCAACGAGAGCCTGGCAGGTCTCGAACAGGAAATCTGGTCCTATCTCGGGCCACCGGGGGACCGGACATCCGAAGCTCCCTCCACCCTACACCACGCCAATCACAGACAAGGTCACTGACAATGCTCGCAAATATCCTCTTCTACGCCGGCTTCGCGGTTTCTCTGGGCATAGCCCTGCTCTACTTCCGCGATCTGGGCGACATCCCCCAGATGATCATGAAGACCAAGCGCGCCAATATCGATCGCTTCATCCGCAACGAATACACTTTCCTGAGCGTGGGCTTCGGCGGCTGGCTGGTCATGGCCGTCACGCATTTCGGATTCGGCGCGGGTCCGGGTTGGCTGTTCTGGATCTCCACCGTTCTGACGGCGCTTCTCGTCGCGTTCACCTGGATCTACGTCCATATCGGCCTGCGCAACCAGAAAGAGAGCGCGCGTTTCTACAGCATCGAGGAGGCGAAGGAATTCGTCAGCCCGACGACGCAGGTCATCGTGCTTGAAAAGAACGGCGTCGCACGGGCGCATCCGCAATCGCAGATCATGCGGCCGCACCTGGCCGGCACCGAAGAAGGGCTTGAGGGCTCCAACGTGGTGATGACCTTCTGCGCTATCGCCAATCTCGGGCTCGGCATGACACCGGAGGTCGAAGGCGAGAAGATCGAGCTTGAGGTGCTCGCCCAGCACGGCAACAACCTCGTGCTGCGGGACAATGCGACCGGTGAGCCGATCCAGCAGATCTATGGCTTCCGCGCCAAGGATGCCGATACCACTGCGGACGGGCCGGCCTGCCCATTGCGCCAGAGCCTGGCGATGCAGCCCTGGCCCACATTCCGCATGACCTTCCGCGGCTTCCAGAAGGCCTATCCCGAGGGCACGGTCTTCCTGAACAAGCCGCCGAAAAACCCGCTGCTGTGGCTGCTCGACTTCGCCATGGAAATGGCCTTCGTCGGATCAATCCAGAAGCACCACACCGAGGCGAAACCGATCATGCAGAACCTCGAGAACCCGATCGACCCACGTCTGCCGACCAAGAGCTATGTCTGGGGCGTGAATATCGGCTCCGACGCGACCTGCTGGACCGACGATTTCGTCGTCTCGCAAGGCAATACCGTGAATGCGGTCGTTGGAGGCCAGCCGCTGGTCGTCTCCTGGAGCCCGCTCTTCGAGAGCATGAATGTCTGGGTCAACGACACCGGTGCGGATGTCGCGGAGGTCGATATCTACGGCAAGACGCCCGACGGCCATCAGCTTGCCCGCTCGGCGGACGTGAAAGCCGGCCTCTTCTGGCATGTCTGGGCAGAGTTCTTCCCGCATACCGACATCAACCGGGTTGGTGACGTCGCAGCCGTTTCGACCGAGGAGGCCGCGGCGTGAGCGCACCTGCCACACCCACCCGACAGCACCTTGCAGCTTACGAGGTGCTGCCGGCGATGAAGCGCGAGGCCGAATTCTACCTCGACCTCGGCCCGCTTCAGATCCTGATCCTCGCGATGATGGGGGGGGCGTTCGTCACCTTCGGGGCGCTCTTCTCGCTATTGCTGAGCACCGGTGTGACGGCTTCCGGGCCACAACTCCTGCTACAGGGTTTGGGCTTCTCTACTGGCTTCTTCATGATCATCCTCAGTCGCGCCGCGCTGTTCACCGAGGCCAACGTCATCCTGCCGGCGAGCTTCCTGCAGATGTCCTGGGGAGAAATCTCCTCCAAGGCATTCCAGTTCTGGGGGATCGCCTGGATCGGCAACATGCTGGGAGCGCTGATCGTCGGACAGGTGATCGCTTTCGCCCAAGTCTATCCGGACTACGTGCATGAGGCGCTGGCCTCCGTGGTATCCAAAAAAATGGCCTACATGGAAGACGGCTCGGCGACGGCATGGACCCGGATCGTTGCCTCCGGAATGCTCGGAAATGCGCTGATCGGGATGGCCGCCTTCTTCGCGGCGATGGGCAACACGCTGTTCGGCAAGTTCGTTCCGATCTTCCTTGTAGTTTCGCTCTTCGTCGCCGGTAACCTCCAGCACAGCCCCGCAAACATGGGCTACTTCTCCTTGTCGATGGCAACAGGCGGGGGCCCAGGCTGGTCGGATGCTTTCCTGTGGAACGTGATCCCCGCAGGTATCGGCAACATCCTCGGTGGTTCGCTTCTCGTTGCGCTGCCGTTCTGGTTCGCGTTCCGGCATCGCCTGAAATGACCAAGGCGCCGGGTGACCGGACCCCCCCGGACCCGGCAACCGGCGGAACAATACTCACCGGGAACTCGGGAACCTCCAATCCGACTCCAATGCAACAATGACTGGAAAGAATATGAACAACGCCGCTTCAAGGACCGCCCTCGCAACCGCGTTCCTCCTTGCCCTCTCTGGATTTGCCTCCGCCTGTACCGGCGTCGAGGACAACGCCCCCGAGATCTCGGAAACCTATGTCGACGAGACCGGCCAGTTCCACGCTGTTGGCGCAGATGGTTGGCTCAGCTTCGGGTTGGGCGACCAACTCGTCTACTTCGTTTGTCTCGTGGACAACGAGAACGACTACCTGATTGCGCATAACGGGTCCGCCAATGACGCCGACTACGAGCTCTACAGCCGGTTCGAGTGGTTCGTGGAAGGAGACCAGCTCTACTTCTGCAACCAAGTGACCGACGCCGGAAGCCAGGCCGATGCGTCGGATTTCGTCGCACTTCCTGCTGCCGACAAGGCGAACCCGACATTGAGCGGCTGCGGTGTCGACAACCAGGCCTGGAGTGCGTTGCGGGTCGTCGAACCATAGGAAACGGTCGAAGGCATTGGAAGTGGCGCTGGGCTGCCCGCCCCACGCCACATCAGGACCTCCGCCTTCAGGAAGCAGTTTCACATAAATTCGAGACGTTAGTCAGTCCCGAGCATCTCCACTCGAAAAAAACAGGAACAGGGAAGAGGACACGACATGCTGCGAGCAACAACAGCAATTCTATTTGCGCTGGCCACCACGGCGCAGGCGCAGGATGCGCCGATCATTCAGGACGCGGAATTCTACATCCTCATGGCTCAGCACGCCGCGCAATGGGCCGAGGACGATGCGGCGGTGGATGCCAAGCTCTCCGAATTCCAGGACGCCAATGCCGGCAAGCCGCCCAATATCATCAACATTCTGATCGATGACATGGGTTACGGCGATATGGGCATTCCCGAGCTGAACGCCGTTCGCGGCTATTCCACGCCCAATATCAACGCCTTCTCCGACGAAGCGATGCGGATGGCGCGGATGTATACCGAGCCGTCATGCACGCCGACGCGCGTGGCCATGATGACCGGGCGTCTGCCCGTGCGCATGGGTATGGGCGACACCGCGGTCGACATCGCCGGGTTCGGGCTCCCCGCCGGGGAGGTGACGCTTCCGGAGGTTCTGTCGGAGGCGGGATATGCCACGATCCATGTCGGCAAGTGGCACATGGGCGATATCGCCGAGGCCATGCCCCAGAACCAGGGTTTCGACTGGGCGGCCTTTCCGGTGCACCAGCAGGGTCAGTTGACGATCTTCAACGATGACGCGATCGAGGAACAGGTTGCCGTCGGCATGGACGATTTCGACCCGCGCTTCTCGCTGGACATGTTCTTCCGTCCCGACGCCTCGGCCATGGTGACCGGGCTTGAGGCAAGCAGGGGCGAACTGGCCCGCGAGGTTCACATGGAACCGGGCGAGCGCTGGAACACCGCCAAATACGACGCGATGAACCAGCGTTACCAGGATCAGGCGTTGGAGAAGCTGGGCGAGCTGGCTGCCGGCGAGCAGCCGTTCTTCCTGCAGTACTGGCCGCTCCTGCCGCTGCATAACACGCGCACCGGTCGCGACGGGTTCAAGTCTCCCAATGGCGGGCTCTATGTCGACAAGATGCAGCAGCTCGATGCCTGGCTCGGCGACCTGTTTGCAGAGATGGAGACGCTTGGTGTCGCGGACAACACGATCGTCGTGCTGATGGGCGATAACGGGCATTTCACCAAGTACTCGCCGCAATCGGGATTCACGCCGATGGTCTTCAGAGGCGGAAAGGGCGACACCACGGAAGGCGGCATCCGGGTTGATGCCTTTGTGCGCTGGCCGAACATGATCGAGGCCGACGGGATCGTGAACGATATCGTCCACGTGTCGGACATGTACACGACGCTGGCGCGGTTTGCCGGTGCCGACGACTATATCCCGCGCGACCGCCTGGTGGATGGCGTCGACCAGTCGGCCCTGCTCCTGGAGGGCGAAACGAAGGGGCGGCGCGACAGTCTTATCGTCTACTCGATCAACAGCCCCCAGGCCGTGATCAAGGAGCACCTGAAACTGGAAGTGCCGAAGCCGGGTGAAAACCCGATCGGGGCGAATTTCTACGACATCTTCCGCGACACGCACGAGCTGTACCCGGTCTCGACCGAGATCGGCGCTTGGGGCGGACAGGAATTCGTCCGCATCCTCGGGCGCCACATGATGCGCAAGAAGGTCTTCCCGGATACCGAACCGGCCCGCGGGGTGCCCTATGACGGCATCGAGAACCTGCGCCCCGAAACCCAGGCCGCCGTCGACGCCTTCCTGCTCAAGCAAGAGGCGGTGGTGGCCCCCTATCCGGACGGGCTGGGTCCGCTCGGCAAGCTCAAGCTGAAAAAGACGATGGAAGCGGACAAGTAAGCTTCACGCGGATCGGTGCGGCCCGCCAATGGGCCGCGTCTTTACCCAACAAAAAACGGATCGGACAGAATGAAACGCCTTGCCCTCATTGCCCTCGCTACGCTCGCACTCGCCGGTTGCCGGGAAGAGGAAACAACAAAGTCAGGGAAGGCCGTCCGGCCAGTCCGAACGATGGAGGTCACCGAGACCAGCGCGCTGCACGAGCGATTCTTCGTCGGCGTCGCGCGGGCTTCGCGGGAGGCGACGATGTCCTTCGGGGTTCCGGGCACCGTCCGGACCTTCGACATAGGGCTTGGCGAGACGGTCGAAGAGGGCGGCCTCGTGGCTGCACTCGACCCGGCTCCGTTCGAAGCCGAGGTGGCACGCCTTGAAGCCGAGCTGGAAAGCGCCGAGGCAACGCTCGCCAATGCGAAGGCGCAGACAGACCGGCAGCGGGTTCTCGTCGAGAGAGAGGTGGCCGCAGAGGCCAAGCTCGACAGTTTCCTCGGCCAGGAAGGATCGGCCGTTGCCGCGGTCAAGGCGGTTCAGGCCGCGCTGGACAAGGCGCAGCTGGACCTCTCCTACGCCAGATTGACGGCGCCCTATGACGGGATCGTCGTGGCAACCTATGTCGAGAACTTCGAGGAAGTGGCCGGGCAAACACCGATCATCCGGATCGTCGATGCCGACCGGATCGAGATGGTGATCGACGTGCCCGAGCGGTTCATCTCCATCCTGCCGCAGATCGAGGACATTTCGGTCAGTTTCCCCGCTCTCGGAGACGTCGCGCTCGCGGCCGAGATCACCGAGGTCGGCACGGAGGCATCGATCACCACGGGCACCTTCCCTGTGACCGTGCAGATGGATCAGCCGGACGGCGTGCCCGTGCTGCCCGGCATGACGGGACGAGCGCGCGGCATACCAAGGCCCGGTGCGATCCCCGATATCGGGCTTTATGTTCCGGCGCAGGCTGTCTTCACGCCCGAAGGCAGCGATGCGCCCCATGTCTGGGTCGTCGATCAGGCCAGCATGACCGTGACGGAACGGCCCGTAACGCTCGGCGGGGCAGGTTCCCTTGGGGTCGCTGTCCAGGACGGGCTGAACGAAGGCGAGATTGTCGTCACCGCCGGCGCCAGTTCCCTGCGCAGCGGGCAGGACGTGATCTTCCTCGACGGCGGAGAGAACTGATGGATCTCGCCAGCTTTGCCATCCGGAATGCCAAGTTCACCTGGTTCGCTATTGTGCTTCTGACGCTTGGCGGGATCGCGTCCTTCTTCTCGCTGGGCCAGCTCGAGGACCCGGAATTCACCATCAAGACAGCCGTTGTCGCCACGCCCTATCCCGGCGCCAGCGCCAAGGAAGTCGAACAGGAGGTGACCGAGAAGATCGAGCGCAAGCTGCAGGAGATCAAGGAGATCGACAACATCACCAGCGAAAGCCGCGCCGGCATGTCGACGGTGAAGATCGAGATCAAGGCGAAATACTGGTCCGATGCGCTGCCGCAAATTTGGGATACGCTGCGCCGCAAGATCCGCGATATCGAAACCCAGCTGCCGCCGGGCGCGGGCCGGCCGATCATCAATGACGATTTCGGCGATGTTTCAGGCTTGTTGCTGGCCGTCACATCGGACGGGTTCTCCGACAAGGAACTGAGGGATTACGCGGAAGATCTGGAACGTCACCTGTCGCTGGTCGAGGGCGTCGGCCGGGTGGACCTGTGGGGCGAGCAAGAGCGCGCGATCTATATCGATGTGCGGGAAGAAAAGCTCGCGGCCATCGGGATTTCGCCGCAGACCATCATCAACACGCTTCGGACACAGAACGAGGTGGTGGATGCCGGTCGCGTGGACATTGGCGACTACCGGATGCGGATTGCCCCATCGGGGACGTTCACGTCGCCAAGCGATATCGACGAACTGGCCGTGCGGCCCACGGTTTTCGACGCGGTGCGCCTCGGGGAAAACCCGGAGGATGCGCTGCTCCGCATCGGTGACATTGGCGAAGTGCGCGAGGGCTATGCGGAACCTGCCACAACGCTGATGCGCTACAACGGCCTTACGACCATCGGGATCGCTCTTTCTTTCCAGCCGGGCGTCAACGTGGTCGAGGTCGGCAAGCTCGTCGACGCGCGGGTCAATGAACTGGCGGCAACCCTGCCCATCGGCATCGAGATCGACCGCGTGCATTGGCAGTCTGACGATGTGGACCTTGCCGTCTCCTCCTTCCTGATCTCGCTTGCCCAGGCAATCGCCATCGTGCTTGTCGTCCTGACATTGGTGATGGGGCTCAGGATGGGGATCATCATCGGCAGCGGGCTGTTGCTGACAATCCTTGCCACCTTCATCCCGCTGGCCATGTTCGGCATCGACCTTCAGCGCATGTCGCTCGGGGCGCTGATCATCGCGCTCGGCATGATGGTGGACAACTCCATTGTCGTGGCCGATGGCGCGGCGGTTCGGATGGCCGCTGGCAAGAGCCGGATCGACGCGGCCATCGAGGCCGCCCGGCGGCCGGCCATATCGCTGCTTGGCGCAACCTTCGTTGCCGTCATGGCCTTCTATCCGATCTTCGCCTCGGTCGAGAGCGCCGGCGAATACTGCCGCACGCTGTTCTCGGTCGTGGGCATCTCGCTGCTGGTCAGCTGGTTCCTGTCGATGACGGTCACGCCGCTTCAATGTGTTGCCTTGCTGAAGGCCCCGAAAGCCGACACGGAGCCGAAAGAGGGAGCGCTGCTCAAAGGGTATCGCACAGTCCTCGAAACCGCGGTGCGGTTCCGCTACGTGACGATCGGCGGCGCGGTTGTGGCACTGGCCGCCTCCTTTGTCGCCTTCGGATCGGTCACGCAGCTCTTCTTCCCGACCTCCGCGATGGACAAGTTCATGATCGATTTCCACGCGCCAGAAGGCACGCGGATCGAGGCCGTGGCAGAGGCCGTGGAGGGCATCGAAGCGGTCGTCGAACCCATGGACGGCGTCACGGACGTTGCGAGCTTCATCGGTGCCGGCCCGCCGCGCTTCTACCTGCCGGTGGACCCGGAGCCGATAAACCCGGCCTATGCGCAGGTCATCGCCAATGTCGAAGACTACCGGATGATCCCCGAGATCGCCGCGGAAGTCTCCGACTGGCTCACCGCGAACCATCCCGAGGCCATCGCCTTCACCCGTCGTTTCGGTGTCGGGCCGGCCAATACATGGACCTTCGAGGGCCGGATCGTCGGGCCGGCGGATGCCGATCCCAAGGTGCTGCGCAGCTATGGCGACCGGGCGCTGCAGATCCTGGAGGACCATCCCTGGACTAAGGTTGCCCGGCATGACTGGCGCAACCGGGTGCTGGTGCAGGTGCCTGCCTTCGACCAGAACATCGCCCGCTGGACCGGGATCACCTATGAGGATCTCGGCAATGCCACGCGGCGCGCCTATGACGGCCTGACCGTCGGTCTCTATCGTGAGGGCGACGAGATGATCCCGATCATCGCGCGCCAGCATCCCGATGACCGCGCCTCGGTCGACAACTTCGAGCTGGTGCAGGTCCAGGGGCCGACATCGGTCGAATCCTTGCCCATCGGCCAGGTCGTCACGGGGATCGGCACCGAGACCGAGGACCCGGTCATCCTGCGCCGCGATCGGGCACCCACGCTGACCGTTCAGGCCAACCCGATCGACGGCGTGACCCTGCCCACCTATCGCGCCGATGTGCTGGAGGAGTTCGAGGCGCTGATGGAGGAGCTGCCGCCGGGCTACCGTTTCGAATGGGGCGGCGAATACGAGGACACGGTCAAGGCGCAGGCGGGTCTCGTGCCCGGCCTTGTCCCGGCAATGGCGGTTATCACCCTGATTGTGGTGGCGCTCTTCAACGCCTATCGACCGCCGCTGGTGATCTTTGCCACGATCCCCTTCGTCTTCATCGGCATCGTCCCGAGCCTGCTGTTGACCAACACGCCTTTTGGTTTCGTGGCCCTACTGGGGGCGATGAGCCTGTCGGGGATGATGATCAAGAACGCCATCGTGCTGATCGACCAGATCAACGACAACCTTGCCGCGGGCCAACCCGCCTATGACGCGCTCATCAATGCCGGCGCCTCACGGCTGCGCCCGGTGGCGCTGGCTGCGGCAACGACCGTGCTGGGCGTCGTCCCGCTCCTGCCTGATGTGTTCTGGATCGGGCTTGCCGTGACGATCATGGGCGGCCTTACAGTCGGCACGATCCTGACCATGATCCTCGTGCCCGTGTTCTACGCTACTTTCCACGGCATCCGGAAAGAAAAACCGCGCCAGGGACATCTCGCAGAACCGGAGGCCGTATGAGAGAGATGACCGAACCGTCACTGCACTCTGGTGCCGCCGTCGTGGCTCTTGCGCTGGTCACGGGCTTCCCGTCTCTGGCGCAGGAAACACAGTCGGCGGCGGAGGTGGAGGACCTCACCTTCGCGCCGCGTTTCACAGAGGCCGAGGGCACGCCGTCGGGTATTCTTCCCCAACTGGGTGTGTTGCTGCGCCTGCCGGAGGGGCTGCAACTGCGCAACCCGTCCTCGCCGTCGCCGCCCGAGGAACCCATACCCTATGACCGCGTATTCCCCTTGCTCGGCGAGAAGACGATCAACCGCGGCTATGCCCTGCCGCTGCCGGTTGGCGTGACGCTGCTGGGTGTGAACAACATCCAGGAACAACACCTGTCCAACCTCGCTGTCACGCTTGCCAAGGGGAGCGATCCATCGAAGGACGACCTCAAGGAGACGCCGTTTGTTTCCTTCGATAACGTGCGCAGCTACACAAGGTCAAAGCAGCTCAAGGCCGATCTCTGGGTGCTGCCGTTTCTCAACCTGTTCGCCGCGGTCGGCAAGCTTGATGGAGAGGTCGATCTCGACGTGATGCTCGATCTTGCCGATATCGGCCCGCTGCCGCCCGGCGCCGGGTTGCCCGATGATATCACGCTCGACTTCACGGCCAGTATCGATGCGGTCACCACGACTGTCGGTGCGATCGCAGTCTATGGCATTGGCGCGTGGTGGGGTTCGTTGAACGCCTCGCACACGATCACGGTGTCATCGAACTCCGAGACGGATATCAAATCGACCACGGCGGGGCTGCGACTTGGACGGCGGTTCGAATTCGGCAACGGCCACATGGTCTCCCCCTATGCCGGGGCCTCCTATCTCGATGTGGATACGGTGATTGAAGGTGTCTACAGCCTCGAGGATGCCTTTGACGACGGGGACGCCCTGAATATCCGCTACAGGGTCCGGCAGGAGAACGTGCACAAGTATTCCGCGATATTTGGTCTGAACATGGGCTTCCGGAACGGCACCGCTGTGCAGGCCGAGTACAACCGAAATGGCGGCGGGGACGAGCGGGTTGTGCTGTCGGCAACATATCGGTTCTGAGCCGGACCGACGACATCGCTCGAAACGGATATCCGAAGATCGACTGTCATGACCGAAAGGGTATGGACATGAAAACGGGAATACTCGCGTGTTCCGCTATGGTTCTAAGCATGGTGCTCTCGTCGCCTGCCTTCGCCGATGAAGCGTCGGACCGGGCCGAGATACTGGAAATCTGGGACAGGTACGAAGACACCCGCATGGCCGGCGACGCCGAAGGCTGGCTTGCGCTCTGGGACGAGGACGGCATCCAGGTGCCGTTGGAACGGCCGCCACGCGACAAGGACCGGTTGGCGGAAATCGCCCGCAAGGCGTTCGTGGCAATCGACGCATCCGATTTCGAGATCCGTTCCGACGAGGAGATCATTATGGGGGATTGGGCCTGGTCGCGGGGCAGCTACTCTATGGTCTTGAACCTTCAAGGAACAGACCTCGCCCGCGAGGGAAACTTCCTGACGATCTTCCGGCGCCAGCCAGACGGGTCCTGGCGGATCTTCCGCGAGACAATCAACCCGTTTGATGACGTGAAACCATGATGACACCGGCCTTGCCGCGGGGAAGGGGTCCCTTCCAGCTGCATCGTCGCCCCGTCCTCCCGAGGCCTGAAGTCATTGTTCCGCGCCCAATCGAAGGATCGTTTCGCCATGCTGATGTCTCCGCCGACCCGCCTGATTGTTGTCGCATCCACCTTTGCCCTGGGGGTCGCCCTTGATCCGCTGCCGTCGCAATGGTCCGGAAACCGTGCGATTTCGACCGCGGAAGCCGAAATCGGGCGTCCACTCACACCGGGAAGCGTTGCCGGGGTCAAGCGTCGGACAGAATTTCGCAAGATCCGTCGGACAGGCAATTCCGTCGCGACCCTGTCGAGCGAGTGTTCGACCGTCATTGTCGAAGGCGTGCAGCTGCACAAATGCGGGGGGACCTACTATCAGGAGGTCGACGGCCAGTACTTCGTTGTCGTGATCGAATGAGTGACCTTCATCGCTCGAGTTGCGCATCGGGGCGCGCGTCCCGAATCCGACCTTGCCAGGCCGGTTCTCGGCAACCGTTCCTTTCCGGGAAGCTGTGGAGCCAGGTGGCGGCGGCGATTGCTGCAGTCTGGCAACCGCATGTGTCACTGGCACAGTCAATGCAAGGAGAAAGGCAAGCCTACGAAGTGCCGCTCACGGACGAGAGCGCGGAGCGCCTGGGATTCCGGAACGGTTCCTTCCTTGCGCTTCCGATCCCGTCCAACGACCCCAATTTCGGCACCGGGTTGCTCCTTGCGCTTGGCTATCTGTTCAAGGCCGACGAGGAGTCGAAATCGTCGTTCATCGCCGGTGGAGCCTTCAAGACGTCGAATGGAAGCCTCGGTGGCGGCGTGGCCGCAGACCTTGCCTTTGCGTCCAACCGGTGGAAGGCGACGGTCTTTCTCGGAAAGGTTGAGGCCTACTATGACCTCGATGCTTTCAGAAATCCCGTCCCACTGCGTCAGGACGGGACGCTTGGTCTCCTGAAGCTGGGATATGGGATCACCCCCAACTTCTCCATTGGGCTGGGATTTCGATACCTGGATACCACGGTTAGGCCCGACGGTGAGCGAGTTCTGCCTGGCAAGATTGCCGAAGATGCCAATATGGAAATTGCGAGCGTTGGTGTGCTGGTCGATTACGATACACGCGACGACAACTTCTATCCGACGGTGGGCCGGAACCTGTCCTTCGAGATCTATCACCACGACGTTCTCTCGACCTCGCGCGATTATCTCAGGGCAATCCTGAAGTTGGACGCCTTTGCGCCCGTTCGCGCAAATTCTGTTCTGGCAGGCCGCTTCACAGCCTGCTCTGCCTCCGACAAATCACCCTATTTCGAGTCATGCTCGCTCGGGGGAACCGACGGTTTCCGCGGGTTTTCCATCACCGAAAATATCGGTGACCAGTTGGTTTCCGTGCAGGGATCGTGGCGCGGGCGAATGGGCGAACGGTTCGGCTACGAGGTCTTCGGAGGCGCTGGTCGAATATGGAACGAGCGGTTTCAGGAGGAAGAGAGATCGGTTCGCTTCGCTGGTGGGGTGGGGCTGAGATATCGGCTGACCCGGAAATTCCCGATCGACCTTGGCATCGACGGAACCCTGAACGACGCCGGTGAAGCCACGGCCTACCTCCGGGTGGGGCAGGCTTTCTGATGCAAGACGGAAGGAACAGCGTTTTGGAAAGCAAATCCTATTCGTTGCAGGCATTGCTCCTGTCCATGGGGTCGATCCACCTCGCGACAGCGGCGCTTGGAACCCTGGTGGCACTCCGGATTGCCGCAGTGGGCGGATCGGCGGAACTGGCTTCGCTGGTAGCTGCCAGCTACTCGCTCGGTTTCCTGTTGGGATGTTTCTACACCTACAAGCCGTTGGCAAATGTCGGCTATGTCCGCGCATTTGCCGCCGCTGCGGCGCTCTGCGCGATGTTCGCCCTGTTGATGTCCCGCACCGATAGCGCGGCCAGCTGGGTGGTCGCCCGGTTTGTGATCGGGATGGCGACCGCAGGACTCTACTCGGTTGGAGAAGCTTGGATCAACGACTCCGCACCGGCCGAATCCCGGGGGCGAATCCTTGCTGTCTATTCGACTGTACTGGGGGGCGCGTCTGTCGCCTCGCAAGCCCTTGTTGCCTTTGTCGCTGAGGATCTCGCCGCCGGTTTCGTGCTGATGTCTGCAACATTCTGCTTCGCCATTGTCGTGCTTGCGCTGACGAATGTGAAACAGCCAGCGGTGAAAGGCCATGCCACCGTCCGCTTGCTGCCAGTGTTCCGCTATTCACCGACAGCCTTCGTTGGCACTCTGGTCACGGGTATCGTCGTAACCGTCTTCCTTTCGATACTGCCTTTCCAGGCCTCCACTGTCGGGATCAGTTCCACGACCATCACTGTCAGCATTGCCATGGCCTATGCGGGTCGGATTCTGTTCCAGTACCCGCTCGGGCTCATTTCTGATCACATGGATCGTCGGATCCTGATCGTTGCCATCTCGTTGGTAGCTTCGGCAGCCCTGCTGTTGATCGCACTTTTTGTTACCGGGGACGGGTCTGCCTTGCAGGGAGAGCCAGGGATAGGTGTGCGGCTTGCTGCGACCGGCATCTCGATTGTGCTGGGGGGGACGCTACTGCCGCTCTACGCGATCCTGATGGCCCATGCGATGGACCGGACAGATCCGGTATACGTGCCGTCTACGGCCATCACCCTGTTGTTTGTCTATACCTTTGGGGGAGTCATTGGGCCGGTCCTGGTGGCCGTGATTTCTGTCCTGTTCGGAGATGCGCTCATGGACTGGGCGATGTTCTCGCTTCTCTTCGGCTTCAGCATCTTTGCTGCATGGCGAATCCGCCAACGAGCGCCCGTCCCATCGGCCGAACAAGCTGTCATTGCGCCAGCGACCGCGACCAGTGTTGAAACCCTTGCAAGTGAAAAGCGCGTCCATTCAGTACAGAGTGGATAACAAGCAAGTGGACTGGCTAACCATCGATCTTTCGAGCACAAATCGGCCTTGAGTGACGATACGTTGAAATCTGGATGTCTGCATGCGTCTACACAAGCGGCCAAGCGCGCAGTCGCCGAAAAGGTCGGCAAACCGCCCTTTCTGTTAGATGTTGCGGATGCGGAATGGCCTTAGATGGCGGTTCTCTCCCGTCCGTCGCAACGTAGATTCCAATGTCCGCTTTCGACGATCATGTCAGTCTATGAGTGGGATGAAGACGGCACGCCAATTGAGTTCGGCAACGCTGGTTGCGAGCCCCCGCAACCAGAAACCCTACACGATATCAAAGACTTGAAGTCGGCCTCGGCCGATTCAGTTTTTGATGTCGCGTTTTACATCAACACCACCTCAACGTTTGACGAGTCCACTATGTGGAACAAGGGGAATCGCGGCCCAAGACGGTCACATGTGCCGTGGCCGGCCTCTTCGGGGAGCCTCATTGCTTCAAGCAAACGATGGCAGGATGCTCAGAACTTCGACCGGCCACATCGAGTCAGAACGACTCAAAGCGGACGCGGAGGAGTAAGGATCGCCCGCCCAATGGATCGCATCGGCAATGACGTGAACGGCCCGGTGCTGACGTTGGTTGTATCCTCAACGAATGTCCGCGTTGGTTTCGGAGATTTTCTCCTTCGTCCAAGGGGCTCCTCAATTCGATGGTTCATCCGCGTGTCTTGAGACACGGGGTTCATTTGCGAAAACAAGTCACAATCGGGCCGCACCCGAGAGGCAAGGCCGGTTTCAGTAATCGCGCGTGAAGAAAAAACCGAAGGCGCTGTCACCGCCTGAACGAGATCTCCCGACAATGGACAGATCGTTGTTGAGTTCCAGTTCGATCACGACCTCAGAGTCACCCGCGCTATCGGAATCGACCCTGAGAAGAACATCGCGACGGGCCGGCCTCGGAGCCTTTCGCGGTGCGCTGCCCTCCGGTTCGGCCGAAACTGCCCCTCCTTGCAACCGAAGGCCGAATGGGTCGTTCAGACTGCCTGATGCGGCAGAGGTCGCGCCGAACAGTATCTGCGCAGCCTGAAGCGCGCTGACACCGTTGACCGGGTTTCCAAGAAAGAACCGAGAAACAGCTTCATCCGGCGGATATCGATTGAAACGGTGAGGTTCCGTTTCGCTCGGATACTGGGACCATCCGATGAAGTTGACATTCAGGCCGTTGACGGGGCCAGACAGGATGGTTTCAAGCGTGATGTCCCTCCTTTCGCCTCGGGCTACCAGCTCGATCCATGGCGACAACCCGCCTTGCAGCCAGAGATTGCCGGACGTCAGGTCGAGCCGCCGACCAAGAAGGCTCATTTTGCCGTCCAGCAGGCCGATTTTTCCCGTCGGACGGATATCGGTCGTGTCGCCCTGAACAACAATCTCACCACCCAGAATTGCCGAAATCGACCCACCTACTACCCGCACGGTGCCCGGTACAGACACTGCCACGTCGAGGTCGATCGCCGGTCCATCGCTCGTGTTCTGGTCAGCTGATTTGACCCCGGCCCTTGCCCGTGTGAGCCGGACATTTGCTGGTTCATTGACATGGCGGATGGTGGGAATCGGGGGGGCCGCCGGGATGAGCCTGGAGGACAGATGCACGATCGTGTCGCCGACAGTCACTCCGCCGCCCAGACGCATTCCGCTTTGGGTATCGCCGGAAAAGACAAGGCTGCCGTCAATCTGACTGCTGAAGATTCCGGGTTTCTCGATTCGGAAAGATTGCAGGTCGCCGCTCAACACTGTCGGGAAACGTTCTTTGAGTTCCGTCGTCCCGGTCCAAAGGACGCGCCCGCCAGAACTCCCTGCAGCATTGCCTTCGATCCGGATCAGCCCGTCATTCAAGCGCGCGACAAAATCGATGGCCTTGAATCCTTCCGTGATGCCGACAACCGACAGGCTTGCCCCCTCTATCGTGACGTCACCCGACAGCTCCTCGACAGAAAAGGGGGCGCTGGTTTGAAACGAAAATCTTGCGGTGCCGTCGATGGCGTTGGGGACGATGACGTCATTTACCATCTGCAACGGCATGTCACCGCGCAGCGAGAAGGAAGGTTTATGACCGGATGCCGGGAGCCGCGCATCGAGCGCCGCGCGTATGGCACCGGGCCCCCTGGATTCAAGATCAATTTCCCAACCGACGGAATCCTGCCCCGCGACACCTTCCACGGAAATGCCCGTATTGAAGGGGGCCGGTAGGGACAAAATTCCCGGAAAATAGCCCTGGACGTCCAGACGAGACGCCTGTTCCTGGAGCGCGCCCTTCAGTGCAGCCGACAGGCCACCCGGTCCTTCCATGACAAGCGAGGTATCCCAGATGTCTTCGGCGGTTTCCTTGAGACGGGCAGAGAGGCTCACCGCTCCCGGAAAGGAAGGGGCAAGAAGGGCAAGATCATCAAGTGTGGCGTCCAGCGCCAGGCGCCCACGCGCATCGCCAAGACGACCGTCAGCCTTCACGCTCAGAGCTTTGGCCTCAAGGACCGCGCCGTGGATTTCGCTGCCGTCTACGTCGCGATGCAGGGCGGTCGAAAGCGCTACATCAGACCCCAGGAGCCTGTCGGCACTCTCGACGCCGGTCCGCAATTCGCTGAACTCAAACGCGACATCGGACTCGAAATCTCCCCCGATAACATCGACGTCCCCAGATACCGAAAGAATCGCAGCCCCGCTGACATCAAATGGATCCGGCCAGTCCATAACCGAGAGATCGACAATGTTCCCGGACGCTTTGCCCGACACCTTCAGGCTGCGGTCTTCCGCCCTGACCTCGCCGTTAATTTCGATCCGCGCATTGGCCGCATCCAGCCCGAGCCCTTCGATCAAGACGGGCTCGCCCTCTTCCCATTGGACCGAGCCCTCCGCCCGGAAGTCTGACCCGAGAAGTCGGGAAAGCGGATTGTCTGGAACATCCAACCCCGAAAAAACTGTGGCGCCCGAAAAACTTGCACTGAGCGCCCCCGGATTGTCCGAGATCAGACCGCTCCCATCGATGGAGACCCTTTCGAGCCTCGTATCGACGCGCGCGAACCCATTCACGCTCCCTTTGACACTCCACCTCTCGCTGATGTCGGAGTCAAAGCCTGCAGTGATGAATGCACTCCGGACAGACAATGGATCGCCAGAAAAAGGCAGCGTCACACTGTTTCCGTCACTGCCCGCAATTTCTCCGCGAAGCTGGAAAGCGTTGGGGATATTATCCGCGCCGACATCGGCGGACCCGGAAATAGTCATCTCTGCTGTTGAAAGCCTGAACTCGGAGAGTTCGAAAGATGAGTCGGCACGACGTATCGCGCTGGCTGTGATCTCGCCGTCCGGTCCGAAGAAACCCCTGACACCTGGCTCGAAGAGGGCACGCACATCTCCACCAACACCAAGCGAAAACGATTGGTTGCCTGCTGCATCGCCGCGAGATGTGAAACTGCCTTCGAGACGTTCCACACTGTTGGTCTGAAGCTCCAACTCGGCGGAAAAATCGTCATAGCTCCCATCACCAGTGATCCGGAGGTTGATGGACGGGTAACCCGGTAGCTTCAATAACCGGGACGCCGCACCACCGGGCGATTCGCGCACCCTGGTCTCGAAGTCGATGGTGTCCTTGCTACTGTCGTAGTTCAATTGAAGTTCGAGAAAGTCCTCCCGGCCGTCAACCCTCGTCGCAACGATTTCAGCCGAACCTCGATTTCTCGTCAGGTTCACACTCCCACCGACTTCCATGAGTGCTGGCACATCGAAGGCAGGTCCGGAAACGGTGACGGAAGGCATATCGAGTTCGTCAATCCGAAAGGAGACCGGAAGTTGAGGCAGTGAGAACCCGCGTGCTTCAGCAGGGATCAGGCTTTCGTCTTCTGCGCTGGCCCACCTTCGAAGCGTCACGTGCTCGGCGCTGACCTGTCGGAAGATCACGTTTCGACTGATCAGGCCGGTGCGGTTCCAGTCGATAACCAAGTTCCGGATCACAAGCCACTCGCCGAGATGATCGGACGCGCTCACCCGCGCCACCGTGACCGGGCCGCGTGTTACGCCTGACATGCCCTCAATGAGAACCTCGCTCCCTTCGATGCTGAGAAGATCTTCCAGAAGACGTGTCACGTATCCTCTGTCTTCTCTGCTTTGCGCGGTCGCACCTGAAAGCGTGCAGACAATCAGGGCGAGTGTCATGCAGAGGAGCATCAGGTTACGACGAACACCGACGCTGGCCCAACGCCCGGCAGGCTGCGGCAAAGGTGTTCCGAGGCCCACCGAAGCCTCGGCGTTATGCGCTCGGCCGGCATGGAGAGTGGAATGATCTGGCCGCGCAGAGTTCATCAAAGGCTCCCGGTGGCTGCGATTTCCACGATCGCTGACAACACGGCATTCGCGGCGACTGAAGCAAGGATCATCCCCATGACACGACTGACGATGGCCGCACCTGCATTCCCGATCAACCGGATGATGGGATCGGCAAGCAGCATGAAGAGATAGGCGGCCAGCAGCACCGCCACCATGACGCCCGCCGTTATTGCTTGATCCACAACGGGTTGCGTCGTGTTATCCGTCAGCAGGACGATGGCCAGCATCGCGCCGGGCGACGCGAGCGAGGGCACCGCGAGTGGGAAGATCGCTGGGGAGGGTCGATCGGAGTTGTCGGTATCTGAGTCCGTCACGTGTACATCGGACTCCGCCTTCGGATCTCCGAAAATCATCGTCAGGGCAAAGAGGAAAAGCACGATGCCGCCAGCGACTTGGAAAGACAGCAGGCTGATACCGAGCGCTTCAATCAGGACTTGGCCGCCAACGAGGAAGAACAGGAGCACGCCGATACTTACGGCGGTTGCCAGGAGCGCCGTCGAGCGGCGTTGCGGTGCGGTCATCGCGGCGGTCACCGCGATGAACACAGGGATCGTCCCGATCGGGTCGATGACAACCCAGAGGGTGATAAAGCGTTCCAATAGGTCGGTCACACAGGTTCCTCCCGAATGCCTGCAGTTTCAGGCATAACTGACGCTGCCGAAAGCAGTTGTTCGAAAATCATCCGGATTCACTCTGCAACCGTGACGTCCACGGCCACCGGGAGCCCCGGAATGAGAAACGTCTCCGGGTTCGGGACTTCGGCCCAGATGGTCAGGGAGCTGTCCTCGGCGTTCAGGGCGTTTCCGGTTGCTACCAGTCGACCGGGCTGGTCGAGCCGTTCCCCGGTGGGCAACGTGATGTTGACTTCGAGCGAGTCCAAGAGGTTGCCCAGCCGATCCGGGGCCGCGCCGTGGAGTTCCAGGAGCGACTCGTAGGGATGGCTGAAGGAGACGAGCACGGGATCGAGCTGTGTGATCTCTGTGAGGACCACACCAGTTTCTGCTTTCACGTAGCTGCCAGCCGAGTACGCAACGCCGTCGATGTAACCGCTAATCGGGGCTGTGATGACAGTTGCGCCCAGCTCGGTTCTGGCGATTTCCAGCGCCGCCTCTGCCGCGCTCAGGTTCGCGGTGGCCAGGCGCAGCGCGTGGTCGGCATCGGCGCGGGCAATCTCGGTCGTCCGTCCACGCTCATGCAGGGTGGACGTACGGAACAGGTCGGCAACAGCCATCTCAAGCTCGACGGTCTTGCGGGTCACGTCTGCCTCGGCCGCACGAACCTTCAACCGGTAGACGGTTGGGGAAAGTTCAAGGAGCGGTTGCCCTTCTTCGACGTATTCGCCGGGAGTGAACAGGACCTTCGACAAGGTGCCGTTTACGGAGTTGGAGACAACTGCGCGATCCCCCACCTCCACCCGGCCCTCGAAGGCAAGTTCTTCCAGCATGGTTTCAAAGGAGCCTGTCCCATCCGGCGCGGCAGCGATGGCTGCGGTGCTGCTCAAGAAGGCGAAGGTAGCGGTCAGCAGAAGTGTTCTGAACGGGTTGGAGGGGATCATGTTCGAGACCTCATCTGGGGTGGGATTTCCGGGTTCTCCCAAGAGGTAGTCAGCGCGCCCCGCCTTCGGAATTCCCTGATCGGTTCCCAAAGTGATCAAACGGCGACATAGTGGCTCCGTGCGCGACCCGATGCAGAATTCCAGGGGTTTTCTTCCCACCATCGAGACCTTGGACAGGCTTGCGTCTCCAAGGGTTGTCGAGCGTGCCATGAGGGATGTCGGACTGAACCGCACGGTGATCGAGGGCCCGCCAATCCTCCTGCCATTGCGGTCTCACACCGGACTTCTCGAAGCCGTCTCCGAGATGCTCGGAGAACGTCATCTCGGGGCGATCATGGCAAGGGATTTTGCCTTCGACTCCCTGCGCGGATCTCACCCCTATTCAAGCTACGCCCTGGGCGCGTCCCGGTTGGATCTGGGGCTTCAGCGCGCCAGCCGTGCGCTCCCTTTTCTCCAACGCGGGACGGAAGTTCGCACCCGCCAGGACGGGCAGAATCTGGTCTTCAGTTACGGCGTCAACCTCGGCAACGGCGTCGGAATCCAGTTGCTCGAACAGGAGATCCCCCCGGTTCTGATCGCACTCGTTCGGCCTTTCCTCGGTCCGAACTGGCTGCCGGACTGGATAGAGATGCCCGAGGCGCACAGGCTTCAGAAGCCAGCTCTGGCGCGACTTTTCGGAACCGAGATACGCGCGAATGCGGCGCTTCCGGGGATTGCAATCCCGCTGTCGCTGCTTCGGACGCCCTCGGGGATCGATCACAATGAAAGGCTGCAAATGACGATCTCCGGCATCAGGGGCCTGCGCATCAACCGACCGCCGCGCACCCAGGTCGAGATCGTTCGTCAGGCGCTGCGAACCCAGCTCAACATGGGGAGCGCCTCGGTCGAGGATGTGGCCATGGCCCTTGGCGTCGGCGTCCGGACGCTGCAACGGCAGCTTCGCACCGAGGGGAGCTCGTTCAAGGAGATTGCCCAGTCCGAGCAGGTCGACCGGGCACGGATGCTCCTGAGCGAAGGCGACCTGAGTATCGCGCAGGTCGCCTTCTATCTTGGCTTCACGGAGGTCAACAGTTTCCGGCGGGCCTTCCGCTCCTGGTTCGGACAATCTCCGACCCAATTCCGGTCCCGGTCCGCCGGCTAATCTGTCAGGCTGCCGGCTCCTGTTGAGGCTCGTCCACTTGTGCGCTGCCCTGTTCTTTCGCCAGCGCCTCCACCTCGGCCTCGGCGATCTTGCCTGCGGTCTGAACCATTTCCAGGCTTCCAACCGGGATCACCCGGGCCGTGACGGTCTCTTCCGGTGCCTCCACCTGACGGGAGCGGAGCAGCGCAACGCCGATTAGGGTGGCATTGACGGCGATGAAGGCCACCGGCAAGGCATTGTCGCCAAAGACCGGTGTCAGTCCCATGACGGCAAGCGGTCCCGAGATGGAGCCCGCCGAGTAGATGACCAGCAGGGTGGTCGAAACCGTGATCAGGCGCCCCTCTTCGGCGCGGTCGAAGGCCAGCGCGGAGGCAACCGAATACATCGGGTAGATCGAGGCGCCGATCGCGAGCGAGGCGACGAGCGCAACCACCTTCCAGATCTGTCCGTTCTCGCCCATCAGGTATTTCCCCTCTTGCGGACCGAGCGCGATCAACGTGACAGCGAACAGGAGGATCGGCAGGGTGAGTCCCGCCATGACAAGCCGGCGGTCGAACTTGTCCGACAGGGCACCGATTGGCCATTGGAACAGCAGGCGCCCAAGATAGATTGTCATGATGACCATCGCCACCTGTCCGACCGGCACACCACTCGTCGTGAGATAGAAGGGCACAATGGAGATCATCGCTGCGACGGTGAAGCCTGAGGCAAAGGAGCCGACACCGGCCGAGACAGAGGGCAGGCTCAGGGCGCCGGCCTTCCCGGTCGGGCGCTTCACCTCTGGTTGTGCCGCGGGCGTCGTCGCGATCACGACTACCGAGAGGTTCATCAGGATCGCGAAGACAAGGACGAGCTGGTCCGCATCATTGCCCATCCAGAGGAAAACAAGCTGACTGACGGTAGAAGCAAGCCCGAGCACGATGCTGTAGGCGGCGATGACCTTACCGCGCGAACCGGAGGGAGCCGATTGATTGATCCAGGTGTCGGAGACGGCCAGCACGGCGGCGATGGACGCGCCCATGACGAAACGCAGGGCAGCCCAGGACAGGGCACTATCGGCCATGTCCATGCCGATGATCGAGATCGTCGCCACGGCGGCGGCGGCGGCGAAGACGCGGATGATGCCGATCCGGGCCGCTTGCGTGGGTGTTGCGAGACAGCCGAGCGCGAAGCCGAGCGAATAGGCGGCGGCGATGAGGGAAAGCTCGGCCTGCGTGCCGCCGTTCCGGGCGACAAAGACGCCGACCATGGTGGTGATGGCGGCATTGGCGAGGTTCACAAAGAACGAGGCCGCCATCAATGTGGAAAGGTGTCGGAACATGGATCTGGTCCTTGGGGATTGTCAGGCCGGCGAGTTTGCGCGGCCGCTGAGACTGCTGTGCCCCGAAGCGGCGGGCGCTCCGGGGCAAAGGGTGGTCAGGTGGTTCAGCCGAGGTGCCGGTCGAAGAACTCGTAGAGTTCGCGCTGCGCGTCTTCGGCCTCGGGAACCGGCGTCAGCAGGTTCTGCATATAGTCGCCATGGGACTGTCCGTCATAGACATGCAGGTCAGCCTCGACACCGGCATCGCGAAGGGCGCGGTGCATCCGCACGGTATCGCTCAGCAGCAGGTCGCGGGTGCCCGAGATGAGGACGGTCGGCGGGAAGCCCTCAAGATCGGCATTCACCGGGGAGAGCAGCGGGTCGGACGGATCGGCATCGCCGACATAGAGCTCGAAGGCGCCCGCCACCACGCCGTCCCGCGCACCGAGTGGATCCAGTCCCTGCAACGTGTGCCAGCTGTCTGAAATGTTCTCCAGATCAGTGGCCGGTGTTCCGGCGAACACGGCTCCCGGCAGATCGGCGTTCATTTCCCCGAGCTTCACCGTCGTCGCCAAGGCGAGGTTGCCGCCAGCAGACGTGCCGAAGATCGCGGTCTTGGCCGGGTCCGTCTCCGCGGTGATCTCTGTCCAGACCGCAACCGTGTCTTCAAGCGCGGCCGGGAAAGGATGCAGCGGGGGCTGCCTGTAATCGACCGAGACGACCTCTGCGCCAAGACCGGTGATGTCAGAGCAATCTGGATTGCGGCCGGGTAGGGGGCTGAGTAGCTTCCCCAAATGACGAAACGCGACCCGTTCAAATACTTTAAGACCAGCCGAGAAGTCATCCGCCTCGCAGTGATGCTATACATACGGTTTCCCCTCTCTCTGCGGAACGTCGAGGACTTGCTGCATGAGCGCGGCGTCGATGTCAGCCATGAATCCGTCCGTTACTGGTGGCATCGGTTCGGCCCGATGTTTGCCTCGGAAATCCGCCGGAAACGGGCTGACCGGTTGCGTTCCTGGCCACAGTGGAGGTGGCATCTGGACGAGGTCTTCGTGAAGATTAACGGCGAACGCCACTACCTTTGGCGAGCCGTTGATCACGAAGGAGAGGTTCTCGAAAGCTTCGTGACGAAAACGCGGGACCGGAAAGCGGCATTGAAATTCATAAGAAAATCAATGAAGCGCTACGGCCGGCCGGAAGTCATCGTGACTGACCGCCTCCGATCTTATAGTGCCGCGTTGAAGGAGATCGGCGCGGTCGGTCGTCAGGAAACCGGTCGCTGGCTCAACAACCGGGCGGAGAATTCGCACCTGCCATTTCGACGACGAGAGCGAGCAATGCAACGGTTCCGACGGATGCGAAGTTTGCAGTTGTTTGCATCCGTCCACGCCTCGGTTTTCAACCATTTCAACTCGGAGCGCAGCCTCTCTTCCAGAGCCAACTTCAAGAAGAACCGCGCCGCTGCTCTCGCTGAGTGGCGCTGTCTCTGCGCGGTATAAGGGACACCTATCCTGCCCTTGCTGAGACTGGTTCGAATTTGTCTGCCAGCACCCCGGTTCGGCAATATGGATCTTGTCGGTGTAGCCGCCGACCGTGATTACGTTCCAAGCCTGAGCCGGGTCTTCGATAGGATAGGTGTCAGCATGCTGGACATCGTGGAACATAATTGGGTTCGGTGCATTCCCTGCAGAAACGACGAATAGGCGTCTGGGAGCCCTTGCATCCTCGACGGTGACACCGGCCGCTTCCTGATCCAGAGCGGCGCTCCATGTCGATGGTTGCGTGCCAGATATGTCTTCATTCGTGACTGCCATGCAGAACACGCGCCTGCGGTCTGGTCGCCCGATCTCCGCGATACTGACCGCCGACTTCGTGATCGGTCCGTAGAACCGCTCATCTGGCTTCTCCATTCCGGGAGGAGGAAGAATTTTCACGCTTTCCAGCCGATGACCCAGCCGAATAGGGTCGACGCTGGCCAACCGAGGGACAAGATCCCCGTGCAATGCGATTCCTGCCATTTGGGTACCATGTCCCGGACGCGGCCCTGTATCATCCACGCCCCATTCTGGTCGGACACTATACTGATCGGTTGGCGAAAGCGCCGGTTCAATCAGACCGTGTGCGCGGTTGACGCCGCTATCGAGGAGGCAAACCGCAGGCACATCAGTGCCGGGCCATTCGATTCGCTCGGCAAGATCATCGGTCCATTCGAACTGCTCATCGGGGTCGAGGTCATCAATAAAGAAAACCGGAGTGTCGGTTGCTCGGCGAAGTTCAGTGATCGAAAACCGGGCGAAGAGCATTAGTTCTATTGTGGCGCGAGGAGCAAGTACGGGCACCACCACGTGCTCAGGGAAGAACAGACGTTGCTCCGCCGGTGCACAACGCGCTTCAAGTTTCTCAGCTAACGCGTCGAGCTCTTTCTCGGCGGACTTCACGCACCAGACTTCCCACCAGATCGTGTCAGAAGGGTTCTGGGGTAACGCGTCTAAATCATCAGTCCAGAAGGTTTCAAGGCGAGCTTTTCGGATGGCTTCAATGGGTTCGACAAATGGCTTGTACGGCGGATTCTTTCCTTTCTCAGTGAGCTCACCGGTCTGGTAGTCCGCCAGGATGCTTTCGAGCTTAAGTTGAGCTTCTGCCGGTACGAACAAGCCCACGATCCGGTTTTCAGACGCGTCCAACTTGGCTGATGCGGGTTTGAGATGACTGCGCTTCTTTTCAAGGCTGTCTGGGTTGGAATTCGGCCTCAATTCTACCTCGAGGTAGACCCCGGGTTCGGGGGCTACGCGATCGTCACGCGGACGATCTTGCTCAAAATCCGTTATTGCGCTCGTCAGTTGCTTCCTGAGAAGTCCGCCGTGCTGTTGGCGTTCCCGAGGTGGAGGACTTGCCGGAAATCGCTCACTCGTGGACTTGAAGTCAGCCCGTTCTCTTCTGTTTTCGATGTTGATGTGCGGGAGAGTATACTTTGATGCCATTTACAATTTTGTCACTGTCGTAGGTCGAAATGCAGCTTGCATTTGTCGCCTGTCATTCAGCCTGCGGAGTAGATCGTTCGTGGTCACGTTCTTCCTCTCAGCCAGTATTGCGGTCTTCACCGCGTCTTCTGTTGCGCGTGCAATCTCGGACTGACTTAACCCCTCGGCCAATGCGAGAATGCTTTTCCAGCTCAGGTTGGGATACTTCATTGGACGCAGGTTGAACTTTATGATCGTGCGGATTTCTTCTTCCGTGGGAGGACAAAATTCCATGACCAGATCAAAACGACGCAATAGTGCAGGATCGAGTAGATCCGGGTAATTCGTTGCGCCAATTACCACGCTATCCGTGGAGTTTGGCTCTTCCATGAATTGAAGGAATGAGTTCAGAACGCGTCGCATCTCGGCGACGTCATTTGTCGCACCGCGATTTCCGCCGACGGCATCGAATTCGTCGAACAAGTACACTCCCCGGTGTCGAGCAGTTTCATCAAAAACCAGCCTGAGCTTTGCTGCGGTCTCGCCCATGAAACGGGTGATCAGGCCCTCTAACCGAATGACGAATAGCGGTAAACGTAGTTCGCCTGCTAAGGCTTCCGCAGACATAGTTTTGCCCGATCCCGGCGGACCGACGAACAACACTCGCCGGTTTGGTGTTTTGCCGTGCTCGCGCAGCCAGTCACGCTTTTGCTGCTGCAAAACAACGTCATCCAACCGTCCGCGAAGGGATGCATTCATAACCACACTTCCAAGGTCGAAGCGCGGAGGGCGCATCTCGATCAGATCGGCGAGGTCGCCTCGGGGGGACGCGAACGGCACGGCAACAGTCTGACCAGAGGCGGCCTTTTCCCTTGCCTTGTCCACTGCAGCTCTCAAGTCTTCGGCGAGTGTACGACGGCCTTGTCGCGCCTCCGCGGCGGCAACTTGCAATGCAATCGAGTAGAAGTGCTCGTCGTCACCTTCCGCCTTGCTTTGGAGCATTGCCAGTATCTGCTTTGCGTTGGACATGCTCGAGGCCCTTGGTGTTTGCGCCGATTTGCTTTTTCCCAACGGGTTATATTTCCGGACCGTCCAGGTTTGGCGAGAAGATCGCAAATCCTTGCCGATTTGTCGACTGAGAATTCGGCACTATGTCCTGGGTACGAAACGCCATGGTTCGGCTCTCGGCATCGTCTCAATCACCTCGATATCTCGCAGGAGCACAGAGTTCGACAAGCCTTCTTTGATCCAGCCCAGCGCATGCCACCAATCGGCGTTGTCAGAGGGAATCCGGTTGAGCGGGGCAGGGCGGTCTCGTAGCGTCTCGGGATGACGAATGACGACCCATTCAAATACTTCCGGACGAGCCGCGAGATCATCGGGCTGGCGGTCATGATGTACGTGCGCTTTCCGTTGTCGCTCCGGAACGTCGAGGATCTACTGCACGAGCGTGGCATCGACGTCAGTCATGAATCCGTCCGGTTCTGGTGGAACCGGTTCGGGCCGATGTTCGCCGCCGAGATCCGCAAGAAACGCGCCGAGCGTTTGCGTTCCTGGCCTCAGTGGCGGTGGCATTTGGATGAGGTGTTCGTGAAGATCAACGGCGAACGACACTATCTCTGGCGCGCTGTTGATCAGGAAGGCGAGGTCCTGGAAAGCTTCGTCACGAAGACGCGAGACAAGAAAGCTGCATTGAAATTCTTGAAGAAAACGATGCGGCGATACGGCAGGCCAAAGGCCATCGTCTCTGATTTGCTTCGGTCCTACGGCGCAGCGTTGAAGGCGATCGGCGCCGAACAACTACACGAAACTGGCCAATGGCTGAACAACCGAGTGGAGAATTCGCATCTGCCATTTCGACGACGAGAGCGAGCCATGCAACGCTTCCGACGCATGCGAAGCCTACAGATGTTCGTCGCCGTCCACGCCTCGGTTCATAATCATTTCAATTCGGAGCGCAGCCTCTCCTCCCGGGCCATCTACAAAAAGAACCGTGCCGTCGCTCTCGCTGAGTGGCGCCAGCTTGGCGCGGCATAAGGGACAGCGATCCTGCCCTTGCAGAGACCGGTTCGAATCCGTCTGACAGCACCGTTCGAACTGATCTCCCAGCGATACGAGCGCGGCTCCATCCTCATCACCTCAAACCTGCCGTTCGACGAATGGACGGAAACCTTCGGATCGGAACGCCTCACCGGTGCCCTCCTGGACCGGCTGACCCACCATGTCAGCATCCTGGAGATGAACGGGGACAGCTATCGGCTGGCTCAAAGCCGGTCCCGCCAGATCAAGCCGACAATCTGAACCGCAACGCCATTTGGTCCTGCCGGACCAAAGCGCCCCGGCAACCGCCAGCTAGATGGGGAGCGCGTTTGCCGGGGCGCCGATCACGCCGGAACTGGCCGACTTTTGCGCCGCCCCGTGGCTGGAATTTGCTCCGCCGTTGACACCGGCCTGCGCCGCCCCGAAGCCTGCAGCAAACTGGTCGTTAGCTCAACAATCGGGCGGAGAACTCGCACCTGCCATTCCGACGACGGGAGCGGGCGATGCAACGCTTTCGGCGGATGCGAAGTTTGCAGAAATTCGTCTCCGTCCACGCCTCGGTGCTCAACCATCTCAATTCGGAGCGGAGCTTCTACTCGAGGGCAAATTTCAAGAAGAACCGCGCCGCCGCTCTCGCCGAGTGGCGCGGTCTTTGCGCGGCATAAGGGACAGGGCTACTGTCCGACCTGAGAGCGGTTCGAATCCGTCTGACAGCACCGCTTTCGGCTACCGCGAGTTGCAGTGACAGCGCCGCGCGGAGAATTCGCAACTTCCATAATGACGACGAGAACGCGCAATGTAACGCTTCCGGCGGATAGGAATTTGCAGAAGTTCGCCGCCATCCAAGCCTTTGTCTTCAACCATTTCGGTTCCGAGCTTAAGAGACCATCGAGGAGCACTTGCAGGCAACTAAAAGGGTGACCGGGCTGTGCACGCCCAGCCACCCGGCTCCCACATGGGGAGCGTCGATTAGGTCTTCTCGCGGCAATCGAGGCGCTCTTGGAGCCAATCCAGCACTTCTTGTTCGACCCATCCCACCCTGTTGGGGCCAAGGATCACCCGCTGTGGGAATTTCCCGGCCTTTTCCAGCCGTGCGATGTGTTGAGGCGAGTACAGGACCAACTCTTTCACCTGACGCTTTGACAGTATCCGCATCACGATCTCTCCATGACTGAAGAGCATCGCGATGCCCCAGGTTACGACGATACCTAGGCGGTCGAAGCCTACTCCTTGTCCAACAGGTTGGCGAGGAACTTGTCGTACCGCGTCATTGCGTCCCGCATTTCCTCAAGATACGAGTGCCGATTGTACACCGCAGCAACGCCACTGATTGAGCCTGAACGGTGGTTCAACATCCTTTCCGTGACGTGGAGTGGCGTGCCAATCTGGGCATGGAATGTCGCGAAGGTGCGACGGAGGTCGTGGAGTGTGAAGTGGTCGATCTCGGTTTCCGTAATGAGTCGTCGCTGGGCTCTAGACCAGCCATTGTATGGCTGATCGACTTCTTGATCGCCGAAGACGTGGGTGGCACCGCCCTCGATTGAATTCAGCAGCTCGATCGCGAGGGACGACAGCGGGACTTCATGGCCGTGCTTGTTCTTGGTCCGATCCGCAGCAAATATCAAAAGATCTCCGTCGATCTCGCTCCATTGCAGAGCTGCTATCTCGCCTCGTCTTTGGCCCGTCAGAAGCAGCAAGGACACGATATCGTGGAAGCGGCCACGGTTAGCACCCGTGAATTTCAGGAGCGTCCGCACTTCCTCTTGAGAAAGCGTTCGTTGTCTTGTCGAAGACGCATTCGGACGGTTGTCCGACCCGAGGGGGTTAGATGACAGGTATTGCTGGCGGACAAGCCAGTTGAAGAAGACCTTGAAGGTCGTAAACGCATAGTTCTGACTGGAAGGGCTAGTTGTGTACGCCTCGATCGCCCGCAGCACGTCGCGACGGCCGACTTTGTCGATCGGGCCAGAGAACGGGATGCTGGAAAGGTACAGTTGATATCCGTCGAGCGTCGAGGTGCGGAGCCTCTTTTCACAATCTGCAAGGTATTCTTGCAGGACTGCGTTGTAGTCGAAGGAGCGGGCAGTATCGCCATTCCTGAGAATATCGCCAGTGGCGACCCGTGCCTGCTTGCGAGCATCGGCAAGGCTAAGTTCTGGATATCGTCCGAGTGTACGGAGACGCCGCTTGGGGCCGTACATGATGACGAACGACTTGCTGCGCGTTGAGCACCTTAGCCCAAACCCTGGTGTTGCCTCATCCCAGTATGTTTGCTGACCCGAAGTGGGCAGCGCGAGCTTCTTGATGGCGAGGTCTGTGAGGCGCAAGCGCATGTTCAGTCTCTTTTTAGTCGCTGAAATCGTGAGCGTAAGAGGGCAAATCAATGATCTGCTATGTTCACCCTTGTCCTCCTTAATTGCTGATAAATAAACGATTTGGTGACGAAATGTGAAGCTATGATCTAATCTGTCTCTTTACTACGAATCAAGGGGTCGGGGGTTCGAATCCTCCCCAGCGCGCCAAGAATTTCAAAGGGTTAGGCTGAAATGCCTAGCCCTTTTTCTTTTGTGGGTCTGTCAGGGGTAACGATTGGGGTAACAAACGGCCACAGCTGACCAGGCAGTGGGGCTCGAGACACCGCCAAAAAGAGTGCCCGAACCGAAGAAGGGAACCGCGTTGGTCACGAGCGCCGGTACGTTCCCATCCGTGTCGGCGGGAGCGCGTAAGTTTGGTTTGAATGTCGGAACGGTCCACGCGCGGCTCAGGAATGGTTGGACACCCGATCAGGCCGTAGGCATTGAGCCGCCGCCTGGTACGGGGTGAATGGATTTAATTCATCGGCCTTCTGCCCCCGCCACGACACGACAGCCGTCAGGCTTGTTCCGACGCGCGTAAGGACGCCTGCCGCTCTCCACTTCTCTCTCTCGGCTAGGTATGGGTCAAGGATGGATTTCGCATTAGACATTGTTTGCAGCGCTCATGAGGATGTCGTTGAAGTCGAGCCCGTCTCCGGGGTCTACGGTCGAGACTTTCCAGCCCAGACCGGTCGCTCGTTGGGCTAGAGAAAGTGCCGATTTGCGTCCATTTGGATCGCCGTCGGCGGCGATCACCAGTTCACCGGGTTTTTCAGGCAAGTTCAGAGTTGCCATACCTGAGGCCGACAGCCGTAGAGTTTACCGTCACGTCGAAGGTCGGAAAACGCGTCATATGCAGCCTCACGGTCTAACTCCCCGGCCTGAATAGCTTCGGCAACATCGAGCCAGCCGTCCTTTGCCATGGAGAAAAAGCGTGGGCTGAATCGTTGGTTCATGCCGCCCCATGCCATCGCCGCCGCACAAACGGTCGCGGTGTTGACGGACCTGTCTTCCGCCAATGAGAACACTTCAGACCGTTTCACCTGCGCCTTCGGGAGGCATGCAGGATCGACCCCCTCCAACCCCCGCGCGAAGCTTTGCCCGTTCTTTCCACCCGTATCATCCGGATGGAGGCCATCTTTCAGGCTCTCCTTGAATGCTGCCAGCACTTGAGGTTCCCACTGGGAAGACGGGTCTGCATGTTGGCTCATGTCAATTCTCCCGCGAAGGCTTGCTGCAGAAGGGACTGGCGGAGGTCGTCGAGGTCGACCATCTGGGACTTGTACTGTGCCGACGCGGCATCAATGTGGGCGCGAAGGCTAGGTCATGTTGACAAATGGCGGAGCCAGAGGCGGATTGATGTGATGTCGATGAAGCCGAGGAAGCTTTCGGCCGTTTTGTCGTAGCGGGTCGCGACGCGGCGTGCATTCTTGAGCTTGTTGAAGCATCTCTCCACCAAGTTCCGCAGGCGATACAGTGGGCGATCAACGCCAACACGCTTCTTTCGCGACTTCCGCATGGGGATCACTGGTTGAATGGCCCGTTCCCGCATCTCTTCGCGAATGCTGTCAGCATCGTAGCCGTCGCCATTTTCGCTCGGACCAATGGCGCTCCGATGGCAACTCGGCCAGCAACACGAAGGGTTCCGGCAGGTTATCGTCCATGACGAGATCAAAG
>NZ_FNEK01000122.1 GCF_900099935.1 Aliiruegeria lutimaris | reverse complement strand
AAGGGCTCAGAAGTTTCCCCGTGCAGCCTCGGCCAGAACCATCTTGTCCAGCGTCAGATCAGATACCGCGCGCCTGAGCCGCTGGTTCTCCGTTTCCAACTGCTTCAGGCGCTTCAGTTGATCCCGGCTCATGCCGCCATACTCCTTGCGCCATCGGTAGTAGGTCTGCTGCGTCACGCCAATCTGGCGAACGGCATCGGCAACCGAGCTGCCCTGACCTTGCAGCACTTCAACCTGCCGCAGCTTCAGCACGATCTCCTCGGGTTTGTCTCGCTTTCCAGCCATCGTTTGGTCCTCCTGAAAACGGGATAAAGCTATCCCAGTTGGTGGACCACTTCATTGGGGGCACTCCATGTGGTCTTCGACAACCCGCCCCAGCACCGAAATAATCACTCTGAAGCTGCGCTCAGGGCGCACGGTTATCATGATACCTGCACTGTGGCGTATCGCAACGCCGGGGACGCGGGAGCCATCCACCCAATCTGTTTTGTCCGCTGCGCGTTTCGTCGAAGAGTCAACGACTGAGTGGGAATGTGCCCATCGAACTCGGGATCGTCATCTATCTTACGGCGTCGATTGTCTGTCCGTTCTAACCACGCGGCCAATCCTTCACGGCGGTCATATAGTCATAGCCCTACTATCGATTGACAACCCGCATCTGCAAACGTTCGTTCGCACGCTTAAACCGCGTTGCCAGCCAGAACATCACGACGGCGACGGCAAGCGCTGCAAATGCGATCGCCCAGCCAAGCGCGACAAGCCCAGAGCCTGGCCAGAAGATGAGCACCAACCCGACGAGCGAAGCCAGCAACCCAACGCCGCGCGCGGTTGAGCGTTCCGGGTCCCATTCGGGCATTTGCCACCACGTGATCAGAGACCCAATGCCGATGATCAATGCCCAGGTGCCCAGGAGGACGAAAGTAATCCGTGCCGTGCCCTCAGGCCAGATCAGGAGCACGAGGCCGATCACGATTGTGCCGACCCCGACACCTCCTGCCGCGCCTTTCCTTCCCAGGCCGAACAACGTCAGTGCTCCGTCGAGGAGTAACAGCACGCCAACGAGTTGCAACAACAGGGAGATGCTGTCGGTAGGCCAGAAAAGAGCGGCAATACCAATAGCCCCAGCGAGGATCCCGCGCAGCACGAATGTCCACCACAGGCCCGCCAGCCTGTCGCTCAGAACTTCGCGGGCATCTGTCTGATCAGGATCGACGATCTCGGCGTCAAGCTGTTCATGCGGCCTCATGGGTGTCCCTTCATTGCCGATATAGGGGTAGCGTTCTCATCGCGCCTGCAATGTCTCCAAGTAGCCGATCAAATCGGCCAGTGTCTGGCTCATGATTATAGACTGCCCGCTTGGCAACCGAATGGCCACGTTTCCTCCGACGTCAAAAAACGGCCCGAACAGCGGCATGTCTCCGCCATGCGCCAACACAAGCGTTCGGCCATCGATTTTCGTAGCCACGTCTGCGGTCGGGAAGACACCCTCGTTCCGTTTGGCCAGACCAGTCAAGTCCGGGGTTTCGACAACAAGGAGTTCAGCCATCGGTCCAACGCCCTTGGCATCGAAGCCATGGCACTGCACGCAGTACGACATGAAGACGTCTCGTCCGGCGTCCGGATCCGCGATCTGGGCCGAGACTGTGCTGGCCCCTGCCGCCGCGAAGACCATCAAGATCACCTTCAAAAACATCTCGTTCACCTCCGATGGCACAATGTTAGCAAGCCTGTCTAATTTGCGCACTCGTTAGATGGTTTGTGCTTCAGAACCGGGCGCTGCTCCATGTGGGGCAGGCAGAGTTACTTGTTCTGAACTTTCAGTATCCACGTCTGGGTGCGAACCCTCCGACTTCCAGTCGGATCGGCTTCAGCGCGAAGGTCACGTCCGTCAATCCCGTCCGCTGATCGTCCAGATAATGCATCGACTACCACTGGCCGCTTGCGAGGTGGAACTTACCCCATGAATGTGTGGTAGGAAACGGCTGGTGCGTGCGTTGCAAAGAACGGCTCCAACACGGCGATGAGGATAGGGGGAGATTGCCATGACTGAGGCGCTCGAGCGATTTCTTTCTGACCTTGATGCCGAGATCAGAAAGCACGGGAATTGGGGGGAGGTGGCCGATTACATCCCAGAGCTTGCCCGCGTCGATCCCGCACAATTTGGGATTGCGGTCTCGCTGGCCGACGGTCGGATCGTAACCGCTGGTCAGGCACGGCAACAATTCTCGATCCAGTCGATTTCGAAAGTATTTTCGCTCGCATGTGTGCTCGGCCGGATCGGCGAGCAAGTGTGGACCCGCGTCGGACGAGAGCCATCGGGACGGCCGTTCGATTCAATCTTGTTACTCGAACAGGAACATGGTCGTCCTCGAAATCCATTCATCAATGCTGGAGCCATCGTAACGACCGATGAACTGCTCACAGGGCGCCAGCCAAAGGAAGCGTTATCCGAGATTCTGGCATTCGTTCGCGCTGCCGCTGAAGACGACGATATTCATATCGACAAGGCCGTAGCCCGCTCGGAGGCGGAAACCGGCTTCCGCAACGTTGCACTGGCAAACTATCTGAAATCATTCGGAAATTTGAGAAATCAGCCGGAGATGACATTGGGAACCTACTTCCACCAATGCGCAATCGAAATGAGTTGCGTACAACTTGCTCGCGCTGGACGTGTGTTGGCCGGCCTCCCGGATGCGCCACGCCTGCTGACTGCGCTCAAGTCCCGACGCATCAACGCGCTTATGATGATGTGCGGTCACTACGACGGTTCGGGCGACTTTGCCTTTCGGGTTGGATTACCCGGAAAATCCGGTGTCGGCGGAGGGATCCTGCTCATTGCACCGGAACGGGCGTCAATCGCAATTTGGTCACCTGGGCTCAATGTGTATGGCAACTCCATGATGGGCACGCACGCTGCCGAACAATTGGCACGCAGAATGGAGTGGTCTGTATTTGGGAGCTGAACGGGGTGAGAAAGGGCACTCGCCTGACGATGCCTCGAGGAAATGCGATCGCGGCGGATTGTCGGCACTCACGTCTGGATGCCTAAGGAGAGGTGGAACGAAACCACAATCTCGGAACTGCCAATCGGACTATTGCGCGAAACAGAGGGCCAATATGTGAGCAGGCATAAGCACAAGAGTTTTCTCGGGTGTGGCAGCGGTGCAGTCCGATCTCAACGTTTCTCTGGCCTTTGACGATCCGAGGGGGCCCGCACGACAGATCCTGCAACTGCGAAGCTACGTCAGTATGCCTTTTCTCGGCCTCGCGCCAGTGACGCTTTGCGCTGAGACTTGCCCGGCGAAACGATCTCGGAGTTCTTTCACCGGCCCTCAATGTGTCGGCTACCTCGCGACTGAGACCGTTGCCGATACATCCTGCGCGTTGCCCAGAGCGAGGAACCAGGGATCCATAGCAAGGGCGCGGTCCACGATGCTCTCCACGATGTCACCTTGCGCATCGGTGTCGATGTCGATCGACACCCGGGTCCGAACCGGAGCCGCATTGCCACCGCCGATGCCGAACAGCGCCGCATCGTCGAAATCGGTCTCGACGGCAATGTCGACGCAGTTGAACCGCACGCCTTCCCGCGCGGCGAGCATCTTAACAGCGATCCCGACACATCCGGCAATGGCCGCTCGGGCAAAGAACCCCGGGGACGGTCCGGCTGCGTCCCCGCCCATTCCCTTGCCGAGATCGAGCGTCGCGCTGAACGGTCCCTGGACGACCTCACAGGCGAGACCTTCGCCAACATGGCCGGTCGTGCGGAGGGTGCTTCGGGCCTTGGCCGGATCGGCGCGGATGCGCTCGACGACGGCGGACTGAGCCTCGCGGATCACGCGATCGCGGGCCGTTTCAGTGACGGGTGGTGTTTGGAGATAGGTCATCGGGGGATCCTCTTGGTCAGGCGGCGTGGCGGACATTGGTAGAAACGAGGTGATCGGCGAGCGCGGCAGCATCGGCGCCGACGCCATCGATGAGGGTCGAGTTGCGTTTGCGAAGGAACGGCAAGCCCAGGACGTAGAGGCCCCGGGCAACCACTCCGCCCTCGTGCGCGAGCCGGCTCTTGTGGTCGAAAACCGGTAGATGCAGCCAGTCGAAGTCCGGCCGGAACCCCGTCGCCCAGAGGATCGTCGAGATCCGGCCACGTGCAAGGTCCAGCGACAGCCGCGGCGCCTCTGCAACCTTCGTAGGTGCGAAGCGTTCGGGCGCCGGGAGATCGGTGAGTCCGGCTTCGGCCGCCCAGGCATCGAAGCCATCCAGGGCGCGGTTCATCTTCAGATCGGAGAGCGCCGTCGCGTTGGCGAGGCCGCCTGAGAAAAGCGCCGTCCTGTCCCGCAGACCGGTGAAGCGACCGACGATCTCCACACCGGCGCTCTGCAGCGTGTTGAGGTCGAGAAAACGCGTACTGGCCTCTCCCACGAGTTGCAGCGATGGCACCGCACGTGCGCGTTGCAGGTCATCGACCTCCGCTACCGTTGTGGACAGGAGCCCGGAACGGTCCATCCACCACTGGATGTCGCGCCCCCGGTAGAACCGGGGCATGCGGACATGGTGACCGGCCGCGAGCATCACGTCATGACCCGCCGCGCGGAGTTCGGCCGCAAGCTGAACGCCGGTGGCCGACGCGCCGACGACCAGTACGCCACCCGGGCGAAGTTGCGACGGATTGCGGTAGGCGAGAGGGCTCAGTTGGTCGATGCTCTCAGGAATCCCGGTGGAGAACTGTGGGATACTGGCGCGGTTGCAGGCGCCGCTGGCGAGGACGATGTTCCGGCAGGACCAGAGGCCTCGGTTGGTCTCGACTTCGTAGTCGTCGCCGATTCGGCGGACTCGTGTCACGGTGGTTCGTGTCTCGATGGGTGCCGTGATGGTGGCGGCATAAGTGTCGAGGAATTTGGCGGTCTGAGCCACGGACATGAAGCCGTCCGGGTCGTCGCCTGCATAGGCATGTCCCGGCAGGCGGCTTTGCCAGTTCGGCGTCAACAGGCGGAGACTGTCCCAGCGTTCGGTCTTCCAGGAATTGGCGACCTCGCCGCGCTCCAGAATGACATTGGGCACCGATCGGGCGCTCAGGTGGTGGCTCATCGCGAGGCCAGCCTGGCCGGCACCGATGATCAGCGCGGAAATTCGTTTCATGACGACAGGTCCTAATGAATGCAGGGGGATCAGGCGTTGGAAGTGTCATCGCCGAGGGAGTGGCGCTAAAACGCGTGGTTGGCGGCAAGGGCCGAATTGGGTCAGGCCCGCACCCGCCCGGTCTTTGCGGGCCGGTGCGGGCGCAACGCATCAGGCGAGGCTGACATTCACGTTCGTCGGGTTGGTCAGGATGTCGAACATGGCCGAACGCTTCTGCGACTGGGCGACGAGTGCGGCGATCTCATCCTTGCTGGCGTCGGCGTCGATCTCGAAACTCACGCGGATCGACGAGAAGCCGCTGCGGATCTCGGGGTCCATTCCGAGAATGCCCTGGACGTCGATATCGCCTTCGACCGTCGACTGCACCGAGCGCAGCTGGATGCCGCGATGCTGGGCGACGGCGGCGACACCACCGGTCAGGCAGCTCGCGAGTGCGGCCAGCGCGATTTCCGGCGGGGTCGGAGCGCGGTCGGCCGCGGCGAAGACCTCCGGATGATCGGACTCGATCGAGAAGGTCCGCTTGCGCTCATGCTCCTGGCCGAGGCCGAAATAGCTGTTGATCTTGTTGGCGCTGTAGGTGCCCTCGATCCAGGAACAGCTGCTGCGGAAGGTGAATTGCGCGGCTTGCGGAGCCTCGGCGAAAGCGCCGCGGGCGCCGATCAGGGCTTCGGTGTTCACGCCGTTGTTGACCGTGACATTGGACTGAACGTTCATGGTATTTCCTTTCGGGTTGGATTGATCGGTTTCAGGTTGGTGGTTACGGGGTTGGTGGTGACTGGGCGCTGGAGAGCGCCACGCCGGTACAGGCCCTTGCGGGGCGATGGATGGATTGCGGGGCAAGACAGCGTCGTTGGTTTCCCGGCATTCCGTTCTTTTGGGTCTCCCCAAAATCTCAGGCCCAAGAAATCGGGCGGTGTGTCAGGAGGGTGCGCGCGCCGTGATCAGCCAGGACGAACTGTCCATCCAGAGGCCGCCCTCATGGGCGATCACCTCCTCGAACAGGTTCGACAGTGCGAGAACGATCTCCGCCCGGCGGGCTTCGCCCAAGGCACCAGCCTCGCGGTAGGTCTCGCCCGCCGGGCCGATGGCCAATTGGAAGCTGACAGCGTCCTCGATGTCCCGGCCGACATTCACTTTGGCTTCGATCCGTCGGAACGCGATGTCGGTGAACCCGGCGGCTTCCATCTGTGCGCGCGTCGTCTGTTCGCCGGCCATCGAGAACGGACCGGGGCCGCAGGTCTGGGCCTCGGGCCCGGGCGGCGGAAGGAATTGGCGCACCACGTCGCGCGCCGCGATCAGCCAGGGATTGTCCTCGCGATTCCGCCAGACGATGTGGGCCATGCGTCCGCCCGGCTTCAATGCCCGGCGCATCGAGCACAACCCGGCGACCGGGTTGGTGAAAAACATCGTGCCAAAGCGCGAAAAGACGAAATCATACCGCGCGTCTCCGAGGTCACGCTCGGCATCGCAGGACTCGAAACGCAGGTTTGGAGCGAACATCTTCTCCGGGCGGTGGCGCGCGATATCGAGGAACGCCTCGCAGCAATCGGCGCCGAGGACACTGCCCGTCTCGCCGACGCGGTGCGCAATTGCGATGGCGGTGTCACCAAAGCCGCAACCGACGTCTAGAACATCGTCGCCCTGCTCGATCTCCAGGAGCGGCATGACCGCTTCGCTATGACGCGAAAGCCCACCTTCGAGGATATGGCGGTATTTCACGAATTTCGGGGCCAGGGTGTCGTTCCAAAACGAGACGATAGGCGAGGGGGGCATTGTGGCGGTCTGCGGAGTAAGGCGCTGCTGGATAGTCATTATTTCGTTTCCTTCGCGGGATATTTGGTGTTGTACAGCGTCGGGTGGCTCACACCCGCCAATGCGCAGGTGCATCCCATGCGGAAGCGCTGTAGCGGGCGCGAGAGGCACTCGAAGAGATGCGGTTGAGGGCTGTGGGATGGAGAACCGGGGCGATGACTGCCTGAGACCGGCGTAGGTGCCCAATCAGGTTCGAGGCAACGACGCTCGGGGTCATTCTGATCGGATAAACGCTGACTAAGATACTGACGCTTATGGCTCTTTTCACTTTCGTTCCTGTGGCGTCGGATCATCCGATTGCCGATGAACAAGTGAATAGACCGGGCGAGGCGTGCAAAATACTTCACGCCCGGAAGCAGAGAACTACAAAAAACGCAGAAACCCGCTACACTATCTGAAGTTAGTCGAAATCCAGCGCCGATCGGGGGAGTGGTGATGAATTACAATCAGTTCTGTCCGATTGCGAAAGCCGCCGAGATACTTGGCGAACGGTGGACGATCCTTATCTTGCGCGAGATCCTGATGGGTGGCCGGCGTTTCAATACGCTTCAACGCGGCTTGGGAGACATCTCTCCCGCACTGCTGACCAAGCGCCTGAAGCAGCTTGAAGAACAGAACATGTTGATCCGTCGAAAGATTCCCGGACAAAAGGGTTATGAATACTATCCAACGGATGCCTGTGAAGCACTCCTGCCGGTACTGTTCTCGTTGGGGGAATGGGGTGTCATTTGGGCGAAGCATACGATCCTAGATCAGGATTTCGACGCCGAGTTCCTGATGCTCTACCTCGAGCGCAGCATCGACCGGGAAAAGATCAAGGGGCAGGAAACCGTCATCAAGTTTCGTTTCACCGACCTGATCGAGCAGCGCGATTGGTGGCTCGTCGTCAAACCGGAAAACGCGGAGGTCTGTCTCAAGGACCCGGGGCGCGACGTGGACGTTTTTTTCAACTGCACCGTCAGAACGCTGTCTGAAATCTGGATGGGGGACCGAACCTATCGTGAAGCGATCCGCAACGGCGATCTCATGATGGATGGAGACCCGGCCTTGACACGCAACGTTTCTGCCTGGCTCAGGCCGGGCATGTTCGCAAACTCGCCACGTGGACCTTTCAGGGCATAGATGCGTAGAAACGGTGTTCGTGCGGCCTCGAAAAGCAGAGCGTCGGCATTGTAGCTATCGGCTCTATCTTGTTGTGATACGCAAAACGGGGGGACGATATGAGAAGAATCCTGGTTACCGGTGCGAACAAGGGCATCGGATATGCCATCGCAGAGCGGATCCTGGAGGAAGCGGACGATACGTTTGTGTTCCTCGGATCCCGCGATCTCGAGCGCGGTGGCGCTGCCGCAGAGAGCCTCTCACGAGAGAGCGCTGATCGAGCCAGCCGTATCCAGATCGTGGAAATCGACGTGTCGAGTGACGAATCCGTAGGCGGGGCGGTGCTCCAGGTGCGGGACACATGCGGTAGCGAAAAGCTCTACGGCATCGTCAACAATGCAGGTATCGGCCTCGGAGCGGACGATCTTCGCAGCGTCCTCAACGTTAACACCCGAGGTATCAAACGGGTCTGCGATGCCTTCATTCCGCTTCTTTCCGACGGTGGGCGCATCGTGAATATTACTTCCGCGGCCGGCCCGAACTTCGTGGCTACCTGCAGCCAGGATCGGCAGGCGTTTTTCACAGACCCGGCCGTGACCTGGGACGAAATCGATGCCCTGATGGAAGAGTGCATCGCAATTGCTGGCAATGCTGAGGCGTTTGCAACTCGGGGCCTGGGCGACGGTTCGGCATATGGACTTTCGAAAGCCTGTG
>NZ_FNEK01000136.1 GCF_900099935.1 Aliiruegeria lutimaris | reverse complement strand
AATGCCTGTACGCCCGGCTTCATCGCAACGGACCTGACCCGCTCCTATGCGAGCGGACGCGGGAAGTCGCCAGAAGAACTGGGCATGAAGTCACCTCGGGAGGGAGCCAACACGCCGATCTTCCTCTTGTTCGGGAAGACGGCGGGCAGCGGACACTACTTTGGCAGCGACGCAAAACGCAGCCCGCTGGACCGCTACCGCGAACCGGGAAGCCCTCCGTATTCCGGCGACTGAGATCTCATGGTCTGAACGTGTGGGGGACGGCTCACCAATTCCACTGGAGTTGGTATGGTTTTCGGTCGCTGCCGCGCACTTATGCAAGCATCGGCTGAAATGAGAGAGCATTGCGGGAATATGCTAAAAAAGGCCGGCGCTTGAGCGCCGGCCAGTCCAACAGGGAGGTGCGGAATTACTTCCGCCAGTCTATTTTGCACGCGAAGTCTGGCAATATTGCGTTTTCAACGCGGCAATCGAGATTTGGAAGGAGACAAGGGTATTCTGGTCTGACGCCCTTCGCGTAGATCGCTGCTGACGCTGAGTTCCACAGATAGAAGTTCTCATTATGTTCCTGCCGCGCTATCCTGCCGAAAAACACCATCGGCGCGAGGCACGACATGGCAGGGGCAGGCTATCTGGACAAACTGAACGACAATCAACGCGCGGCCGTGGAGTTTGGCGTCGGTGACGGGATCTCGCCGCCGCTGCTGGTGATCGCCGGTGCCGGGTCGGGCAAGACCAGCACGCTGGCGCACCGGGTCGCGCACCTGATCGTCAAGGGGGCCGACCCGAGGCGAATTCTGCTGATGACCTTCTCCCGCCGCGCCGCCACCGAGCTTGCTCGGCGGGTCGAGCGGATCACGGCACAGGCCATGGGAACGGCCGTCGCGGCCCAGGCACTGACCTGGGCGGGCACCTTCCACGGCATCGGCGCGCGGATCTTGAGGGAACATGCCCTGTCGATCGGCCTGCACCCGGAATTCTCGATCCATGACCGGGAAGACAGCGCCGATCTCATGAACCTCTGTCGCCACGGCCTCGGGTTCTCGAAGACCGAGAGCCGGTTTCCCGCCAAGGGCACGTGCCTTTCCATCTACTCCCGTGCGGTGAACGCCGAAGCCCCCCTGGCTGACGTGTTGCGTGACCACTACCCATGGTGCGCTCAATGGGAGGTCGAGCTGAAGAAACTCTTCGGTTCCTACGTCTCCGCAAAGCAGGAGCAGAACGTGCTCGACTACGACGATCTTCTGCTCGCCTGGGCGCAGGTCATGGCCGATGCCGGCTTCGCCGCTCATATCGGAGCTTCCTGGGATCATGTGCTGGTCGACGAGTACCAGGACACCAACCGGCTGCAGGCCCGCATCCTCAAGGCATTGAAGCCGGATGGCCGCGGGTTGACCGTTGTCGGGGATGATGCCCAGTCGATCTATGCCTTTCGGGCCGCAACCGTGCGCAACATTCTCGACTTTCCATCCAATTTTGCGCCGCCCGCGAATGTCATCACGCTCGACCGGAACTACCGCTCCGCCCGGCCAATCCTGGACGCCGCGAATGCCGTGATCGGTCTCGCGCGGGAACGGTTCACGAAGAACCTCTGGACCGAGCGTGCCTCTGACCGGAAACCCCGTCTCGTGACCGTCAACACCGAGGCAGATCAGGCGCGTTACGTCGTGGACCGGATCCTCGAGGATCGCGAGACGGGCACCCGGCTGAAGGACCAGGCGGTGCTGTTCCGTACCTCCAGCCACGCGGCTCAACTCGAAGCAGAACTGACCCGTCGCAACGTGCCTTACGTTAAATTCGGTGGGCTGAAGTTTCTCGACAGCGCCCATGTCAAGGATCTCCTGTCCTTCCTGCGGTTGGCCCGCAACTCGCGCGACAGGGTGGCTGGCTTCCGCGTGTTGCAACTCATCCCGGGTGTCGGGCCCAAGGCTGCAGGACGAATCCTCGATGCGCTCGACCTCGCCTCCGATCCGAGGGCAGCCTTTGCGGACGTTGCTCCACCTGCGCGTGCGGGAGCAGACTGGGCTGGTTTTGTAGAGGCAATGACCACGCCGGCACCCTGGCCCGCCGCCCTCGGCCTTGCCCGCACCTGGTACGATCCGCATCTCGAACGGATTCACGAGGATGCCGAGGCCCGCCGTGCCGACCTGCTGCAATTGGAACAGATTGCGGCAGGCTACCAGTCCGCCGAGGCATTTCTGACCGATCTGACCCTCGACCCGCCCGACGCCACCAGCGATCTTGCCGGGCCGCCTCTGAAGGACGAGGACTACCTGATACTGTCCACAATCCACTCGGCCAAGGGACAGGAATGGAAGTCGGTCTACCTTCTGAACGCGGTCGATGGCTGCATCCCGTCTGATCTCGGCACCGGCTCCACACATGAACTGGAGGAGGAACGGCGTCTTCTCTATGTCGCGATGACGCGGGCGAAGGACCAGCTGACGCTGGGCTTGCCGCTACGGTTCTACGTGCAGAACCAGGGCCGCAACGGCGATCGGCATGTCTACGCAATGCGGACACGATTCATTCCGAAAGACATCCTGGATCGGTTCGATGCGCGACACTGGTCGCCGACGCAGGGCGACTCGCAGGCGCGGCCGGCGCCTGGGTCCATCGACGTTGCCGCGAGCATGCGCCAGATGTGGGGGTGACGCGCTCGCGTTCGGTGCCGACCTGACAGGTAGAGGACGGGGCAGGTCATGTTGCGTGGCGGGTTTTTCAGTCTCAGGTCGCCAATGAACGTTTAAGGGCGCGACTGCTGAACTCTGAAGTGACCTGGTCGAATTGTGAACGGATCCTGAACTGGATCAGAACGTCTTATCTTTATTGCGATCACGACGGTGAAAAATGACCCTCTTGGCGGAGGCTTCCGGGTTCCGCATCTGGCCCATTATCCAGATCCACGATAGTTCTGTAGAAATTACGGAGATGGGAGGCATTCATTCGTGGGGACCCGCAACGACCTCGACGGACTAATCGGTTTTGTCGGCAGCGACGACCTGTGGCGTGAACGGTTGGCAGATGTCATGGACGAACACCTGCTGCCTGCCATGGAAGAGTTCGAGGTCGACTTCGAGGAGTTGGGGGACATCCTTGGGGAAACCTGGCCGATGGTCCTGTGGGGGGCTGCCTTCGAGGATTTTCTTGGCCGTTTCTATGAACCGGACGGGCAGAACTTCGTTGATGTATACCTCAAGCGAAAAGGTGGAAGCGAAACGGATTCAAACCGGGCCTACATCGAAGGGCTGCGGGATGCGCCGGTCAGCCTATACGAGGTGAGTAAGATCGAACCGGGAAAGTCCATGTTGGTGCGTGATCTGCTGACCGGTTCCGCGCCTGTCATGGTCCGCGAGAAAAGTGCAACCAGGATGCTGAAACCCTGGGACAGGATCGCCGTGCGCGTCGTTCCACAGGGAGACCACCACGTTATTTCCGGTGCTTTGCTGCCGTTTACGCCGGATGCAAGCGACCTCCTGGCCGAGGTGTTGCGGGACGCTTTGAATCTCGGGAAACGCAAGAAACTGCGTCTTTCGGCCGATCAATTACGCCAATGCGCACCGCTCTTTTCCAATGCCTGGCTATTCGAGAGTCTGCCCGGGGCTCTCGACCCCGAACCAATGCAGCTTGCCAATGCTGAGGGAGACGAACTGCTGTTTCACGACCTGCGTTTTCCTTTTGCCAAGGGTGTGGTTCAGAAAGATGTGATGACGCGCCTTGCAGAGATGCCGGCAATCCAACCTGCGGGGCCCAAGGCCTGGAACTGGCTGGCGCCAGAGGACGAACGAAATAACCGACCCACGGGCGGTCTCGTCGTTGCTCAAATGAATTCCGGCAACACCGTTTTGGGAACGCTGGAACTCAAGGGAAAAGCGCTTATCCTTTCCGTCAACTCTGCTTCGCGGGCGGAACGGGGCGAAATCCTGATCATGGAAAGTCTTAAGGATCTGCTGAAACGGCCATTGAGTGCTATTCAAACTGTTGACCAAGTGATGGCAAACCGAGATCAAATTGACAACGGCTCGGACGAGGAGGAAATCCCGCCGGACATCGCCCGCCAGATCATTCACCAACAATTGGACCAGCACTACCGCGATACGCTCAACCAGCCCATACCTGCCCTTGGTGGCAAGACCCCTCGCCAATCGGTGCGCAGTGCCGCGGGCCGCAAGAAGGTCGTCGAATGGCTGAAGCTGATCGAGAACCGTAGCGCGAACCGGGCCGGCACGCCCTTGGCCGATTACGACTTCAGATGGATTTGGGAGGAGCTTGGTCTCGAGAGGGAAAGGCGCTGATTGGGCCATCTGAGACGCGGGCGGACAGCGGTTTGTCGTCTGGATAGGCCATTTCTCGATGCAGCATTGATGTCCGAAAGTGACAACATGGAACACGAACGAACACCTGTCGGACTGGTGCTGGCGCTCTGGGCCGCGGGGTTGGGCGCGGCGGGGCAATTTGCCAAGATCTCGGTGCAGTTCTCGTTTCTACAGGACATCTACCCTGAGGCTGGCGTGGGGCTCGGTTTCCTGGTTTCGCTCATCAGTTTCCTCGGCATCGGGCTCGGGCTATTTGCCGGATTGATCGTAACACGCCTCGGTTTTCGGCGCATGCTGATCCCCGCTCTGCTCCTTGGGGGATTGATTTCCTGTATCCAGGCACTGATGCCGTCTTTACCGATCCTGCTTGTCAGCCGAGTGATCGAAGGCGCCTCGCATCTTGTTATCGTGGTCGCAGCGCCGACTCTCATCGGACAGGTATCTGCGCCACAGCATCGGGCGGCGGCGATGACGCTCTGGAGTACCTTCTTTGGTGTTGACGCGACAAAAGCGATTAGACAACACCATCAGAGGAACCAGGCTTGCAGCGGGGCAGGGCGCCGACTAAAGCGTATCGTGCGAAATTGGCCTCATAGCCTGAAGCCTTGAAGTAGTTGTAGCACTCTTCGTCCGAGAAGAGGTCGCAGCATTTTAGGGCGACCACCCGTCCAACCCTACTTCACAGCTTCGACGGCGATGATGAAGTTCGCCTCGGTGAGCATTTGTTGCCGAAGTTGCTGGTAATCGGCGGCATTCCAGAAGTCCAAGAGTGCCTCCATCGAATTGTAGCGCTCGACGACCACCTGGCCTTCGTAGGGCCACTTGCCCTCCAAGACCTGCAACGTGCTTCCCGCAATGCCCGCTCCAAGCAATTCCAGGCCAGCCTGCTGTGCAAGAGGGATGGCCACGTCGCGATACTTGGCCATGTTTTCGGGGGGCGCCTGAATGGGGCTTTTGGCGCCGATCAGATATGCAGCCTTTACAGCCGAGCTTGTTTGGGCATGCGCTACGTCGCTCTGCCGGTTCGCGGACACCTGTCCGAGGGCAAAGGCGGCCACGAGGCCAATAGCGTACACCAATCCGGTCTTCATTGCTTTCTTCCCTCTTGTTCAAGCCGCCTTATTGCCCAAGCGGCTTAGTCCGGCGTGTACCAGATCGGTGATGTGTAGGCGCGTTCCTGAGCTATCATCTGAACCTCCGGATCAACGTTCTGCAGTCCGAAGAACTTAGCATCGTACGCGGTCCAACGCGGGGTAGGGATCTCGATCACGCGGCCATAGTAAAACGCCTTCTGCGCCGGATCGAAGTCCGGATCTTCCCACACCGTGATCAGTTCGGTGGCGCCGATGGTGTTGGTCCAGGTGGCTGCGGCCATATCCACCGTGTTGCCGACCGGAGGCAGCTTGCCGTCCGATCCGGGCTGGCGATCACCTCCCCAGACGACGTCGTAGACCTTCTCGTGCAACGCGCCTTCGGCGTCCATCCAGCCCTTGACGATCTGGTAGCGGTCGAGGTTGGCCCCGATGGGATCCTTGAGCGCGGCGATCAGGAAGGTCGGAGACTTGCCCTCGGGCGCATTGCTGAGATCTCCGCCCATTGGCACACCCTTTTCATAGCCGACTTCAGCTGGCCTGCGGGTGCTGGCATCCGCCTCTGTGAAATCCCAGCCACCGAAGAAGCGCACCAGCATGCGTGGCCCGGTGGTGCCGTAGACTTCCTTGCGCTTCATTGCATCCCACAAGGCTTCGCGCGTGTTCTCGGTGGCCCAGACCCCCGCGTGTCTGACGTCAGCACCCGACGGAGAGATTTAGGGGTTTGAGCAACGGAGGGTTCTGGTTCATCGAAGCTGATAAGGAGCGAAGATGAACAAGAAACCCGGAACATCGAAGGATTCCGCTGACAGGCTGGTCAGGGGGATCAAGCGGAAGACTCGCAAGCATTACTCATCGGAAGAGAAGATCCGCATCGTGCTGGCTGGTCTTCGTGGCGAGGAAAGTATCGCCGCGCTTTGCCGCCGTGAGGGGATCGCCGAGAGCCTGTACTACGCCTGGTCGAAGGAATTTCTTGAAGCCGGGAAGCGGCGGCTGGCTGG
>NZ_FNEK01000150.1 GCF_900099935.1 Aliiruegeria lutimaris | reverse complement strand
TATCGACGAGCTGTGCCCGGCGTGTCGTCAAGGTTCTGAGTATGCGCAGATTTTCGTCCGGCAATTCTCGTCCGGCTTCCGGTCTGAATGCCATGAACCGGGCGATCAGTTCGGCGTCGATCCGGTCCGTCTTCGCCCGCGTGCCCCGGGAAAGCGCGAATGCCTTGATCTGTGCAGGAGAAAGCTGAACAGCGACAATCCCTGCAGCAGAAAGTTCCGTCCAGAGCACCCATTCGTGGCCACCCGTAGCTTCAAATCCGACTTTCATAGGGCCGGATAACTGCTGGATCATCGCGACCAGCGCATTACGACCGTCTGCAGTGTTGGGATACCGGAACCGCTTTTGGACACAGACATCTATGCAGTGAAGACCGCGTCAGATGTGGGATCGTCGGCTGCAATGCGTAGAGGCAATCGTCGAGCGGGAGCAGGGTATGGCGCCGGAAGGCAACAACGACGGCTTCCTCTTCGGCGCTGAGAACGGTTGAGCGCGGCTCCTTTGGCCCGGTCTTGCAGTCTTCAACCGTCTGTCGCTTCCGCCACTTCGCGACCGTCTTCGGGTTGATGCCGAGTTCGCGGCTCAGCTCCGCGGTCGAAGCTTGCGATCGCTGTATTGCTGCTCTGACAGCGTGCGTGGTCGTGGCGCAGCCATGACGAACTTGTCCCATAGTGCTTCCTTCCATTCCATCGAATGGATCGCACCATCAAACCATGGGATCAAAAACCTAAAGCCTGCGAACAGACTGTTTCGACTGACCACGTCGCATGCCGTTCGACGGTTCCGCGTACACAGGCAAAAAAGTCCCTGCCCCCTATTGCGCACCGCCTCAAGCCCCCACATCATGCCGCCAAGCCGACAAAGCAGATGAATTTTTAAAGCCGTGCATATCGAGACCATAACCACTCGCGATCTCGACCCCGACCTTGTAGAAAAGTGGCGCGTCCTGCAGTCGCAATCCGAGGATCTGGCCAGCCCCTTCTTTTCGCCTGAATTCGCCCTAGCGGTGGGGCGATGCCGGAATGACCTGCACGTCGGGCTGATCCGGGAGGGCAGCGACATAATTGGGTTGATTCCGTTTCACCGACGCGGCTGCGGCCGCGGCGTTCCGGTCGGCGGGAAGCTCTGCGACTATCAGGGGATAATCGGCATCGCGCCCCCTTCGGCCTTGATGGGCGATCTGCTGCGTGGTTTGGGGCTGTCAGCTTTCGACTTCAACCATGCCCTGAGCGCGCAGCCGTTATTCGCGGAGAATGGCTATTTTTCCTCCACCTCACCCGGAGTGGACCTACGCGCGGGCTATGATCGCTGGAAGGAAGAAGTGAACGCCCGAACCAAGGCGCTCAAGACACTCGCCCGCAAGGAGCGCAAGCTGGCGCGCGAGGCCGGCCCGCTCCGCTTCCAGGTTCACGATCCTTCTCCTGAGGCCTGGTCAGGGTTTCAACGCTGGAAGAGGAACGCGCTGAAACGGCTCGGTGTGCAGTTTTTGGCCGATGGCTGGGACAAGGCTTTGCTAGAGGATCTTCGGCAGCAACAAGAGCCGAGTTTCCAGGGCCGGCTATCGACTCTCTATGCAGGCGACCGGATGGTTGCAGCCCATTTCGGCATCACTACGCCGCGCGCCTGGCACTGGTGGTTTCCGAGCTATGACCCCGATTTGGGCAACCTCTCCGCTGGCCTCGTCCTAATGCGCCATTGCATCGAGGCCGCCGCGCTGGAGGGCATGGCGGAACTTGATTTCGGACGCGGATCGGAACGTTACAAGATCGAATTCTCGAACCAGGCGCGCGCCCTTAGCGAAGGCTCTCTGGAACGTGTCACGCACCCCCTCGGTGCGCTGCGCTGGCTCCGCAAGACAGCCCAGCGCCCAACGCGAAAATTCCTCGATGACCGACAGGTCGACCTGCTGCGACGGGCCGGAAACAGGGCACTGCGGGCAGGAAGGCTGTGATTCCAAGCCCCATGGCCCGTTGTTTTTCTACTCAATCCTGCCGAGCAGCTTGTTCATGGCGATGCCCATCTGGGAGATCGCTGGCATTGGATCGCGCCAACTCCAGATTACGTGGAAATCCGCGGTCAAAGCATTCGTGATAGCACGCCTGATCTCCCCGGGCACCTGTCCCTTGCTCAGCATTCCGCGCTGGAGCGATTTGCGGGTGCCCATCACGTCGCCGTAGAGCCAGGCATGCTTCAACCCGCCGGGCGAAATGACGACAGGCTCCTCGCAGTCGGGATCCTCGGCTAGGTCGATGGACAGGCGGACCAACTCGAGACCGGCATGCGCCGGAACCGCCGAGTTCCCATTGAAGCGTGGGTTCAGTTCCAGGAAGCTGATCTCATCGCGTTCATGATCCACCATGAACTGGATAAGGCCGACGCCGGTATAATTCAGCTCGGCATTCATACGCTCGGTAAAGTCCCACAGGTTGTCCGGCATGGGGATCGTTTCGCCATACACGTCGATACCGGTATAGTCATAGGAATCGGTGCGCAGGATCCGGGTCGCCACCGCTTGTATCGTTTTGCCTTTCTGCGCGGCGTAGTCGACATTGTAACGCGGACCGGAGATAAAGCGCTGGACGATAAGGCTCTCATGGCCTTCGGGCCATTCGTGCAACTCGCGCTTCATCGTTTTCTCGTCCATCGTGATATAGGCTTTGCGGCCAGCGATTGGGCGCGCCGACCAGAGCGGGCGCACCACCAGGGGATAGCCGATCTGCTCCGCAGCCGCGTAGAGTTCTTCGAGATTGGCGACGGTCGCGTTGGGTGCGGAGGGGATGCCGGTCTTCTTGCAGACATCCAGCATTCCGACCTTGTCGAGACAGGTCAGAACGATACGTGGCGACGGCGTCGCATATGTGCGCCCGGCCGGAAGGGAATCCCAGTTACGGGCAAGCGCGAGGACATATTGCTCCTCGACCGGCATAACGATCGAGATGTCCGGACGCCCCTCCAGGAACGCGCGCAACTCTTCGAGAAATGCTGGATCCTCAGGCTTTGTCTCACTTTCCCAGATCTCGTCGCAGTGCTTGGAAGCTGCGGCCAGCCCTCCAAGGTCGCGCTTGACCGCGGTATTATAGCCGAGGCGGGAGACGGCTCGTATCACGGTGACAGTCGGTCGGAAATTGCCCAAAAGCAGGACAGTTCGAGTGGTGTTCATCTTGTTGGCCTGGCGGAAAGTTTGAACTGGAAAAATCTCTGGCGTGAGACACGTCGGGAGCGCCACCCGATGCCCGACCAAGGAACGCACCGCACATCGAGCGCTTCCCGAAACGCTCGGTTCATGGGCTTTTGCGCACCATGGGTTATGGCGATCACGGAGACCGTGGCACTAATATCACCTACGGCATGGGTGTGGTCCGTCAGCGACGTAAAAAAAATACCACGGCCTCCACGGCCAAGCGACTGCAGAAAATATGCGGAGCGTGTCCAAACCGGACCTGCTGCGGCAGGACCACGCGACGCTTTCTTGCAAGCCACAGCAAACATGGCCTGGAAGTTCGTTGATACCCACGTCACACACGCTTTGACGGCTGGGAGATGGATGTCCTTATCTGTATTTCCTGCGCCGGTCTTGACTGGAGAGATCGGCGGAACTTTCAACCGGATCTTTCGAACGTCATGAGCGATGCGCGATCTCGCTGGCCTAGCCTGATTCCGTAACAGGGCGGGGAGAATTGCGCAAGACATCTTGGAGCGCTTCTCAGCGCCAACGATTCCCGCAATATTCATCCTCGTCGTCCTAAACATCTGAAACCTTTCAAAGGGTGCGCCTCGCGAGCGTTGACGATGCTCGAAGCCAGAGGAAAGAAGCGACATCCGGCCTCCGTAAGATTTCCCCTCTTCACGCGCAAAGCGCCTGCATCCGTCCCTACGCGCAGAAACAATAAAGCTTTTCTTTCACCCGATTACATTTTCCCTAAGGAAAAGAAGGACCATTTCAGGCAACCTGTCAACGCTGCTGGAGCATCCCGCCGACACAGCCGGAACACCCATGCAACGGAGTCCTAATCAGTCCTTTGTTAACAAACGGAAAATGTCGTTCGGAAACAATCAATTCCCCTTGTTTACAGGGACTTGATTTCCTGCTGACTATTCACGAATCCGAGCCCGACCAATAATGACTAATTCTGCTCCTCCCAGAAAACCTATCCAAATGAATAGGCCCGCGCGAAGTCGCTTTTTCCTTTCATCAGTCCGCTTTCAGGACCATTGACGAGAAAGAGTTGGCAAAAGTCCGCTTTCAGGACCATTGACGAGAAAGAGTTGGCAAAATCCACCGAACGGAAGCTGCGAATCTCGGCGCACTCAAGAAGTCGTACCAGAACACAGCATGAATCGCTCCATTTGGAACTGATCACGGACGGCTTGCTCCGATGGTCAATGGCTAGCAACTGTGTCTATTCATCGAGCTTAAGACGCCATGGGGTATCGGTTTTGATGATCGCGTTAGCGATTGTGACCAACCTTCGGGCGATTGC
>NZ_FNEK01000008.1 GCF_900099935.1 Aliiruegeria lutimaris | reverse complement strand
GACATAGGCCGCCGGCATGAGCCGAACATCATGGCCAAGCTTGCGCAGTTCGCGACCCCAGTGATGGGCTGAACCGCAAGCCTCCATTCCAACCACACAGCGTGGCAATGTCTCGAAGAAGGCGAGCAGCTTCGCGCGTTTGATTTTCTTGTTGATGATCTTACGCCCGGTAGCCGAAACGCAGTGCACCTGAAAAACGTCCTTGGCCAAATCCAGGCCCACCGTCTTTACTGTCATTGGATGGCTCCTTTCCTCGCAGTCGATGACAACTGCACTTTGGCACGTTCGATGCCGGTGGAGCAGGAGCCATCCACCTCATCCGCTTCGGCGCATGTCTCATTGCAGGAACGGTGTTCCGTCGATCACGACCCCCACAGCGCTCCAGTCCGATGCCAACAGGGAGAGGGACGCCCGGGATCCCGGCGCAACCCGGCCGACCTCGTCCTGGAGTTTCAGGCATCGAGCCGGATTTGCCGAGGCCATTCGCACACAGCGGCCGAGCGGCACGCGGGCGAGTCCGTGCAGGTTTCGGACCGCTTCGTCCATGGCGAGATGGGCGCCGGCAAGGGTGCCGTCCGGCCCTGTCAGCTTTCCATCCTCGAGCCGGATGGGCTTGCCGTAGAGATCGAAGCCAGCCTGCTTTCCGGCGAGCGTCTGCATGGCGTCGGTCACGAGGCAGAGCCCGTCCGGCAGCGAGCGTGCCGCAAGCGAGAGGTTCAGGGGATGGACATGTATGCCGTCGGCGATGGTCCCCGCGAACCCTTGCCCTGTGCCCAGCACCTCGCCCACGATCCCCGGCTCGCGGCCGAGCGTCTGGGACATCGCGTTGAACAGATGCGTCGCACCAACCACGCCATCTGCGCGTGCGGCTGTCATCTCTTCCGCAGTTGCGGCGCTGTGCCCGGCGAAGAGGATGACACCGGCTGCGGACAGTTGCCGGAGGTGCCGGCGCTGCTGACATTCGGGCGCCAGTGTCAGCAGGATCGGCACCGCCCTGGCGGCCTGGCAAAGATACCCGACATCTTCGTCGTCCAAGGCGCGGATATGCTCCGCCGGGTGGATTCCCGGGCGCTTGCGAGAGAAGAACGGGCCTTCGAGATGAATGCCCAGGATGCCCGGAACGCCCTCGGAGATCGCGTCGCGAACCGCGTCGACGGCCTGCTGGTATGCCCGTCCCGGCGCCGTCGTGAAGGTTGGAAGAAAATGCGCACATCCTCCGGCGCGGGCGCCCTCGGCAATCGCCTTCAGGCCGTAGACATTCGGCGCGTGGTTGAATTGCACGTCATTGGCGCCGTTGATCTGCAGGTCGATGAACCCCGGCGTGACGATTTCCGCTTCGATCACGCTGCCGGGGCAGCCGGAGATACCCTCGACAGGCTGCAAGCTTTCGATCCGTCCCCCCGCTATGCGGATCAGGATATCCTGTTCAGGCTCGTCCGCGATGCCGTCATAGAGCGTCCGGGCAAGCAGCCCGAAAGGCTGGCATTCAGCCATGTGTGGGCTGCCTGTCGATGCCATCCGGGTGGACGTGTTGGTAGTATTCGCGGAGTTCCAGCGCCGAGGCGGCATCAGCGTCGAGAATGATCGTTGCCTTCGGATGAAGTTGCAGCGCCGAGGCGGGGCAATGTGCGCCCAAGGGCCCCTCGATCATCCGGCTCACCGCCTCCGCCTTGTTGCTGCCCGTTGCAAGCAGCAGACATTCCCGCGCGTCCAGAATCGTGCCGATCCCCATGGTTATCGCGTATTCCGGCGTCGCTTCATCTGCGCCGAAATATTGCTGGTTGGCCTTGCGGGTGCTCTGCGTCAGGGTCTTCAGCCGGGTGCGTGACGCGAGGCTCGAGGTGGGCTCGTTGAAGCCGATATGGCCGTTTTGCCCGATGCCGAGAAGCTGGAGATCAATGCCACCCGCCTCCCGGATCCTTAGCTCGTAGGCGTCCGATTCCGCGGCGGGATCGGCCGCGTCCGCAACCGGCAGGAAAGTCCGTTCCAGCGGAATGCCGGCGGGGCCGAAGAGGCGGGCATTCATGTAGCTGCGGTACGAGGCCGGATGCGCCGGTGCGAGCCCCCAGTATTCATCAAGGTTGAAGGTCACGAGGTCCCGCACGGGAACCGCTTCCCGCGCGATGGCGCGGATCAACCTGTCATAGACCACTTCCATCGTGCCACCGGTCGCCAGCCCGATGACCGATGCGGGGTGGGCGAGGATGCGGGCAGTCAGGATGTCGGCAACGGCCTGCTGGGCCAGTTCGGCCGAATTGTGAATGAGAACTTTCATGTGTCGCTTTCGCTCCGATCCGGTTGCACCAGCGCCCCGAGCAGGACGCCATCCTGCCCGAGTTCAGCGCCAACGAGTTGCGGCCGGAACAGGGGCGGCTCGGCATCCAGATGGTGCCGGATGCGTTCCGCATAGCCCTCCGCAAGTCCAATTCCACCGCCGAGCACCACCCTGTCAATGCCGAGGATCGCGGCGAGGTCGGCGCACATCCCGGCAACCGCCGCCGCCGAGCTGTCGATGATCTGCCCGGCCCATTCGCCGCCCGCGCGCCATGCGTCGAAGACGTCGCGGGCATCGTCCACAGGATACCCCATCCGCCTCGCCTCAGCAGCAATCGCGCGCCCGGCGGCGACGCTTTCGACCGTTCCCATGCGCCCGCTCCCGCATCTCCGGGTGGCCAGCCGCGATGTCGAGAAGCCGATGTGCCCGGCCAGGCCGTTTGGCGAGCGAACTGGCACGCCACCAATCACGAAACCGCCGCCGACGCCCGTGGAGACGGTCACATAGGCCATCGCGGCACTGCCCTGTCCGGACCCGAAATGGAATTCCGCAAGCGTGGCCGCCTGTGCGTCGTTGAGCACCGTCACGAATCGAGCGAACACCTCCGACGCCAACTGCCGCAAGTCTACATCGTCGAGGTTGCTGAGGGTTTCCGTGTTGACCGCGCGCCAGATGCCGCCTGCATCGACCCGCCCGGCCACCGCCAGCCCCACCCGGTCGGATGAGTCCAGGCCGACCTTGCGGGCGAGTGCGTGCATATCCCTTACCTGTTCGGCCGCAGAGGCGGATCCGCGCGTAGCCACCTGCGCGCGGGCGACCACCTCGCCCTGCGCGATCCGCGCCGCTGCCAGCTTTGTGCCGCCCAGGTCCAATGCCACGCCGGAGAGAGTGTCGCGCGCCGGCATCCGGGTTACCTCGCGCCGGCTTTCACGGCGGCGCCGAACCAGGCCGCGATATGTTCGACGCGGGTGATGGCGCTGCCCACCGTGACGCAATCGGCCCCCGCCACGATCGCCTGCCGCGCGAGGTCCGGCGCGTTGTAACGTCCCTCAGCCATGACGAAGCCGCCAAGGCGGGAGAAGGCTGTCACCAACGCAAGATCGGGCGCGCCGGAATCCGTTTGGGTCTCGGCAGTGTAGCCCGACAAGGTGGTGCCAATGATCCCCGCGCCATCGGCCAGGGCGGTCCTCGCATCGGCTTCTGTCGAGCAATCGGCCATGGCGATGCGGCCACCATCGAGAATGGTACGGACAATGGCTTTCCGCGAATCCGGCATCGGCCGCGCGGTGCCGTCATAGGCGATGATGTCCGCCCCCGCTTCCACCAGCGCCTCGGCGTCCGCCAGGTAGGGCGTTATCCGGACCGGTGTGTCGGGCAGGTCGCGCTTGACGATGCCGATGATCGGAACAGCGACCGCGGCGCGCACCGCCCGGACGTTCTCGACGCCTTCGATACGCAGGCCGCTTGCGCCGCCATCAACGGCTGCACGAGCCATGGCGACGATGATATTGGTGCTGTCCATCGGGCCGCCAGTGACAGGCTGGCAGGAGGCAACAAAGCCACCTTTGAGGAGAGAGAGTGCTTGCATGGTCTATTGCATCAGGTTGGGCAGGCCAGTCGCCAGGATCGGGAAGGCACATACCAGCGCCAGGACGATCAGCGGCGGAATGAGCCAGGGCAGGATGGCCTTGGCGAGCTTGTGATATTCGATCTCCCCCACCTGTGCGACGACGAAGAGCGCCATCCCCATCGGCGGTGTCAGGGTCGAGATCATCAGGTTCAGCACCACGATGATGCCGAAATGTACCGGGTCGATGCCGAAGCCGAGCGCCAGCGGAATGAGGATCGGCACGACGATCAGCAGGATCGCCAGCGTCTCGATGAAGGCGCCGAGCACGAAGATCATCACGTTGACCGCGATCAGGAAGGTGATGGGGCTGTCCACGAAGGCGAGGAAGAAACTGGCGATCTGTTGCGGCGCCTGCTCGCGGGCGAGAACGAAGCCGAGCACGGAGACACCAGCGATGATCGTGCCGATGGTGGCAGAGGTCACGGCGGTTTCGTAGACCGCGTCGAAGAAGCGGCGCAGGGTCAACTCGCGATAGAACACCAGGTCGATGACGATCGCATAGAGCACGGTCACGGCCGCGGCTTCGGTGGGCGAGAATAGCCCGCTGAAGATCCCGCCGACGATGACCATCGGGGTCAGGAGCGCCGGGAAGGATTTCAGGAAGAGTCGCCAGACTTCTCCAGCGCTGTGGACTGGGTCCTTCGGATAGTTCCGCCGCTTGGCGAGGACATGAACCATGACCATCAGCGCCCCCGCGCAGAGGAAGCCCGGCACCACGCCACCGAGGAACAGCTTACCGATGGAGGTGTTGGAGATGACGCCGTAGAGCACCATCGTGATCGAAGGCGGCACCAGCGGGCCGATCATCGACGAGGCCGCTGTGACGGATCCGGAAAACTCGTCGTCATAGCCCGCATCGCGCATCGCCTTGATTTCCATCTTCCCCAGGCCGCCCGCATCGGCCACGGCCGAGCCGGACATGCCGGAAAAGAAAAGCGAGGCGAGCACGTTCACATGGCCCAGCCCGCCGGTGAAGCGCCCGACCAGGGCGCGGGCGAAACCGAACAGGTGGTTGGTGATGCCAGCGGAGTTGAGGATCGCGGCGGCAAGCAGGAAGAGCGGCACGGCGAGCATCGGGAAGGAGTTGAGCCCGTCGACCATCCGCTGCACGGCAAAGGACATGCCCATGCCCGTATGATAGAAGTATCCGACCGAGACGAGGATCATCGCGATCCCGATGGGCACACCACCGAAGACCATGAAGAGCCAGACGGAACAGACGATGATCAGGGTCATTGCTCGCCCTCCGGATCAAAGACAAAGGGGCTTCGGTGGATCAGTTGCCAACGGATGCGGCTGGCGACGCGCCAGATGACGAAGAGCGCTGCAACCGGGTAGGAGGCGTAGAGCACGGCATCGGAGAACAGCAGCGTGACGGATTCGTTGTTCCAGGTGCGCAGGACGGTCTGGTAGCCGATCCAGAGCAGGTGGCATGTGACCGCCAGATAGACGAGATCGATCAGGGTGAAGAGGACGAAACGGAAACGCCCGAGCAGGACTTCGGCGAGGATTCCCATCCGAAGCTGGACATTGCGCCGCTCGGCCTCACCCGTTGCGATGAAGGCCATCCATACCCAGATCCACCGCGCCAACTCCTCCGTCCAGACAGCCGCCGGCAGGAAGCCAGAACGGCCGAAGACCTGCAGCAAAACCACGAAAATCAAACCGAGGAACAGCACCGTCGCGGCATATCCCTCGATACTGTACCTGCCATGTCCTGACATCAACCTGCTCCGAGCCCAGCGTAAATGCTGTGGCGCGCCGGGAGGGGCGCGCCACGCATGTTCTTATTTCTTGAACAGCGCGGTGATGCTGCCCTCGCCGAACTCGGCTTCGAGCTCATCGTAATATGGCTGCATCGCGTCGCGGAACGGGCCGGTATCCGGACGGGTGATCGTCAGGCCCTTGGCTTCGAAGTCAGCGATCAAGCTGTCTTCCTTGTCCGTCACGATCTTGGTTGCGACCTCGCCGCCCTTCAGGATGGCTTCCTGCAACCAGCCCTTTTCCTCGTCAGAGAGCTTGTCCCAGGTCTTGGTGCCGACCTGGATCGCCGACGATGCCACGAAATGACCGGTCAGCGCGATGTGATTCTGCACTTCGTAGAACTTCATCGCCTCGATGGTCGGTAGTGGGTTTTCTTCGGCATCGACCTGGTTGGTCTGGAGCGCAAGATAGACCTCGGCAAAGGCGACCGGCGCGGGCGAGGCGCCGGTGTTCTCGGCAAAGGCGATCAGGAAGGGCACGTTCGGTGTCCGCAGGCGCAGGCCCTTCATGTCTTCCAGCGAGTTGATCGGCCTGTTGGAGGTCGTGTGCCGGGTTCCCAGATACCAGACATCCAGCACCTTCACGCCCTGCTCGGTAAAGGCTGCATCCATCTTCTGGCCGAACTCGCCGGCGATCAGCTCCTTGAGGTGGTCGAAATCGGACACGACATAGGGCGCGCCGATCAGCTTCAGTTCGGGAATGATGTAGCTCATGTCCGGGTAACCGGTCATCACGAGATCAAGCTCACCGGCCTGCGTCTGGGCTACCATCGCCTTGAAGTCACCGAGCGTGGACGACGGGAACATCTTGAGAGACATCTCGCCGCCCGAGATTTCCTTGAGCGCCTCGTCCATGGCAAGCATGCCCTGGTACATCGGGGAGGCCTCGTTTTCCTGGGTCCCGAAGGTCAGGACCGTTTCGGCTTGCGCCGCAGCAGCCAACAACAGCCCCGCGACAACTCCCCCCACAAACTTGTTCAGCATGTCTTTTCTCCTCGCTACTGCTGATTCATCGTTCCGTGCATTCGCGACGCGCCGATCCGGGCGCCGCGTCGTGATTAACCTTCTTGTGCCCCCGCCAATCTGGATCGGTAGGACCGCATGAGATGTTGGTCCGTCAGTTCGGCAGCGGCCATCGCATCGCCCGCCACGATGGCGTCGTAGATCGCGCGATGCTCCCGGTAGGAAGTTTCGTCCGATCCGCCATCTGCGCGGCGGGGGCGGTGCGCCAGCATTGAGCTGACGAACATGTCGTGAAGCTTGAGAATGATCGGGTTGCCCACGACCGTCACGATCGCCCTGTGAAAGGCGATGTCGGTTTCTGCAAAGCCGTCTGTATCGATGGCATCCCGGTTCAGATCCAGGGCCGACTTGATCTGGTGCAGTTGGATGCTGCTCGCCCTGCCGGCCGCGATTCGGGCCGCAGCGGCTTCGATGAACTGGCGCATCTGCTCCAGATGCGCCCCGCCCTCCGCGTCGCCAAGCAGGTTCGAAATGTGATCGGCTGCGGAGGCAAGGATGCCGTCGAGCGTCGGCAGGGCTGCACGCGGGCGCCGGCCGGTCTCGAGGCTGACATAGCCCCGCCCCTGAAGAAGAAGCAGAGCCTCGCGAACCGTCGGACGAGAGGTGCTGAATTCTTCGCACAGCGTTCTCTCTGTCGGCATCGGATCGCCCGGAGCCAGTACGCCGGATTGAATCCGCCCCTGCAGGGTCGCCGCGATATCGAGGGCAGCCCCCTTTGCCTTGCTGGTTCCCTTGCTTGTCGAGCCGAGAATCACCGTGCCCCTCCAACGCTGCCTTCGGTTCTTTCGCTGCTTTGGTAAAGCCAAGCAGTTCTTTTTGTCAAACATTACTTTACCAAATTAATCTGTTGAGTTACCAAATACTGCGAGAATCAAGATCCAGCCTCACTGCGCGAGCGCCGTGGATCGAATAGTTTTGAAGGAAAATCAGATGACTGCCTGTCTTGATGGTATGTATGCAGCGCTTCTCACCGGTTTTGCCGACAACGAGGACCTGGACGAGCAGCGGCAAAGAAACATCGTCAGCCATGTGCTCCGGCAAGGGCTGAAGGGGCTCTATGTCGGCGGAAGCACCGCCGAGTCCGGGCTGATGACGACGGACGAGTTGTGCGAACAGCAGGGCATCGTGAAGGATGCCGCCAAGGCAAGCGATGTCACCCTGATTGCCCATGTCGGCCAGCCTTCGTTGCGGGATTCGATCCGCCTGGCCCGCAATGCGGAAAGCCTTGGATACGACGCCCTGTCCGCGCTGCCGCCGCATTCCTACCGGTTCACACCCGACGAGATCTTTCACTATTACAAGGCTCTCGCCTCCGCGACGTCCCTGCCGCTGATCGTCTACGAGGTGCCCGGGCGCGTCGGGCGCGAATCCTCGGTGGCGGAGCTTTCCGCGATACTGGGTCTGCCGGGCGTCGCCGGGATCAAGTTCTCTTCCATGAACCTGTTCGTGCTCTCGCAACTGCGCAGCCGGCATTCCGACAGCACGATCTTTTTCGGTTCCGACGAAACCTACATGACCGGCGCGCTATCCGGAGCGAATGGTGGCATCGGCTCGACATACAACGTTTTCGGTAAACTCTATGTCGCCCTGGACAAGGCGATGGAAGCTGGCGACATGGACCGCGCGCGGGAGCTTCAGGAGATCTCGCGGGACTATGTCGGGCATCTTTTCGAGGTCGGCGTCATGCCAGGGATCAAACTGTCGCTTCAACATCTTGGTGTCGATTGCGGCCCCTGCCGCGCGCCCTTCCGGATACTGTCGGACGCAGGCCGCGCGCCGCTCACGGCATTCCTGGATCAGGCGGATATCGCTCCCTGGCTGTGAGTCAAACAGGACAATCCAACAAGCTGACCGGACACCTGCGCCAGCCTGAGAGTCGGAGAGCTGCCATTCGCTGCGGTTCGTACGCAGGCCCGTTCGGCTGAGACCTCGCCCATCATCTCGGCATTTTCCAGACCACGAAAAGCGTCAGCGGGATGATCAGCAGGGTCGCTGGCGCGAAGATTGCGAGCCGCTCCTGCATTCGCTGATATACCCGTATTGGCCGGACCAGTTCAGCGCATGGCCGGTTGACAAGGCGCACTGTTTGCCAACTGCCATTGGCCGTTATCGAGGGTCGCAGTTCGAACTCGCCTGGCTTTCCCACGAGACTCGCTCTACGCCGACGAGCTTCGCCAGGCGCGCCAGTTCGGCATCGAGCTTGACGCGTCTTGTTGACGACCAACGGACGCCGTTCTCGGGCCAGAAGTTGAGCACATTGAGGGATGAGGCCCGGCGGTTTCCCTTGAGTTCGATACGGCCCACAAACCGGTGACCTTCAAGGATCGGAAACACGTAATATCCCCAGATGCGTTTTGCGGCCGGAACGAACATCTCGTTTCGGTACTCGAAGCCGAAAAGTCGGCCCAGGCGGTCCCGATCACGTATCACCGGGTCGAACGGGTTCAGAATGCGGAGCCTCGAAGTGACCGCCGTCAGCGCGGCAACGCGCTGCGCGATGTCAGAAGGTGCAAGAGCCTTGATCCACTGGCCGTCCGCTGTCTCGATCTCGACCGGATGGAGGCTTTCGGTCCGGTCGATCCAATCCAGCACCTCGGCGCGGCTTACGGCATCCCAGAACCGCTGGATCTCGCCCGGGCTGGCGAATCCCAGGCGGTCCAGCGCCTCCGAACAGAGCCAGTCGATTTGCGCCTGGTCACTTTCGCAGGCTTCGCGAAGCTGCGCTGGAAACACCCGTTCGGCCAGATCGTAGACCTTGGTGAAGTTCATCCGGTGGCAGGTCGCCAGTTCCCCGCTGTACCACATGTAGTCGAGCGCCAGCTTGTGCGGTGGACGTGCCCACATCTGGCCGGAATCGACCGCTTTGGTCTCAAAGGCCTTGGTCGAGAGGGCACCTTCGGCAGCAATTCTTGCCTTTATGGCCGAACGCGCCTCGGCATCCGGCAGGCCCTTGAGCCAACCAGCCTTGTCGAGCTGCTCCCGCTTGCGGCGAAACTGCCGCTGCCACATCGGCAGGAACTCCATCGGCAGGACCGAGGCATCGTGGGTGAAATGCTCGAAAATGCTCCGGTCCCGGGCAAGAAGCTTGTCCAGCATCGGTTCGCGGTAATTCTGGTTACGGCTCCACAGGATGTGGTGATGGGCGCGGGAGACGACCTGAATGGTGTCGAGTTGCACGAACCCGAGCCTGCGAATGATCGCCAAGGCATCGAGAGGTCCGGTCGGCGCCTGACCCAAGCCCTGTAAGGTCAACAACAGGGTCCGTGCCGTCCGGTTACCGATACGAAAGGGGGGGATTGTCTCGCGTGCCAACAGGTTTCCATCAGGTTGCAGATCTGTGCCGTGTGCCCGGGAAGAAAAGCCTCAAACCATCTTCGCGGTCAACCGGTGCCGCCCACGCCCTCGGGCCGCCTCTGCACGTTCCAGCACCATATGGGTGATCTGGCAGTGAAGCAGACGACGGCCTGAAAGCTCGGGCAAAGCGGGGGTGATTCCGACCGTGCCGGTCATCTGGCTGCCTGAAGCGCCTGCTCCGAAGGACCGTTGGCTGACCCGGGGTGAGGTTGGCACGTTCAGCCGTGCCCCCCCATGAGGACAAGCAGATAAAAAGACATCCGATCCCCACTGATTACTGATAAATAACCTGTTTCTGTGGCCGACGCCGGAAACAGCATAGGCCCGAAAACAACAAAGGGCCCCGCGGGGCCCTTGTATAATTGGTCGGAGTGAGAGGATTCGAACCTCCGACCCCTGCCTCCCGAAGACAGTGCTCTACCAGGCTGAGCTACACTCCGACCGTGACGCAGGCGATTACAGAACCTCTCCGGGAATGGCAAGGGTTGTCGGTCATCCTTTTGGTCCGTTCCCGTTTTTTTTGGGCATGTCGGATTTGCGCCGCAGAAATGATCCGACACGCAGAAAGGTCCCGGTTTCGTGACGTGTCCGGGTGCGTAGAACCGGACGGTTGGACGTGCTGTGTTTCCGGCTCTCGCGCATCAGGATATAGATCCCGCTGCCGATGATGACGCCGGCCCCGATCGCCGTCGGCAGGTCGGGACGTTCGCCAAACAGAAGCATGCCGTAAAAGGTCGCCCAGATGATCTGGGAATATTGCATGGGCGCGACGATGACCGCCTCGCCGGCCTTGTAGGCGAGGATCACCCCAAGGGTGCCGCCGAAGGCGAGCACGGCAATCACCGCCTGCGCGGCAAGGTCGATTCCGGTCAGGGGAACGTACACGAAGGGCAGGATCGCCCCCATCACGATCACGTTGGCCACCATCGGATAGAGCAGCAGCACGACACTGCGCTCCTCGTGGCCGACCTTGCGCACGATGACCGAAGACAGCGCGCCACTGAAGGCGGCAATGAGCGCCGAGGCATGGCCGAGGGTCAGCTCGGCAGAACCGGGCCGCAGAACAATGAACACCCCCACAAGCCCCGCCAGAACAGCGCCGGCGCGGTGCAGGCCGACCTTCTCTCCCAGGAGCGGGATCGACAGCAACGTGATCAGCAGCGGCATGGCAAAGATGATCGCGTAGAATTGCGCCAACGGAACCTCGGTAATGGCATAGAAGCCGCAGGCTCCGGTCGTCATCACCGCCAAGGTCCGAATGGCCGTCCACCACGGATGGCGCGGGCGCAGGTTGCCCGGCCTGTTGTCATGCATCAGCATCAGCGTCGCCAACGGGAAGCCCAGCAGGACGCTGAAGAAGACGATCTGGAAGGTCGAATAACTCGCGCCAAGATATTTGACGACGACATCGTGGGTTGAGAACAGCCCGAAGGCCAACAGCGCCGTAAGCGCGCCTTTGGTATTGTTTTGCATGGGAACGAGCCCGACTCTGGTACTACCGGGGATATTTTCAGCGTTACTGCGGTTCCGGCGATGTGAAAAGGGGGCGCTTTCCTCTTTTGGGAAGGTTTTTTCGGTCGTAGGCGCGTTCCCGCCACGAAAAAGGGCCCCTCCGATCCGTCGGAGGGGCCCGATGCTGTTCCGCGCGCCTGGCGCGGGGCCTGGCTCAGAGCGAGGCGTCGAGCGCAGCGACGATCGCGTCGCCCATCTGGGAGGTCGAGACCGGGGTGCCGCCTTCCGGGCCCATCAGGTCCGCGGTGCGCAGACCTTCGGCCAGCACCTTCTCGACCGCGGCTTCGAGACGGTCGGCCTCGGCGCCCTGGTCGAAGGAATAGCGCAGCGCCATGGCGAAGCTGAGGATACAGGCGATCGGGTTGGCCTTGCCCTGGCCGGCGATATCCGGAGCGGAGCCATGCACCGGCTCGTAGAGCGCCTTCGGGCGGCCATTTTCCATCGGCGCGCCGAGGCTGGCCGACGGCAGCATGCCGAGAGAACCGGTCAGCATCGCGGCAACGTCCGAGAGCAGGTCGCCAAAGAGGTTGTCGGTCACGATGACGTCAAACTGCTTGGGCCAGCGGCAGAGCTGCATCCCGCCCGCGTCGGCATACATGTGCGAAAGCTCGACCTCGGGGTATTCCTTGTCATGCACCTCTTGCACGACCTCGCGCCAGAGCACGCCCGATTCCATCACATTGGCCTTCTCCATCGAGCAGACCTTGTTGCCGCGGCGCTTGGCCAGCTCGAAGGCGGAGCGAGCGACGCGGGCGATCTCGCTCTCGGTGTAGCGCTGCGTGTTCACGCCCTCGCGCTCGCCATTGGCATTCACGGAAACACCGCGCGGCTCACCGAAATAGACGCCCGAGGTCAGCTCGCGGACGATCATGATGTCGAGGCCGGCAACCACGTCGCGCTTGAGCGAGGAGAAATCGGCCAGCGCGTCGAAGCACTGGGCGGGACGCAGGTTGGAAAAGAGATCCATCTCCTTGCGCAGGCGCAGCAAGCCGCGCTCGGGCTTCAGCGAGAAGTCGAGATTGTCATATTGCGGGCCACCCACGGCACCGAGCAGGACGGCGTCCGCCTCCTGCGCCTTGGCCATTGTCTCGTCGGTCAGCGGCACGCCATGCTTGTCATAGGCGATGCCGCCGACAAGGTCTTCGCTCACGTCGAATTGCAGGTCGCGCTTGGCGCCGTACCAGTCGATGATCTTGCGCACCTCGGTCATGACTTCGGGGCCGATGCCGTCGCCGGGCAGGATCAGGAGGGATGGGGTGCTCATGAGTCTTAAATCCTTGCAAGATGTGTCCGGGCGGGGTTACCCGCGCCGCCACGAGGAATCAAGAAGCACGCCACGCCCGAAGGTGTGGAAGATCGGCGCGGGGGCCGAAAAACCGCCCCGGGACACGTTTCTCACGGGATGGAGATGTCGACCCAGACCATCCGGTGGCGGGAGGCATTCCGCGCCAGCTCCTGCACCCCTCCGGCTGCGGGCCAATGCACACCGCTCGTCACAACCTCCAGGTCAGCCGACGGCAGCAAGTAATCCACCCTGAGATTGCCCGCGCCCCCCTCAGCTGCGGGCGACCATTCCGCCGTATCCAAACCGGGACCGCCCGAATGCGCGGGATCGGCGGCTGCCCGCGCGCCGGGACTTGCCGGAAGCGGGTCCTGCAGGCGCGGATCGGCAAGCAGGGCCGCCATGGCCTCGCGCCGCCCATCCCCGTCGTTCGGATCGAGGTTCATGTTGCCAAGGATCACGAAAGCCTGCTGTGGCACCGGCTCGCCAAGACCGCCGTCCAGGAAGACCCGCCAGAGGCGAATTTCATCGGCATTGCGCAGCCCGTTGCGGTATTCCAGCCCGTCGAAGACCGGCGGCGTGGCCGACATCGCCAGCAAGGACAGCGCCGCGCGTCCGGGCCAGCGGATCGGCACCACCCAATGGCCGGTGCTGGACAGGCGCTGGATGGCAAACGCCTCTTCGGAGGGGAAAGGGACGCCGCCAGTTGCGGGCAGGTGCGCGCCGGGAAGATCCTTCCACAGGAGTTCCGAGAAATCCCGAACCTCCTCCTCTATGACGGGAAAACGGCTCAGAAGGGCCATGCCGCCGTGTCCGGAAAAGCGCCCATAACCCTGCGCATCGCGCGGCTCACCCGTGCGGCCATTGCCGTCCATGTCGAGCTTCGTGGCCATGCCGCTATTTGGAAGCAAGCTGAAAAGATGCGGATAGTCGGCGCCAGCCTCTGCGAGGCGCTCCGTCAGTGTGCGCAGCGCCACGTTGCCTGCGTCGTAGTCGAAACCCGTCAGCAGAAGGATATCCGGCGACAGCTCCGCAACGACCGAAATAAAGGCGTCGATCTGCTCATCCTCGCCCTTGAGGATATCGCGCAGCAGCAACCCCGGCCCCTTGCGGGTCAATTCGGGCGAATAGCTCGCAATCCGGACGGTCTCGGCCATCGCCGCGCCAACCGTCAGGACGCCAAGCAGGAAAGCCGCGATCAGGTAACGAAGGCCTGCGGTCGCGCGGTGATCGGCTCGGAGGTCCGCTTGCGCATCTCGGTGATCATGTCGGCCACGCGCGACATGGCGATACCGCGCATGAAAAGACTCAGTGGCAGGAAGGCCCATAACGACACCATCCAGATCAATGTCTGCGGCTCGGAGATCGCCGCCTCGCCGAAAAGCGAGGTCGCGGCCTTGCCGATCGCCGGGATCAGGAATGGCAGCAGAAACCCTAAGGCAAGGTTAACACGCGCGTCCCGGTTGAGCCGGTTCACCACGTCGCCACCGGCGGTCGGGTCGAAAGTCGGCAGGTTGATCCAGACATTGAAGGCGCCAGACCGCGAGGGCCAGTTCTTCAGCTTTAGGATCAGGTAGAAGAAGGTGATCGCCATCAGCGAGATGAAATAAGCCATCCCGGCCGACGTCCGCACGGAGGCGAGTTGCTCGACGGGTGTCCCCTCCGGAAGCGAAAGCAGGACAAGCCGGACCGGGCTATAAGGGAAATCAAGCGCGAGCCCCACGATCCCGCCAAGGGCTTCCATGAACATCGTCAGCCCGCTCGGGTCGGTCTGACCGCGCACCAGGGCAGAGAGGAAGAACAGCGTCATGAACAGGGACAGGTAGCGGATGCGATTGAAAGGCGGCGCATCCCGGAACTCGACCAGGCTGGGATAGACGGTGGAATATTCGGAGAATGTCAGCACGGCACAGGCCAGCGCGATCAAAACCATGATCTGCGGTGCGTCGTCTCGTACACCGGGCACAAGCAAAGATGGCAGCAGGATCACTACCGCCACAAGAATAGCCCGCACTGTCGCGCTCGTAAGCTTCGAGAACACTGCTCGATACCTCCATCCCGGACGGTCACGATGCGTTGCCGTGCCCTTGTTCCGGCGTGGATGCGTCCAATTGGACGCGATGCCCCATCTTTTCCGAAACAATTGCCGGTTTCGCCCCCGCCTCACAAGTACAAGTCTAGGTTAACAAAGCCTTTCGGGCCGAATTGCGGGCGAAATGGTGCGCCTTTGCATCAAGTTTAAGGACAAATGATGGCAACGCGCAAAATCGGCCTCCAGACGACACAATATCTTGTGGTCGATCCGCGGCACGTGCCCTGGCGAGCTTGCCGATTGCAGCACCTATTCCGTTGTCTCGAAACGAAAAAGCAGTTTTCGCCGGCCTTCTGGCGACAGCCGTCGGTCCTGGGCACGGCAGGCCTGCGACATTCGAGAAAAAAAACGGAGAAGCCATCCCTTCAGGCAGCCGGCGCGGTCCCGACTGGCTGTTTTTCGGGCTTGCGAGCGATGCGCCCCAACAAAAAAAGAGGGGCGCCATGGCCCCTCTCTCGTGTTCTTGTGGAAACTGACGACTGGTTCAGACCCAGGGGCGCGCCTGTGCGGCCTTCTCTTCGAAGACGTCAATGGAAGCGACCTTTTCCAGCGTCAGCCCGATATCGTCGAGGCCATTGAGCAGGCAATGCTTCTTGAAGGCGTCAACCTCGAAATGGATCTCGCCGCCATCCGGACCGGTGATGGTCTGACTTTCCAGATCGACGGTGATGATCGCGTTGGAGCCGCGCTCGGCGTCATCCATCAGCTTGTCGACATCTTCCTGCGGCAGCGCGATCGGCAGGATGCCGTTCTTGAAGCAGTTGTTGAAGAAGATATCGGCGAAGCTCGGCGCGATGACGCAGGAGATGCCAAAATCCTTGATCGCCCAGGGGGCGTGCTCGCGCGAAGAGCCGCAGCCGAAATTGTCGCCCGAAACGAGGATCTTCGCGTCGCGATGGGCCGGCTTGTTCAGAACGAAGTCTTCGACTTCGTTGCCATCGGAATCGTAGCGCATCTCGTCGAAGAGGTTCACGCCGAGCCCGGAGCGTTTGATCGTCTTCAGGAACTGCTTGGGAATGATCATGTCGGTATCGACATTGATCAGCGGAAGGGGGGCGGCGATGCCCGTCAAAGTTGTGAACTTGTCCATTTCGTCGTCCTCTTGCCGTCTTCGGGGGACGCCCCCGGCGGCTCAGATCTGGTTTGCGCGGCCCGGCGGGGCCACGATTTGCATCAATACTCGTCGGTATGGGCGCGCAGGAAAAGCGCAAGAACGGAGAGGGCCCCACCGTTAAAGATCAGCTCGATTCCGAGAAGGATGCCGAGCAGCCGTTCGCTTGCCTGCAGGAAATTCGCCAGGATGAACCCGGCGAGCAGGATCGAGAGCGAACCGGAGATCAGCATCATCCAGTAATACCCGGTCTGTCGCATACGGAAGGCCCAGAAGAGGCGCAGCACGCCCGCAAAGGCGATGACAAAGGTAATGACGGCCGTGATGGACATCGTTCCTTTAAGCGGATTGCGCATGAAGGAGATGCCGAGCACCGCGATCAGTGATCCGAGCATCATCGACAGGACCTTGTTGCCAAGGCCGGTATCGGAGAAGCCGAGGATCATCTGAACGCCGCCCGCCAGCAGCAGCATCGAGCCCGTCACCCAGACAATCCCGATGGACACCGCCACGGCGTTGCCCAAGGCAAGGGCCCCAAGAGCAATCGACAACAGCCCTGCGACCAGCCATCTGGTCCATTCGCTCATGAAACCCACCTTGGACACGGCACGCCTACTCATTTGTCCGCGAGCCTACATTACTTCCCGCACATCTGTAAGCTTACCATTTATGGCGGCAGCGGCAGCCATGGCGGGACTCATCAGATGCGTGCGGCCCTTGAAGCCCTGGCGGCCTTCGAAGTTCCGGTTGGAGGTCGAGGCGCAGCGCTCTCCCGGCGCGAGCTGATCGGGGTTCATGGCCAGGCACATCGAGCAGCCCGCAAGGCGCCACTCGAAACCGGCCGCCTCGAAGATCTCGGCCAGGCCTTCTTCCTCGGCCTGGGCCCGCACGAGGCCGGAGCCCGGAACGACCATGCCGCGAACGCCCTCGGCGATCTTCTTGCCCTTCACGATCTCGGCCGCGGCGCGCAGGTCCTCGATCCGGCCATTGGTGCAGGAGCCGATGAAGACGGCATCGATGGCGACCTCGGAAAGCGGGGTGCCGGGCTTCAGGCCCATATACTCCAGAGACCGGCGCGCGGCATCGACCTTGCCACCGGTGAAATCCTCGGGGCTGGGCACAACGCCGGTGATCGGCAGCACATCCTCGGGCGAGGTACCCCAGGTCACGACCGGCGCGATATCCTCGCCCTTAAGGGTGACGACCTTGTCGAAGACGGCATCTTCATCGGTATAGAGCGTCTTCCACCAGTTGAGCGCGGCTTCCCACTGCGCGCCCTTCGGCGCATGGGGGCGGCCCTTGACGTATTCGAAGGTGGTCTCGTCCGGCGCGATCAGGCCGGCACGCGCGCCACCCTCGATCGCCATGTTGCAGACGGTCATGCGGCCTTCCATGGACAGATCGCGGATCGCCTCGCCGCAATACTCGATCACGTAGCCGGTGCCGCCGGCGGTGCCGGTCTTGCCGATCACCGCGAGCGTGATGTCCTTGGCGGTCACGCCGGGGCTCAGCTTGCCGGTGATCTCCACCTTCATGTTCTTGGACTTCTTCTGGATCAGCGTCTGCGTGGCCAGAACATGCTCGACCTCGGAGGTGCCGATGCCGTGGGCCAGAGCACCGAAAGCGCCATGGGTAGCGGTGTGGCTGTCACCACAAACCACGGTCATGCCCGGCAGTGTCCAGCCCTGCTCGGGGCCGACGATGTGGACGATGCCCTGGCGGATGTCGTCCACCGGGTAGTAGTTGATGCCGAATTCCTTGGCGTTCGTGTCGAGCGCCTCCACCTGGATGCGGCTCTCCTCGTTCTTGATGCCTTCTTCGCGATCAAGCGTCGTGGGAACGTTGTGGTCCGGAACGGCGATGGTCTTCTCCGGCGCGCGCACCTTGCGGCCCGCCATGCGCAGCCCTTCAAAAGCCTGGGGGCTAGTCACTTCGTGCACGAGGTGACGGTCGATATAGAGCAGACAGGTGCCGTCCTCGGCTTCATGGGCGACATGCGCGTCCCAGATCTTGTCGTAAAGCGTCTTGCCAGTCATGTGGGGGTCTCTCCCGGTTCGGGTATTTGAATTGGACATGGGAAGGGGCGCTGCAACAAGCAACGCCGGGCGCGCCTCATTGGAGGCCGGTTACACGGGCCTTCAGACCGTGGAAGCGCCAAGGCAGGCGCGCGTGGTCATCCATGTCAAAATTCTTTGCCATGCGCATTCCGCTACAACCACTTGCCCCTTATCGCAAGAGCTTGGGCATTGCCTCTGCCCGGTTTCGCGGGCAATCCTGCGGTATGGAGCAGGATATCCGTGCCTTTCTGGAAGAACTACTGACCTTCGCTCAGCAACTCGAGACGTCGGGTCGCCTTCTGCTGCTGCCGTCCCGGCTGCTGCAACTGGGCATCATCGCGGTGCTGATTCTGCTCTCCCAACTGGTGCGGATCCTGCTTGCGGACCGGATCCGTGACCGGATCCGGCAACTGGAAGGGCGAAGCAAGACGCAGTTGCGCATGTTCGTCATGCTGCAGCGGCGGGTGGCGCTGATAACCTTCTGCCTTCTCTGCTGGCTGACCGTCTTCGTCATGCGCGATGTGATGGAGCTGTTCCCGTCCCGAAGCTACATGATCGTCGTGGCCGGAACGATTGCCTTTGCCTGGCTCGTAATCGGGATCACGACCCGGTTCATCGCCAATCCATTCATGCGGCGGATCGTGAACTGGGGCGCGTGGATCTTCGCGACGCTGCATTTCACCGGGATGCTCGACGAGTTCGCCCAACTGCTGGATTCGCTCTCCATCGAGATCCAGGATTTCCGGCTGTCGCTTCTGAACGTGCTCCAGGCAATCGTCATTACCGGCGCGCTGCTGTTCGTGGCCCGGGTTCTGTCGCGCGCCGGCGCGCGTAGCCTGCGGGGAAACGAAGACATCTCCCCGAGCATGGGCGAGTTGCTCTCCAAGCTGCTGCAAGCCTTTCTCTATGTCTCGGCGGTCTTCCTCGGGCTGCGCGCGGTTGGCTTCGACCCGTCTGGCTTCACGGTGCTCTCCGGAGCCATCGGCGTCGGCATCGGCTTCGGGCTGCAGAAGATCGTCTCCAACATCGTCTCCGGCGCCATCATCCTGATGGATCAATCGGTGAAACCCGGGGACGTGATCTCGCTCGGCGACACCTTCGGCTGGATCCAGTCGCTCGGCGCGCGATACGTCTCCGTGGTCACCCGCGACGGCCGCGAATACCTGATTCCGAACGAGGACCTGATCACCAGCCAAGTCGTCAACTGGAGCCATTCCGACGAATTCGTCCGGCTGGATATCCATTTCGGCACCGATTACGAGGACGACCCCTACCTTGTGCGCCGCACCGCCATCGCCGCGGCCAAGAGCGTCCCGCGCGTGCTGTCGAGCAAGAGCCCCGTCTGCCACATCACCGGCTTCGGCGACAGCTCGGTCGATTACGTCCTTCGTTTCTGGATCACAGATCCGACGAAAGGGCTGACAAATGTGCGCGGAGATGTCTTCCTCGCGCTCTGGGATGCGTTCAAGGAAAACGGGATCAACATCCCCTTCCCACGCCGCGACCTTCGCATGTTACCCGACGAGATACCGGCTCAAAAGGTCGACTGATCACTCCGAAGTTTTTTTGCGTCAGGCTGTCGGAGACCTTGATTTCTTCGGTGCAAACGTTTTTATGCCCTTTCGTCTTCCCGAAATCCAAAGGAATGAGAGGCATCCGATGCGTCGGGTCTATAGCAATGTACATATCGGCCTGATCTCCGCCCTGCTGCTGGCGGCCATCGCCTTTGAAGCGGACGCTGTCAATCTGGAGCAACCGGGAACAGAATCGACTCGGTTCGGTTTTGTCTCGGAAAATCGCTGAAATGGGTGTTTTCGCGTCACACGAAAGCGTTTCTGGCACGATTTCGCAGAGAATTGGCGCCGTCGTTGAGACGTCACCAAAGCAGTGCTATCGTGAAGATACGCCCAGCGCCCGGGCAATGGCGGCGCGCAACCAGGAGGATACTGTCCTGACTCACCATGCGGAAGCCGCCACGCAAACGGCGGCAGAAGAGGCATCCCCGATGCCATCCGAGTTCGAATCTGCAGGCGCGGACGCGCTGCTGGAACGCATTCTTTCGTCTCTCGCTGAAGACAAGGCCGAGGAAGTGGTCACGATCGACCTGCGCGGCAAGTCGGAGATGGCCGACCACATGGTCGTCTGCTCGGGCCGTTCGTCCCGCCAGGTCGCGGCGATCTCGGAAAAGCTCGTCGAGCGGCTCAAGGCCGATTTCGGCATCTCTTCCAAGGTCGAGGGCAAGGATGCCGGCGACTGGGTGCTGATCGACGCGGGCGACGTGATCGTCCATGTCTTCCGGCCCGAGGTGCGCGAGTTCTACCAGCTCGAAAAGATGTGGCTGCCCGCGGGCGGCACCGGCAAGGCTGGCAGCCAGGCCTGATGCGCCTTCATATCGTGGCCGTCGGCCGCTTGCGGTCGGGCCCCGAGGCGGAGTTGATTTCGGACTACCGCCAGCGCGCGGAACGTAGCGGCCGTCCGCTCGGGATCTCGTCGGTGTCCGTAATCGAGATCGACGAGCGCAAGGGCGGGACGAAAGCGGGCGAGGCCGCGCTGCTGGAAAGGGCCCTGCCGAAGGGCGCAACCATTGTTGCCCTGGACGAACGCGGCAAGCTCCTCTCCTCTCCCGACTTCGCAAGCCGCATCGCGTCCTGGCGCGACACCGGCCGCCAGGACCTCGCCTTCGTGATCGGCGGCGCCGACGGGCTCGACCCGGCCTTTGTCAAACGTGCTGACATGGCCTTGTCCTTCGGCAAGATGGTCTGGCCGCATATGCTGGCTCGGGTGATGCTGTCGGAACAGGTCTACCGCGCGGTCTCAATACTCGCAGGGGCGCCGTACCACCGCTCGTAACGATCCGAAGCGGCGAAAGGCAGAACATCTTCTCGTTGGTACAAATACTCCCGCCGGAGGCACGATCATCCCATGGGAAGATCGTTCAAGCACGTAGCGTTTCCAGCCATGCGCACCACGAAACATCGAATTGCCCGCTCTGCGGCGCTCTATCTGTTCCATTCATGCGCTAACAGCACTAGGAAAGCGGCAACCAAGGAGACCTCCCGATGAGCATTCCCAAACCTGTCGTTCTGTGCATCCTCGATGGCTGGGGCATTGGCACCAAGCCGCCGGAAGAAGAGGGCAACTCGCCGGTCCTCGCCAACACCCCCACCTTCGACAAGATGATGTCGAGCTGCCCAACTGCAACGCTGATCACCTTCGGCAACGATGTCGGCTTGCCGACCGGCCAGATGGGCAACTCGGAAGTCGGTCACACCAATATCGGCGCGGGCCGCGTCGTCGCCATGGATCTCGGCCAGATCGACCTCTCCATCGAGGATGGCTCCTTCGCCAAGAAGGAAGCCCTGCAGGGCTTTATCGCCAAGCTCAAGCAAACCGGTGGCACCGCGCATCTGAGCGGCCTCGTCTCGCCAGGCGGTGTGCACTCGCACCAGGACCATATCGTGGAAGCCGCCCGCGTGATCGCCGAGGCCGGCGTTCCGGTACAGATCATCGCGCTGACCGATGGCCGCGACGTGGCGCCGAAATCGGGCGCCGGACAGGTGGCGAAATTCGAAGCCGACCTGCCCGAGGGCGCGAAGGTCGGTGGCGTCGTTGGCCGCTACTGGGCCATGGACCGCGACAACCGCTGGGAGCGGGTGCAGAAGGGCTTCGACCTCTTCGTCTCGGGGAAAGCCGAGTTCGAAGCCGAAACCGGTGCGGCAGCCTGCAAAGCTGCCTATGAACGCGGCGAAACGGACGAGTTCATCGGCGCCACCAAGATCGCGGGTTACGTCCAGCCCAAGGATGGCGACGGCCTGCTGTTCCTGAACTTCCGCGCCGACCGTGCCCGCGAGATCCTCGCCGCGCTGGCCGATCCGGACTTTGCCGAATTCGACGCCTCCGCCCGGCCCGCATGGGGCGCGATCTGTGGCATCGTGGAGTATTCCGACCAGCACAACGAATACATGGACGTGATCTTCCCCTCGCAGGAGATCATCAACACGCTGGGCGAATGGGTCTCCAAACAGGGCAAGACGCAGTTCCGTCTCGCCGAGACCGAAAAATATCCCCACGTGACCTTCTTCCTCAACGGTGGCGTCGAGACGCCCTATCCGGGCGAGGACCGCTTCATGCCGAAATCGCCCAAGGTCGCCACCTATGACCTGCAGCCGGAAATGTCGGCCCCCGAGGTGACGGCGAAATTCGTCGAGGCGATCGAGAAGGGGTACGACCTGATCGTGACTAACTATGCAAACCCGGACATGGTCGGCCATACCGGCTCGCTCGAAGCCGCCAAGGCCGCCTGCGAAGCCGTCGATGCCGGCCTGACCGCCGTGACGAAAGCGCTGGAAAAGGTTGGCGGCGCGATGATCGTGATTGCCGACCATGGCAACTGCGAGACCATGTTCGCCGAGGATGGCGGCCCGCACACCGCCCACACCACGAACCTCGTCCCGGTGATCCTGTTCAACGGCCCCGAGGGCGCGAAGCTGCATGACGGCCGGCTGGCCGATGTGGCGCCGTCGATCCTCGAACTGATGGGTCTTGCGCAGCCCGCCGAGATGACCGGTGTGAGCCTGATCGAGAAATGAGGAAGATCTGTCTGCTCGCCGCATCGCTGATGCTTGCCGGTGCGGCAAGCGCCCAGACAGATCTGTCAGACCTCGCCGAACGGGCGGCGTCCCAGTTGACGGACGCTGCCCGTTCGCTCGAAGCGGCCGAGGGCGCCCGCGACAGGGTCCGTGCGCTCACCGCAACGGTTCAGGCCTACGAGGAGGGCCTCTCGGCGCTCAGGGCCGGCATGCGCCAGGCCGCAAGCGAGGAACGCGTGCAGACTACGGTGCTCGCCGCGCGAGAGGAAGACGTCGCCCGCCTGCTGGGCGCGCTCACCGCGATAGAACGCTCCCCGGCGCCGCTTCTGCTGTTGCACCCTTCCGGCCCGCTCGGCACGGCGCGTTCCGGGATGATGATGAGCGAGATCACCCCGGAACTCATGGCCGAAGCCGATGCGTTGCGCACGGAGTTGCAGAAACTCGCCGTGTTGCGCGCCTTGCAGGAGAGCGCCAGTGACTCGCTTATGGCGGGCATGCGGGGCGCACAGGACGCCCGAACAGCCCTTTCCCAGGCCATGGCCGATCGCACGGACCTGCCGATGCGCTTCACCGCGGACCCGGAGCGGATGCGGCAACTGACCCAGACCGCCGAGTCGCTGGATGACTTTGCCACCGGCCTGAAACAGATCGGTCCCGGCATTGCCGATGTCACCGGTTTCGAGGAACAGAAAGGCACTCTGCCCCTGCCGGTGCAATCCGTCCTTCTGCGCGGGTTCAACGAGGCCGACGCCGCGGGCGTCGCGCGCCCCGGCCTTCTGCTGGCCACACGCCCCGGTGCGCTCGTCACCGCCCCCTGGGACGGTACGATCCGCTATGTCGGTCCGCTGCTAGACTACGGAAACGTGATCATCCTTGAGCCCGCGGATGAGATTCTGCTGGTGCTAGCCGGCATGGGAATTGTCTATGGTAGCCCCGGTGGAGTCGTTCAGGCCGGAGACGCCCTTGGCCTTATGGGTGGTGCCGCCGATGAAGAGTTTCTCGCCGGAAACCAAGTTGGTGGTGGCACTGAGCGGAGCGAAACGCTTTATATGGAATTGAGACAGGGCGAGCTTCCGGTGGATCCGGCAGAATGGTTTGCCCCGACCAAGGGAGATTGAAGACCGCATGAAGAAGTTCGTCATGGCCGCGATTGGCGGCATCGTGGCCGGCGGGGTGCTGACCACCCAGGTCGCGGGCCCGCTACTCGCCCAGGAAGCAGAGAAGAACAGCTCGATCTATGAACAGCTGGACCTGTTCGGGGACATCTTCGAGCGTATCCGTGCGCAATATGTCGAGGAAGTCGACGAGAAGGAACTGATCGAGGCCGCGATCAACGGCATGCTGATCTCGCTCGATCCGCATTCGAGCTACCTCTCGCCGGACGATGCCGACGACATGCGGGTGCAGACCCGCGGCTCCTTCGGCGGCCTCGGGATCGAGGTGACGCAGGAAGAGGGCTTCGTGAAGGTCGTCTCGCCCATCGACGACACGCCCGCCGACGAGGCGGGGATCGAAGCGGGCGATTTCATCACCCATGTCGATGGCGAGAGCGTTCTCGGCCTGACGCTGGATGAGGCAGTGGACCTGATGCGCGGCCCGGTCGGCTCCGAGATCGTCATCACCGTCGTGCGCGAAGGCGCGGACGAGCCGTTCGATGTCACCATCGTCCGCGACACGATCAAGCTCACCGCCGTGCGCACCCGCACCCAGGGTGATACGGTCGTCTTGCGCGTGACCACCTTCAACGACCAGACCTATCCCAATCTTGAGGACGGCCTGAAGGAGGCTGTCGAGGAGCTCGGTGGCATGGACAAGGTCAACGGGTTCGTGCTCGACCTGCGCAACAACCCCGGCGGGCTGCTGACACAGGCGATCAAGGTCTCCGACGCTTTCCTCGACAAGGGCGAGATCGTTTCCACCCGCGGGCGCGACCCTCAGGATGGCGATCGCTACAATGCCGCCGAAGGCGACCTGGCGGAGGGCAAGCCGATCGTGATCCTGATCAATGGTGGCTCCGCCTCGGCTTCCGAGATCGTTGCCGGCGCGCTTCAGGACCATCGCCGCGCCATCGTTATCGGCACCAAGAGCTTCGGCAAGGGCTCGGTGCAGACCGTCATGCCGCTCAAGGGCGACGGGGCGATGCGGCTGACCACGGCACGGTACTACACGCCGTCGGGCCGGTCGATCCAGGCGCTCGGCGTCTCGCCCGATATCATCGTCGAGCAACCGCGCCGCGACCCAAATGCGGAGAAGGAAGATGAGGAAGAGAACGATCGATTCTCCCGCTCCGAGGCGGACCTGCGCGGCAGCCTCGACAATGACAGCCTGACGGAAGACGAGCGCCGCCAGATCGAGGAAGAGCGCCAGAAGGCCGAGGACGCCGCCGCTTTGCGCCAGGAGGATTACCAGCTGGCCTATGCCATCGACATCCTTAAGGGCCTCTCGGCTCTCGACCCGGCCAAGTAAGTTCAAAAAAGCAGCTCCAGGCTGCCGTCAAAGACAGGTGGACCCGCGCATTGCGCGGGTCCTTTTTTTGTAAACTCCTCTGGCGATCGTGCCGGGTTTTTCAAATGCGGGTCAGCGATTTACCCGGCAGAATGCGCAGTGGATGCGGTCGTAATTGATGCCATTGGCGGCCGCGAGCGCGATCACTTTCGAGAAATGGCGCTTGTGACCATCCACGGTGATCGTCGCCAGATCGACATCCGGATCGTAATCGGGCGCCGTCTGTGACGTGTGATTGCGCCAGAAATTTCCGGCAGCGGGGCGGTCATCGATATAGAGCGCATAATCCTTGCAGCCCTGGCCGCCCATGATCTGCTGCTGGTGCGGGAAGCGGCCGGGATCCAACGTCCCGTCATAGGCGGCATCCGGATCTGCGAAGACCTCCGTAAAGACACGGTTGCCAATCGTGAACTGGTTGTCGACCGTGTAGAAATGGATGACCGTCCCCGCGGGCGGCGTCAGCCAGCCGTCGCCGGACCAGGTCTTGAACTGGCCCTTAGCCTTCCATCCGCCATGCGACAGAATCACGAGCTGCCGCGCGCCATCCGTTCTCGATATCGAGATTCCATCATCAGAAATTACAGGCATGCAGACCCCCCTTTTGGTTAATCCAACTATCTCCGCACGAAACTTCCCTCGGGTAAAGCCCGGAAGCGGGAACCCCGCCGATTTTCGCGCGCAACACCCTCTGCCGCCTGCCGCTTCTCCCCAAGTCTCCGCTTGCCTGTCGGCGCCTCCGTCTGGATAAAGCCGCCATGACCAAGGACCCGTCCAAACTCCCGTATCGCCCCTGTGTCGGCGTCATGCTGATCAATGCGCAGAACCATGTCTTTGTCGGCCAGCGGCTCGACAGCGATGTGCCTGCCTGGCAGATGCCGCAAGGCGGCATCGACAAGGGCGAGGGTTGGCGCGAGGCTGCCTTGCGCGAATTGTGGGAGGAAACCGGGGTAACCGAGGATTTGGTCGAGGTCGTCGCCGAAACCGAAGATTGGGTGCGTTATGACCTGCCCGATCATCTGCTCGGCAAGGTCTGGAAGGGCAAGTATCGTGGGCAGGAGCAGAAATGGATGCTGCTGCGCTTCCTGGGGACAGACGAACAGGTGCAGATTGAAACCGACCATCCGGAGTTTTCCGAATGGCGCTGGCTTCCGGCCGAAGAGTTGGTCGAAAATATCGTCCCGTTCAAGCGCGGCGTCTATGAGCAGGTCCTGAAGGCCTTCGCGAAGCATCTCTAGGCGGCGCAGAAGCTTTCGCCGGGTTACTTCGCGCGGAAGCTGTCCTGATGTTCCAAGAACCAGGCGTAGGTATCGCGAATACCTTCATCGAGCGGTATGGAGGCTTTCCAGCCGAGCCGTTCGAGGCGGCTGACATCCATGAGCTTTCGCATGGTTCCGTCCGGCTTGCTGGCATCGAAGACCAGTTCGCCCTGAAACCCCGTCGCCTCCGCCACAAGCTCCGCAAGCCGCCGGATGGTGACATCGGTGCCAGAGCCGACATTGATATGGCTCAGCATCGGCTGGGTCTCTCGCTGGTACGTTTCCGCATCGAGATCGAGCACGTAGAGCGAGGCCTCGGCCATGTCGTCGACATGCAGGAACTCCCGCATCGGTGTTCCCGAGCCCCAGACGACCACCTCCTTGTCGCCGCGCTGCGCGGCTTCGTGGAAGCGCCGCATCAGCGCCGGCATCACGTGGCTGTTTTCGGGGTGGAAATTGTCGCCCGGCCCGTAAAGGTTGGTCGGCATGACCGATCGGTAATCGGTGCCATGCTGGCGGTTGTAGCTCTCGCAGAGCTTGATGCCGGCGATCTTGGCGATGGCATAGGGTTCGTTGGTGGGCTCAAGCGTGCCGGTCAGAAGCGCATCCTCGCGCATCGGCTGCGGCACGGCGCGCGGGTAGATACAGCTCGATCCGAGTTGCAGCAGCTTTCGCACGCCCGCCTGAAAGGCCTGATGGATCACGTTGCACTCGATCATCAGGTTCTCGTAGATGAAATTCGCCGGATAGGTGTTGTTGGCGAGAATCCCACCCACGCGGGCCGCTGCCAGCACGACCTGGTCGGGGCGCTCGGCCTGCAGGAAGTCGCGCACGGCCGCTTGGTCGGTCAGGTCCAGTTCGGATGAACTGCGGGTGACAATCTCCAATGCTTCGCCTGCTTGCTGGCGCGCCTCCAGCCGGCGAAGGATAGCTCCGCCAACCATGCCGCGATGGCCTGCCACATAGATCTTCATCGTGCCTATCCGTTTTCCAGACTCATCGGCAGGTCATAGCCATGCGCCTTGAGCAGCGCGTGGCGCTTCGCGGTTTGCAGGTCTTCCGCGACCATTTCCGCACACATTTCCTGCGCCGTGATCTCGGGTACCCAGCCGAGCTTTTCCTTGGCTTTGGCCGGATCGCCCAGCAGCGTCTCCACCTCAGCGGGGCGGAAGTAGCGCGGGTCGATCCGCAGGATGATTTCCCCGGACTTCACCGATGGCGCGTCTTCTCCGGTGACGGAAGCGACGATGCCGATCTCGTCAACGCCCTCGCCTTCGAAACGGATTTCGAGCCCCAGTCCGCGCGCGGTCCAGATGATGAAATCCCGCACCGAGAATTGCCGCCCCGTGGCGATGACGAAATCCTCCGGCGCCTCCTGCTGCAGCATCATCCACTGCATACGGACATAATCCTTGGCATGGCCCCAGTCGCGCAGCGCGTCGATATTGCCCATGTAGAGGCAATCCTCCAGCCCCTGAGCGATATTGGCCAGCCCGCGGGTGATCTTGCGCGTCACGAAGGTCTCGCCACGGCGCGGGGACTCGTGGTTGAACAGGATCCCGTTGCAGGCATACATCCCGTAGGCCTCGCGGTAGTTCACCGTGATCCAGTAGGCATACATCTTGGCCACCGCGTAGGGCGAGCGCGGATAGAAGGGCGTCGTCTCGCGCTGCGGCGTCTCCTGCACGAGGCCGTAGAGCTCCGAGGTCGAAGCCTGGTAGAAACGCGTCTTCTTCTCCAGCCCGAGGAAGCGGATCGCTTCCAGCAGGCGCAACGTGCCGATGGCGTCAACATCGGCGGTATATTCGGGCGCCTCGAAGCTCACCGCCACATGGCTTTGCGCCCCGAGATTGTAGATCTCGTCGGGCTTAACCTCCGAAATGATCCGGGTCAGGTTTGAGGTGTCGGTCAGATCCCCGTAATGCAGGATGAAATTCGCATTGTTGACATGCGGATCCTGGTAGATGTGATCGACCCGCTGGGTGTTGAAGAGCGAGGCCCGCCGCTTGATGCCATGAACCTCGTAGCCTTTCTCCAGAAGGAATTCTGCCAGGTAAGAGCCATCCTGCCCCGTTACGCCGGTAATGAGAGCCTTCCGCGCCATATCAACCATCGTCCTCGTCATTCATTTCAAAGCGATGCCGGCAGGTTTGGAACTGGCGGCATCCGCAATGTCTCCTTCAAACCTGACCCATCTCCATTCGGCAAGGCATTCCTTGCCCCTGAACGAAAGTAGACCCTGTCCAACCGGGGATTGCCTGGTCGCGACAACGGGCGGCAAGTGCCCCGCCCTTCCCAAATTTCATCCTGGAAAGATCTTCGCCATCTGGGCGTCGAAACGTGCCCAGCTCATCGTGGCCCGGTTTCCGGAAAGCCCGTGGTAATGCGACTTGCCCGACGAGGTCGGCAGGCCGGCCCAGATCCGGGCAAGATTGTTCATGAACTGGTGCCGGGAGATCTCGCTTTGCTGGAACTCGCCAAAACCGGCCTCCTCCAGAAGCTTCATGGCAAGGGCATCCTGCAGGTTCGGTGAGAACAGCTTGTCCTCTCCGACACCCAATTCGCGGACCAGCCGACGGAGCGTCTTGGGAATGAACTGGTAGCGGCCGATCGCGTGTTGCTGGCCAGGGGTCTGCTCGATCCAGGCATAGATTTCTCCGATCGTCATCCGGGTCGGACGCCGTGGCGGGCGGATCTTGGCGGCGAGTTGGACAGCGTCATAACCTGCGGCCCCGGCCTCCGCCTGGGCAATCAGCTGCAGAACCTTGCCTGCCGATGATTTCCGCAGCGCGTCCCAGCCGCCCAGGGGTACGACCAACCCGCGCGCCACCGGGCTTCCCGCGGGTTTTGGTACCAATGCGAACAAGCTGGTTCCATCGCGCCCGGAAAACAGGGACGCGGCGTTCTGGCCCGCATTGCCGGAAGCTTGCCGATGGACGACCGGAACAATGGCGCCCGCCCCGCCGAAGACCGATCCCGCGCGCTGTCTGGGCATCGCCTCGGCCAATACGCCTTGCGGAACGCAGAAAGCCAGCACAAGCGCCAAAGCGGGGATTAGGGCAACAGGGAACATTCACGCCTCGTTCTGAGAGCACCGCATTGCCGGAAATGTCGGCAATACCGGTTCAGATTTCCTTTCCAAGGCTCCCCAAGGCCGGATTTGAACCGAAGGAAATGTCTAAGATTGACACTATCGCGCGCTTCGAACACATCGCTCGCCATGACACGTTCGCGCGCAACCGCCATCGGCTTCGTCGCCGTCCTCCTCTGGGCTCTGCTGGCACTGTTCACCGTCGGCAGCGTCCCGGTGCCGCCATTGCAATTGACCGCAATGAGCTTCGCCATTGGCGGCGCAATCGGAATCATCTGGACAATCGTCGGCGGGGGCGCCCATCGCCTGCGCGGAATTAGCTGGAAAATCTATGCTTTCGGCACGGTCGGCCTGTTCGGCTACCATTTCTTCTATTTCTCGGCACTGCGCCTCGCGCCCCCCGCACAGGCCAGCCTTATTGCCTATCTCTGGCCGCTACTGATCGTGCTGATGTCCGGACTTCTGCCGGGGGAACGGCTCAGAGCCGGCCACCTCGCGGGAGGGGCTCTCGGCTTTGCCGGCGCCGCGCTCATCATCCTGGGCGACGGGCAGAGCTTCGGCGGCAACGCCTGGGCCGGCTACGCGCTGGCACTCGCCTGCGCGTTCTTCTGGTCAGGCTACTCGGTCATTTCTCGCCGTCTCGGGCATGCGCCGACCGAAACGGTGGCGATCTTTTGCCTCGCAACGGCGGCCCTCTCCGCGCTCGCCCATTTCGCCATGGAACAAACCGTGTTGCCCGCGACGGTACTCGGCTGGGCAAGCGTCATGGCGCTCGGGCTGGGGCCGGTCGGACTGGCATTCTATGTCTGGGATATCGGGGTGAAGCAGGGAGATATCCAGCTTCTGGGTGTAGCAAGCTACGCGGCGCCATTGCTGTCGACCCTGGCGCTCATTCTCGCCGGTCTGGCGGCGCCGACGCCCAAGCTCTTGCTGGCGGCGGCGCTTATTACCGGGGGCGCTGCGCTGGCTGCTTGGGCCAGCACCCGCCCCCGAAACGTTACGCGGTCGTAAGACGCGTGATTTCCTCTTTTATTCGAAGTTTCTGCTTCTTGAGTTCTACAATCTCGAGGTCGTCGGAGCCGGGGGCAGCTTGAATCTCTTCCACTTTAGCCGAAAGCGAGGCGTGCTTCTTGCGGAGCTCTTCAACGCGGGCGGACTCGGACATGGCCTACTTCTCCTCTCAAGGTCTGTGTACGACTCAAGTGCACCACGATTTTTCGGTGTTGTCACGTCGAACCGACCTCGCTGATGAATATTTTACATCCGCCCTGTAAAACATTCCCAAAATTACCTATATAGCCGCGCCAAGGCCGGGAAATGGGGCGCCATCGCGCAACAGGCGTGAAATCTCCGGCCGATAATCCTCCCCGTCGAATTCATGCATCCGTCCCTGGTGGAGGATGACCGGCGCATGCAGCCGTAGCGGTGCCTTGCCGCCCTTGCGTGCCCGCAGGAGAATCAGGTTCGCGTCCCGGCCTTCCCGTGGCAACAACGGCTGGATCTGGACCGAGCCAAGCCCCGCGAGACAGCAAAGGATATCGCCAAGTCGCTCCGGTCGGTGGATCATGGTCAGCCAGCCCTTGGGCGCAAGCCGCCGGGCAGCCACGGCAACCCAGTCGGCCAGCGCGGTTTCCTCGCCCATGGCAGCTTCGCGCGCGCCGTGGGGCGAGCTGTGCGAGCGGTCGCGCTGGAAATAGGGCGGGTTGGCGATCACGTGATCGAAACTACGTTGGCGAAGCTCCGGCGGCAGTTGCGTGAGGTCTGCCTCGACAATTTCCAGGTGCGCGCCACATTCGGCGGCGTTTCGCCGGGCGAGAGAAGCCATCTCGGGCTGACGTTCGACTCCCACGAGAACGAGGTCGGGAACGCGCGTCGCCAGGCAGAGCGCGGCGGTTCCGACGCCGCAGCCAAGCTCAAGCACGCTCTGTCCCGGCTTCGCGGGACAGGCGGAGGCCAGCAACACCGGATCGATCCCCGCGCGGTACCCCTTGGCCGGTTGCCATAACGAAAGGCGTCCGCCGAGGTAGTCGTCACGCCGGAGAGCCGGGTCGGTCACCTCACCTGTCCTCCGTTACGTGGATATCATTGTCCCGCAAGGCCGCGCGGGCGAGGAACAGGTCCTCGTCGCGCACCATCAGGCGGCGTGGCAGGATCCCGATCGAACCTTCGAGGACGCTCATATGGACGTCCATTTCGAAGCAGTCTATATCCTCGCCATCCAAGAGGGATTTCGCGAAGGCGATCACGGTGGGGTCGTTTGTGCGCAGAACCTCTTTCATGCAGCAGACTTACGAGAAGGCCCACCGCCTTGTCGAGCAGGGTTACGAGACCGTGATGAGCCTGGACGACGCCAGCCAGAAACCACATGACCGCCTCGCCGCCGTTCTGGCGGGAGATATGGGGCGCGTAAACGACCTGATCCGCACGCGGATGGCGTCCGAACATGCGCCGCGCATTCCGGAAGTGACGGCGCATCTCGTCGAGGCCGGCGGCAAGCGGCTGCGGCCAATGCTGACGCTCGCGGCGGCGCGGATGTGTGGCTACGAGGGCGACAATCACGTCAAGCTGGCCGCAACGGTGGAGTTCATCCACACGGCCACGCTGCTGCATGACGACGTGGTCGACGAAAGCGGACAGCGGCGTGGGCGCCCCACGGCGAACCTGCTTTGGGACAACAAGTCCTCGGTGCTGGTGGGCGACTACCTCTTTGCCCGCTCCTTCCAGTTGATGGTGGAGACGGACAGCCTGCGAGTGATGGACATCCTCGCCAATGCCTCCGCGGTGATCGCCGAGGGCGAGGTGCTGCAGATGACGGCGGCGCAGGACCTGGCGACCACCGAGGAGATCTACCTGCAGGTGATCCGCGGCAAGACCGCCGCGCTCTTTGCCGCGGCCTGCGAGGTCGGCGGCGTTGTCGCCCGCGCCGAGGAGGCGCAGGTTCAGGCGCTGCGCGATTATGGCGATGCGCTCGGCATCAGTTTCCAGATCGTGGATGACCTGCTGGATTATGGTGGAGATTCCTCTGCGACGGGCAAGAATGTCGGCGACGATTTCCGCGAACGCAAACTGACCATGCCGGTGATCAAGGCGGTGGCGGCCGCCGACGCCGAACAGCGCGCCTTCTGGAGGCGTGTGATCGAGAAGGGTGACCAGAATGACGGCGACCTCGACCACGCGCTCGCCCTCATTTCCCATCACGGCACGATGGAAGCCACGCGACAGCAAGCGCTTGTCTGGGCCGACCGGGCCAAATCCGCGCTCGCGACGCTACCGGAGAGCGACATCCGCGGGATGCTCACGGATCTGGCCGATTACGTGGTCGCGCGGGTGCGGTAACGCGAGACCGCATATCTTTCACTAGCCAAGAATACCCGGCCAGTTCTTGAGACCGGCGGCGATATTTCCAGGAATATCCTGCATCCACAGCTCACGCGCCCGCAACGAGGCGTTCAGATAGAGCTTTCCGTCATGAATCGTCCAGGCCTCCGGGATAGTCGGTGCGAGATAGCCGAGCGACGCCGCATAGGCGCAGTACCCACCGAAAACCGGGGTATATCTTTCCGGATCAGCCAAGAAAGCCTCTGCGTTCCCGGCATTCGAGAAATGCCAGTCCGCCCCTCGCCGCATTGCCTTGTGCGCAGGTGATCCCGCCACCGGCTTGCCTTCTTGGAAATACCCCACGGGGTCCGTGCCATTGATTGCAATCGGGTTCTGGAAAATCTCGGGTTCGCGGGCCAGTGCCGCACGCGGAATCAGAGCGCCGGCTAGGGGCGCGGCGGCAAATAGCGCGAGTGTGGCGCGTCGTGTCATCATTGGGTGTCCTCCTCCATGCAGAGGAACATACCAAGTCTTCCGTGAAATTGCGGCCACCTGTCACCACACTGTGATAGCGTCGTGAAATGGGATTAGAACCGATCCAGCAACCGCCGCAGGTAATCCAGCTCCAGTTGCGGCCGCTCCCGCTCCCCGGACCGGCGTCGGATTTCGTCGAGCAAATCCCGCGCTTTGCGATAGATGTCATCGCCCTGCAACAGGCTGTCCTCGCTGCCGAAGCTGCCGGAGGTGCCCGCCTCGCGCCCGAGCGGGTCGCGCTGGCTATTGCTGTTGGCTTGCCCGGTCTGCTGGCCCTGGCCGCTCTGCTGTTGCTGCGCCATCGCCTCGCCAAGGCTGCGCATGCCGTCGCGGATCGCTTCCATGGCGCGGGCCTGGCTGTCGAGCGCTTCCGCCAACTGGTTGTTCTCGAGCGACTCCTCGGCGCGGCCCATTTCATCGCTCCCCCGCCGCAGCGCCTCGCGTGCGGCGTCGCCCGGCTCGGTACCGGCCCCGGGCAGGTTCTGGCGCAGATCGTCCAACCGACGCTGCAACTGCCGCTGACGCTCGGCCAGCGTCCGGGCATCGGGCTGCCCATTCTCTCCGGCCCGCGGCTGGCCTTCGGGATCCTGCTGCCCCTGCGCTTGACCCTGACCCTGCTGGCCCTCGTGATCGCGGCCCTGGCCCATATCGCCCTGGCTGCCCTGGTTCTGGCCGCTCTCGCCCGTCTGGGGCTGCTGACCGGGATTGAACTGCTCCTGAAGGTCGCGGAAGGCTTCGTCCGAAAGGCCCTGCTGGTCGCGCAAGGTTTCAGAGAGGCCCTGCATCGCCTGATCGCCCGGGTTCTGCCCCTGCTGGCCTTGCTGACCCTGCGTGACCTGCATGTTCTCCATCATCTGGCGGAGTTGTTCGAGAAGCTGCATCGCCTCGGCGGTGCGCCCCTCCTCCATCAACTGCTGGAGCCGGTCGAGAAGCTGCTGCAGCTGGTCGCCGGTGATCGTCTGCGTGTTCTCCGACATCTGCGGCTGCTGGTTCGGGTCCTGCTGCTGCGCGAGCTGGCGCATGTAGTCCTGCATGGCCTGGCGCAGCTCATCCATCAGCTCCGCAATCTCCTCGTTCGTCGCGCCATTCCGCATCGCCTCGGCCAGCCGGTCCTGTGCTCGCCGCAGCCGTTCGGCGGCATCCGCGAGATTGCCGTCCTCCAGCTTCACCGCGATGTCCCAGAGCGCCTCGGCGATCTCTTCTTGAATCTCCGTTGAGAGCCCTCCGGCCGCCGCAACGCCCGCCTCGAGCCGCCGCAGCGCAACCCGCAACGGCAGATAGGTGCTGCCATCTCGGATGATCTCGTCCGGGCGGTGGGTCACGGCCCGGATCACCTGCGCCACCCGCTTGCCATTGCTGCGCGACCAGAGCAGGTCCCGCCGCTGTTCGATGATCGCCGCCGCCAGCGGATCGAAAAAGCGCTTGCCCGGCAGTGCCATCTGCATCGGTACGGAGCTGCCCTCCTGCCCGGAGGCATCGGAGACCATGAGCGTCAGCGTGACGGGCAACCCAACCCAGGGATGCTTGGAGAAATCCTCCACCAGCGTCTCGGTGAAATCGCTCCGGTCGCCGCTGATCGTCATCGGCAGATCGATCTCGATCGGCTCGCGGGGATCTGGATCGACCACAAGGCCGAAGCGGCGCACCACTTCGGCCGTGTCGAGCGCAATCACGCCGCGCCCGGCCGTCACGCCGTAATCGTCGCGCGCGCGGAATTTCTGGCTCATGCGCCCGCTGGCTTCGCGTTCGACCTCGCCATCAGGCTCCACGCTCGGAGGCCTGTCCGGCGCGATGGACACCGCCCATTCGCGCCCGCCCGGCCCGTTGATCGCCAGCCGCCCGCCTTGCATCACGTCAAAGCCCTGCGCCGCGGCCGTCGCCGGCTCGATCTCATTGCCAGCGCGCCCCGAAATCGTCTCGTCCACCGACAGCGCGCCAACTTCGCCGTAAAGGCGCAGCGACACGCGACTACCGCGCGGCACGTCCAGCGGCCCCGGCGCGATATCGGCGAGATAGAGGCTCGGCTTGCCGGTATAGGCGGGCGGCTCGATCCACCCTTCCCAGGACGGGCCAGCCGCGACACTACCGCCAGCGCCCGGCGCCACGGCCTGCCCGACGGTGGAAATCTTCCAGACAGAGCCGAAAAGAAGCGCCGTCACCAGCGCGGTCAGGGCCACGTAGCGTAGCGCATAAGGGTCGCGGCCAGAAATCCGCAGATCGGGCGCGACCCGACGCGCCTTGGCCGCCCGCGCCGCCATACGTTCCAGGTGCGCGGCCCAGACGGCTTCGGAGGCCGCATCACCCGAACCTATCGCCTGGTCGTCGCTGAGCGCCTGAAGCGGGCGCCCCGGCAGCGTCGAGTCCAGCCGTTCCCAGGCTTCCGCACGGCTCGGCCAGCGGAACCAGCGCAGCCCACGAAACAGGAAAACCAGCAGCGCGGAGCCCGACAGAAGCGCCCCGATCCAGACGGCCTCCACCGGCGCGGTCTCGTGCAGGCCGAGCATGAGCACAGCAAAGACAGCAAACAGGATCGACCAGACCGGCCAGAAACACCGGGTGAATCGCTCTGCCGCCATCCCCAACCGGGTCAGGCGCAGCGGGCGGTTGAGCCTCTCAAGCGCTTCGTTTCGGGCCGTTTCCCGGGCCATCCCGATCCTTTCGGCAGCCCGCACTCCGCAGGCCAGAGGGTGGCTTTGTTACAAGAGCCACTCGGGAATGTTATCGCGCGAGATCATTTCGTCAAAGGTCGGACGTGGCCGGATGACGGCGAATTGATCCCCGTTCACCAAAACTTCGGGAATCAGCGGACGCGAATTGTATTCCGAGGACATCACCGCGCCATAGGCCCCGGCAGAGCGGAAGGCCACCAGGTCGCCCGAGACCAGCGGCGGCATATGGCGTTGTTTCGCAAAGGTATCACCGCTCTCGCAGACCGGGCCGACGATATCGATGGGCGCCTGTGCAGTGCCCGGCTCGGGCTCCTTCACCGGGATGATATCGTGGTGAGCATCGTACATGGAGGGGCGCACGAGATCGTTCATCGCCCCGTCGACGATCAGGAAATCCCGCCCTTCGCCGTTTTTCACATAGATCACCGCACTGACCATGATCCCCGCATTGCCGGAGATCAGCCGCCCCGGCTCGATCTCCACCTCGCAGCCCAGATGGCCGAGCGTGCGCTTGATCAAGTCGCCATATTCGCTCGGAAGCGGCGGCGCCTCGTTGCTGCGCGTATAGGGAATGCCAAGCCCGCCGCCCAGATCGAGCCGCCGGATTTCGTGCCCCTCGTCCCGCAGCGCCTCCGTCAGCTCGGCCACCTTCTTGTAGGCCTGCTCGAACGGCTCCAGCTCGGTCAGTTGCGAGCCGATATGCACATCGATCCCCGTCACCTCCAGACCGGGCAGGGACGCGGCACGGGCGTAAACCTTCCTGGCGCGCGCGATCGGAATACCGAACTTGTTTTCGGACTTGCCGGTCGCGATCTTGGCATGGGTGCGGGCATCGACGTCCGGGTTGATCCGGATCGCCACCGGCGCCACCACGCCCATGGAAAGCGCCACAGCGTTGAGCAACTCCATCTCCGGCTCGCTCTCGACGTTGAACTGCCGGATGCCGCCTTCAAGCGCGGCGCGCATCTCCGTCGCGGTCTTGCCGACCCCGGAAAACACGATCTTGTCGCCCGGCACGCCCGCCGCCTTCGCCCGCGCATATTCCCCGCCCGAGACCACGTCCATGCCTGCACCCAGTTCGGCAAGTGTCTTCAGGATCGCCTGGTTGGAATTGGATTTCATCGCGAAACATACGAGGTGATCGAGCGGCTCCAGCGCCTCGTCGAACAGCCGGAAATGCCGCGTCAGCGTGGCGGTTGAATAGCAGTAGAACGGCGTACCCACGCTGGCCGCGATCTCGCTGACCGGCACGTCCTCGGCGAATAGCGCACCGTCGCGATACAGAAAATGATCCATGCGCCACACTCCGGGCCAGTTGAGTCAAGCGACGCTCTTACCACAGCCGCAGCGCAGGGCAATCCGGCAGTCCCCTCCACCAGCACCGCCTGAGCCCCGCAAGGGGCGAGGCAGAAGGCGTGGCGCGGAACGCGCCGCATTTTGGTAACAGGTGCCGGCGGTGGCCGCCCGAAAGCCTTGTCGCAACCGCCTGCCGCTGCCAGACAATCATCCGGAGAACGGGGAGCTGGCCTGATGGCGTCCATCGAGAAGAAAATCCGCAAGAAGCTCGAAACGGCGGCCATGAGCGACGCCGTCTCCGGCACGGCTGCCCGGCTGATCTCGCGCCATCTCGAAAAGGTCTATCAGCGTACGGACTGGGAATTTCACGGCCGCGACGACGTGATCGAGGCCGTCGCCGGCGGCAAGCCGATCATCTTCGCGCTCTGGCACGGCCGGCTAGCCATGGCCGCCCGCGGCTGGGACCCGGCCTGGTCGCCCTATTGCGTCATCACCTCCGCCGCCATTCCCGGCCGCATCGTTGGCCGGATTATGCGCAATTTCGGCCTCGACACGATGCCGATGAAGGACCGCAAGAACAACACCGGCGCCTCGCTGCAAGTCGCGCGCATGATGCGCGCCGGCACCACCATCGGATTTGCCATCGACGGCCCCGAGGGCCCCAAGCGCATCGCCAAGGCGATGCCGATCGACTGGGCCCGGCTCACCGGCGCGCCGATCTGGCTCTATACAAACTCGGTCGAGAAATACCGCACCATCAACAGCTGGGACGACCTGATGCTGCCGAAACCCGGCGGGCGCGGGGTGATGATGTATCGCAAATGGGACGTGGAGATCCCCAAGAGAATCGATCCCGAGACCCGCGAAGCGATGCGCCTGAAGCTTCAGGCCGATCTCGACGCGCTCACGCTCGAAGCCGACCTGCTCATGGGACATGACGGCCTGATCAACTAGACCGCCACCACGCGCCCGATGCTCAGTTGGTGATTCGGCTCACGGTGCGCGTGCCGTCCGGTCCGCTAGCCACGCCGACTTGCATCTTGCCAGAGAGGGTTATCCCCGACTGCGGTCGTTCCCGATCATCGGGCGGCAAAGGCGCTCCATCCGCGCCGCACCCCGCCACGAATCCCAGCAGGACCAGCCCAACAACCAATCTAGTCAGAACCATAATGCCAATCCTCTTCTGCCACCGGTGCCGACCCCGACACGAACCGGCCCATTGCCCACCGCCACCGAAGACCCTCCGGTTCCAACCGTCACGTCCACATTCGGCCGGTCCACGACGTTGACGGCAACGCCGACATCGCCATTCGTATTCGCCCCGACGGCCACCCGACCGGTATTCACGCCGGCAACGGCCGAGGTATTTCCGGCAGTGTTCACCGCGACACCACCCGTTGGATACGCGCGCGGCGGCGCACAACCGGCCAGCACCACCAGCAGGAAAATCGCGGCGACCGCCTTCACCCAAGACGCTCCTGCCAAAGCGCAACCTGCTCGCGCACCCGCTTAGGCGAGGTCCCACCATAGGATTTGCGGCTGGCAACCGAGTTCTGCACGCCGAGAACGGAGAAAACGCCCTCTGTAATGCCCTCATGCACCGACTTCATCTGCTCCAGTGTCAGCTCAGGAAGGTCACAGCCCTGCCCCTCGGCCATGGCAACCAGCGAACCGGTCACGTGATGCGCATCGCGGAACGGCAAGCCCAACTCGCGAACAAGCCAGTCGGCCAGATCGGTCGCGGTTGAAAAACCGCTCGCCGCCGCCACTTCCAGCTCGGCCCGGTTGGCGGACATATCCGTCACCATCCCGGTCATCGCCGCCAGCGCCAGCATCAGGCTGTCAGCCGCGTCGAAAACCTGTTCCTTGTCCTCCTGCATGTCCTTGGAATAGGTCAGCGGCAGCCCCTTCATCACCGTGAAAAGCCCCACCATTGCGCCCATGATCCGGCCGATCTTGGCCCGGATCAGCTCGGCGGCATCGGGGTTCTTCTTCTGCGGCATGATCGAAGAGCCGGTAGAGAAGGCGTCCGAGAGCGTCACGAAACGGAACTGAGCCGAGGACCAGATCACCAGCTCTTCGGCCAGCCGGCTCAGATGCATCGCACAGATCGAGGCGCAGGAGAGGAATTCCAGCGCGAAATCCCGGTCCGCCACCGCGTCGAGCGAATTCGCCGCCGGCCGGTCGAAGCCGAGCGCTTCCGCCGTCATGTGGCGGTCGATCGGGAAGGAGGTGCCTGCCAGCGCAGCCGCCCCCAAGGGACATTCGTTCATCCGCGCGCGCGCATCGCGCAGGCGGCTCGCGTCGCGGCCCAGCATCTCGACATAAGCCAGCATGTGGTGGCCCCATGTCACCGGCTGCGCCACCTGCAGGTGCGTGAAGCCGGGCATGACCCAGTCGGCCCCGGCCTCGGCCTGCCCGACCAGCGCCTTTTGCAGCGCCTCCACCCCGGATATCGCGGCATCATACTGGTCCCGCACCCAAAGCTTGAAATCGGTCGCGACTTGATCGTTGCGGCTCCGCGCCGTGTGCAGACGCCCGGCTGGTTCGCCGATCAGCGCTTTCAAGCGCGCCTCGACATTCATGTGAATGTCCTCCAGCGCCTTGGAAAATTCGAAATTGCCGCTTTCGATTTCTGACAAGACCGTGAGAAGGCCTTCCCGAATGGCCTCCGCGTCTATATCCGAGATGATGCCCTGCGCTGCCAGCATCGCGGCGTGGGCGCGGGAGCCCTCGACATCCTGTCGGGCCAGTCGGCGGTCGAAATCGATCGAGGCGTTGATCGCCTCCATGATAGCATCGACCCCGGTGGAAAAGCGTCCGCCCCACATCTGGTTGGCGGCCTGTTGTTTGGCATCGGTCATGATCTGGACCCCGAAAGGATAGTCTATGAAGAACTTGTTGGCCGCGATGGTCTATACGGGCCTCGCGCTCTTGGCAAATCCGGCGCTGGCCGACATGGCGGACGTGGCCGCGTTGCGCGAAGGCGACATGAAAAAGCTTGTGTTGCACGAGGAGCCGCGCCCGATTCCGGATGTCGGGATCGTCGACCTCTCCGATGCGCCCAAGAGCCTCTCCGATCACGCAGGCAACTGGCTGGTGGTGAATTTCTGGGCCACCTGGTGTGCCCCCTGCCGCAAGGAAATGCCGACGCTGGCCAACCTCCAGACCGCGATGGAGGGCAAACCGGTCGAAGTGGTCACCGTTGCCACGGGGCGCAACCATGTCCCCGCGATCCGGAAATTCTTTGACGAGATCGGCGTGGACAACCTTCCTCTCTACCGCGATCCGCAGCAGCAACTCGCCCGCCAGATGGGCGTGATGGGCCTGCCAGTGACGGTGATCGTGAATCCGGAAGGTGCGGAGGTCGGCCGGCTCATCGGGGACGCGCATTGGGACAGCGAGAGCGCCCTCGCCATCCTGAATCGGCTCGCAGGCGAAGGCTCATAACCGGAATCCGGACAACAAGTCATTAATAAAGCTTAACAAATAATTCTGTGGAGCTGGAATTGCTGTCCTTCGGGCAACACCGGCGCAGAACTGTTATCGGCGTAGTTACCTCTCCACGCGAGATCGGATGTAGTCGGCGGGAAACCGCCCATTACGCCCTGGTGCCCATGACCGCTTCTTCTGTGATCTATCAATCTCCGGACCTCCAGCATGTTCGTTTCTACGGATACCTCTCTCTGGAGGACGCCCGGGAGCAGTATACGAAGGGGCCTTTGGTGAGCGGGTTCTATCACGGCATCCCGACCCTGTTGGATTTTCGTGGCCTGACCGGGACGGGGATGGGGCTGGCCGATATCATGGCCCTGCGCGACCGCCTGATCGAGCGCCACAGCACGCAGGACAGTCCTTTCAAAATCGCGCTCTACGCCGATGATGAGACGGCTTTCGGTATCGCCAGGATATTCGAGACCGTTTGCTCTCAAAGCGACAGGATGAACGTATGTCTGTTCGGATCGCTTTCCGAAGCGCTCGGCTTTCTTGGTTTGGAGAAAACGTCCCTGGCCTCGGAACTCCTGCAGGGTTCTGAGCCCAACGACGTCTCTCTGGACATGGACAAACGAAGCGCCACCTGAGCTATCATCGGCACTGGCACGGCGCCTTCTCCCGGCCGGACCCGGTTTCCATCCAGATCACCGCGCCGCAGGCGCGGCCACCCCCAACCGCGGACAAGCGCGGCAGCGCGCAGGTCGTGGGCGGGAGCGCCCCCGCCCCGGAATTATCTCGGATGGGCTGCGCGTTTCAGCCGGTCATTGATCGCAACCCCGAGACCGTGATGCGGAATCGGGGCGACAGCGATCGGCTGGCCGAGTTTGTCGGCCTCCCGCAGATATTGGAACAGGTTCGCAGCGGCCTCCACGAGGTCAGCGGAGCGCGACAGGTTCAGCGCCGCCCCATCGCATCCCGGCCCGAAGCCGATAAGCGTCTCCCCCGGATGCGCCGCGCGCGCATCCAGCCGCACCGCCGCGTCGGGCGCGTAGTGGGAGCTTAACTGGCCGGGCGCATTCGGCGTATCGCCCACAGGCGCATGTGCCAGCGGGCGGCCGAGCGCCTGCTCTGCGATCTCGGCCGGAAGCCCGCCCGGACGCAGCATGCGGGGATGATCGAAACACCCGATGATCGTCGACTCCACGCCTACTTCGGCGGGCCCGCCGTCGAGCACCGCCGCGATCCGGCCGTCCAGCCCGTCCAGCACATGTTCCGCGCGGGTAGGGCTGATCTTGCCAGAAAGATTCGCCGAGGGCGCGGCCACCGGCCCGTCGAACCGGCGCAGCAGCGCCTGGGCCACCTCGCCGCGCGGCACCCGGATGCCGACAGTGTCCAGACCGGCAGACACCAGTTCGGACAAGCCCGCCTCCGGCCGAATCGGAACGACCAGCGTCAGCGGCCCGGGCCAGAACGCGTCGGCCAGCGCCAACGCGTCCGTGCCGAACGCACCGTATCGGCGTGCCATCTCCAGATCTGCCACATGCACGATCAGCGGGTTGAAACGCGGTCGCCCCTTGGCGTCGAAAATCCGTGCCACCGCTTCGCCCTGCCGAGCATCGGCGCCCAGCCCGTAGACCGTTTCCGTCGGAAAGGCGACCAGTTCTCCGGCTTCCAGCAGCGTGCAAGCACGTGCTATCCCCTCCGGATCGGGCTTGAGACGTTCGGTTTCTTTGCTCATACGATCTCGTGACGCTGCGTCCGTCTTTGTGCCGCAATGCAGCACCGGCTAACCTGAATTCTGAGCCACGGGTGATACGCCCTCGGCCGCGCCGTGCCAAGGCTGCAAGTGTGAGGAGACCCCAATGCCATTCAAAGCACCCCTGTCCGATATCCAGTTCCTCCTCGAAAAAATCGTCGGCCTTGACCAGCTCCGCGCGACGGAGCTGTTCGCCGATGCCGACCGGGACATGACCGAGGCCATCCTGTCGGAGGCCGGCAAGCTCTGTGCCGAGATCATCGCCCCGGGTAACCGCGCCGGGGACGAGCACCACTCGGTGCTGGAGAACGGCCGCGTGCGCGCTGCGCCGGGTTTCGCCGAAGCCTACCGGGCGATCGCGGAAGGCGGCTGGGTCTGTGTGTCGGCGCCGGTGGAGCATGGCGGCATGGGGCTGCCGGTGGCACTGCAAACGGCGATCAACGACATGATGTCCTCCGCCAACCTTTCGTTGCAACTCAACCCGCTGCTGACGCAGGGCCAGATCGAGGCGCTCGCGGCCCATGCCAGCGACGAGCTCAAGGAACTCTACCTGCCCAAGCTGATCTCCGGCGAGTGGTCCGGCACGATGAACCTGACCGAGAGCGGTGCGGGCTCGGATGTGGGCGCGCTTGTCAGCCGGGCCGAGCGCAACGAGGACGGCACTTACGCGATTACCGGACAGAAGATCTTCATCACCTGGGGCGATTGCGATTTCGTCAGCAATGTCTGCCACCTCGTTCTCGCCCGCCTGCCCGATGGCAAGCCCGGCACCAAGGGCATCTCGCTCTTCATGGTGCCGCGCGATCTGCCGGACGAGACCGGCGTTCCGGGCGTCGCCAACAGCCTCAAGGTCGTCTCCGTCGAGCACAAGCTCGGCATTCACGGCTCGCCCACCTGTGTCATGGAGTTCAACGGCGCCAAGGGCTGGCTCGTGGGCGAGGAGCATGGTGGCATGGCAGCGATGTTCACGATGATGAACAACGCCCGGCTCGGCGTGGCCGCGCAGGGCATCGGTATCGCGGAAGCGGCGACCCAGAAGGCCATCGAATACGCGCGGGAGCGCAAGCAGGGCCGGGTCGGCGGCACCGGCATGATCATCGAGTTCCCCGATGTGCGCCGCATGTTGATGACGATGAAGGCCGAAACCTTTGCCGCCCGCGCCATCGCGCTGGCCAATGCCGTTGCCATCGACATGGGTCACGCGACCGGCGACGAGGAATGGACTGCGCGCGCTGCGCTGCTCACCCCGATCTCCAAGGCGCACGGCACCGATATCGGCCACGAGGTCGCGCAGTTGGGCGTACAGGTCCATGGCGGAATGGGGTGCATCGAGGAGACCGGCGCGGCCCAGTTCGCCCGCGATGTCCGCGTTGCCCAGATCTACGAAGGCACGAACGGCATCCAGGCGATGGATCTCGTGGCGCGCAAGATGATGGATGGCGGCGCCGCCGCCTATGCGCTGCTCGACGAGGTTGAGGCCTTCGCCGAAACCGCGCGCGGCACGCTGCCCGAGCTTGCCAAGCCGGTCTTCAACGCCGCCGAGAATTTCCGCGAGGCAACGGAATGGCTGGTGGAGCAGGAGATGCAGGACCGTTTTGCCGGCTGTGTTGCCTATCTGCGCGCCTTCGCCCGCGTGCTCGGCGCGCATTACCACCTGATGGCGGCCATGGCCGAGGGCGGCGCAGGGCCGCGCACCAAGCTCGCACGCTTCTTCATCAAGCGCATCCTGCCGGAGCATGAATCGCTGATCGCCCAGCAGCGCGACGGCGCCGACGGGCTCTACGCGATGAGCGTCGAAGAACTGGAAGCGGTCTGATCGATGCTGAAACGGAACCACGCCCCTTTGCGCTATCCGCACGACACCGCGCCGGGAACGGGCGAGGCAATCGAGATCGCCGAGGGCGTGCTCTGGATGCGCCTGCCGCTGCCGATGGCCCTCGATCACGTCAATATCTTCGCGCTCGATGATGGCGATGGCTGGACTGTTGTCGATACCGGCTGGTCCAGCGCGCCCATTCGCGCGATCTGGCGAGACTTGATGGCCGGCCCGCTTGGCGGCAAGCCGGTCAATCGGGTGATCGTGACCCATCACCACCCGGACCATGTGGGGCTCGCGGGGTGGTTTCAGTCCGAGCACGGCGCAGAACTGGCCACGAGCCGCACGACCTGGCTCTATGCCCGGATGCTGACGCTGGATGTTCAGGAAACCTGGCCGGAGGAGACACTGGCCTTTTATCGCGCGGCCGGGATGGACCCACTCATCTATGAGAGCCGCGTTGCCGACCGGCCTTTCAACTTTTCCGATTGCGTCTACCCGATACCGCTCGGTTTCACCCGGCTGGTCGAAGGCGACACGATTCGTATCGGTGGTCGGGACTGGGACATCCATATGGGCAACGGACATGCCGCCGAGCACGCGACCTTCTGGAGCAGGGACGACAATCTCGTCCTGTGCGGCGACCAGCTCCTGCCCTCGATATCGCCCAATCTCGGCGTCTACCCGACCGAGCCGGCAGCGGACCCGGTGGGCGACTGGCTGGAAAGCTGTGAACGGCTCGCCGCTTTCGCCCGCGAAGACCATTTCGTACTGCCCGGCCACAAGCTGCCCTATACCGGCCTGCCGGCGCGCATGGTGCAGTTGATCCAGAATCACCACGGCGCCTTGGAGCGGCTTTTGGAGCATCTTTCGGAGCCGCGTACCGCGCATGACTGCTTCAAACCGCTCTTCAAGCGGGAGATTGGCCTGACAGAATACGGGCTGGCCCTTGTGGAATCCGTCGGGCACCTCAATCATCTGCTGAACGAGAGGCTGGTCACGCGGGAGCGCCGGGAGGATGGCGCCTGGCTGTGGCGACGCCTCTGAGCGCAACGCCGCACAGGAGGAGCGGAGATGACGGAACACGAGCAGGACACGCCCTGCGCCCGCGCGGTGCACGCAGACCCGAACACCCGTAGTGTCGAGATCGAACCGATCCCGGAGAATGTCCGCAAGGCGGTGGCACAGAAAAGCCCGGCCAAATGGGCTTATGAGCGGCTGATCCTCTATATCAAGAATTTCGAGGAACATCTGGACAGCGACCACGAGATCGCCATGGGCTTCACCGGTGCCAGCGCAGGGGTGCTGCGCATCGAGGGGATCGGCTATTTCGACCCGGACATCGTCACCTTCTACGGCGCGGACGCCGACGGCACCCGCACCCAGCTCATCCAGCATGTCAGCCAGCTCAACGTGATCCTGCGCGCGCTGCGCAAGCAGCCGGAAGTTGTAGAGGCACGACGGATCGGTTTCCGCCTGGCCCAGGAACTCGACACGGAAGACTGACGCAAACGCGCAAGGGCCAAGCGGCAGGGCGGCAACGGCATGCCGCCTGCCCCTTCACAATCGTTTTGGACGGCCTTAACACGTTCCGGAAACTGGGTTATGCAGATCGGGCGACAGGACAGTGACAGGGAGACAAATCGATGTCGGAAGAGACGCACAAGCAGGGCAGCATGGATATTTCCGTGCAGGAAAAGACCTTCGACGGGTTCATCAGCATGGTGACCAAGGGCGCGATCATCAGCATTCTGCTGCTGCTCTTTATCGGTCTGGTCAACGGCTGACGCCGAGCACATTCTCACAACAAATTCCGGGGGCCGCCCCATGAAGCGATTTATGCTGGCACTCTGCCTGCCCTTGATCTTGGCCGCCTGTGGCGACCCCGGCCCCTGGGCCAGCGACGAAGCAGTGGCGAAAGCGGCCTATCGTGCCGACGAGCCGCCGACGGTGACGCTGTTTACCATGGTCAACAACCGCTCCAACGAGGGTGCCCATAGCGCCCTCATGGTGAACGCCTCGCAACGGGTGATCTTCAACCCCGCGGGCACCTTCCACCATCCCTACGCGCCGCAACGTGCCGACGTGCATTACGGCATCACGGACAACATGGTGGATTTCTTCATCGATTATCACGCCCGGGAAACCTATCGCGTGATCCGCCACGATATTCAGGTGACACCTCAACAGGCGGAGATGATCCTCGCCCGCGTGCAGTCGCGCGGAGCCGTTCCAAATGCGCTCTGCACCACCTCGATCGGTACCATCCTGCGCGACGTTCCGGGCTTCGAGAATGCGCCGCGGTCTCCTTTTCCGAAATCGACCATGCGCTTCTTTGATGAGTATCCCGGCGTGACCATCCGGCGTTACTACGACGACAGTGCGGATGACCGCTCCGACATTGTGGACTCGCCCGAGGCGCGCAAGGATATCGTGGTCCTGCACGGACCGGATTCGCGCTCAGCCAACCATCCCGCCGGTATCGTCGGCGGCGCCGGAAACTGACACGGGTTCATTCGGATGCACCGTATCGTTCGCTGCGACAGGCTTTCTGTCGGGGTCATTGTTACGCGGAGCAAGAGAAACTGGTCGAAATCACCGGTTTCGAGTCCGATCGCGGCGGGCTGCTGATCGCCGGGTTCCGGGCACCGTCCGGAATTCCGGAGGTTGCACCTGAAAAGCTGGCGGGCCAGTCTCGCTCCTGAAAGCTGTGACCGTCAGCGGAGCTGTTGATGCGAATAGAAACCGGGTTTCCTGAGGACCAAAGAGACAGGGTCGCCTACCTGTTCTGGGAGGCGTTCTCGGGCAAGCTCGGACGGGTGCTCGCGCCAGAGCGAAAGGCACTTGCCTTCATCGAGCACGCGCTCGACCCCTCCCATGCGCTCAGCGCCCTGTCGGAACAGGGGGAGCTGCTCGGAATCGCCGGCTTCAAGACCTATCGGGGTGGGCTTTTGACCGCCGGATTTCAGGACATGGCAAGGGTCTATGGCCTGCTCGGCGCGGCCTGGCGCGGTAGCCTGCTGGATATGCTGGAGCGCCCGATTTCCGAAAAGCAGATGCTTCTGGACGGGCTCTTCGTTGCCGCCGAGGCGCGAGGTCAGGGTGTCGGAAGCAGCCTGATCGACGCTGTCGTGGCGCAGGCGCGGTGGAACGACATGGCTGAGATCCGCCTCGACGTGATCGACGCCAATATCCGCGCCCGTGCGCTTTACGAGCGCTACGGCTTCTCACCGACGGAACGGATCGAATTGGGCTGGCTTTCGCGGATTTTCGGGTTTCATCACGCCACGACGATGTGCCTGACGCTTCGCTAGGCTCAGTCGAAGGTTCCCGAGACCCGCCCGATCAGCATAAAGGCCCGCGCGCTGCGGGTATCGGCGAAGGCCGCGATCTCCGCGTCACTGGCGTCCTTGCCGAAGGACGAAAACGTGGTGTCGAACTTGCGCAGGAAATGGTGCGCGCAGTCGCGGAACACCGGATCCTGACGCATCCGTCCCGCCGTCAGGGCAAGGCTGGAGCGGTCCCGGATGCCGCCAAGGCTGGCAATGGTCCGGCCGCGTTCGCCCTCGGCAAAACGGCGCCAGATCTCGGGCCGGGCGCGATCGGGGGTCAGGTCGTCCATGTAGATCCCGTCCTCTGCCAGCAGCGTCAGGATATCCTGCGCCGAGCGGATTAGGGCCGAGGAGGAGCGGTCCTTGAGCGCCAGGCGCAGTGCCCGGAAACCTTCCTTGTCGCGTTCGTCATCGGGGAAATTCAGCGCCCGGATGAAATCCTCCGAGGAGATCGGCTCCACCAGCGCCTCGACCGGGGTTCCGAGCGCAAGCGCCGGCTGGGCGCTGTCCTGCGCCGTTTCAGTCTTCTTCGGTGCGGTGAGAGCCGCGCGTTCCGGGTCCTTGGCCATGGCTGCCGCCGCCCGCGTATTCACCGACGTCAGGTGGGCCAGCGCTGCCTCGGTCTTTTTCTGCGCGCGGGCAATCTCGTCCAGCTTCTGCTCCAACGGCAGGCGCACGCCGCTGGCGCCCTGCGGCGCCTGGCTGACATAGGCATGGCGCATCGCGTCGATTGCCGCCTGCAGCCGGTTGCTTTCCTGGCGCATCAATCGGGCGGAACGCACCGCCATCGCCCCGACCCAGATCAGCGCCACCGGCATGACGATCGCCAGGATGGTCATGACAAGGCGCGCCGGATCCAGCCCGCCATCCGCCTGCGGCTCGGGCAGCACGAGAAAGAACACGGCGACACCGGCGAACCAGACCATGCTGAGAATCAGCGCGATCCAGTCGGCAGCCTGGAGACCTCCCTTTTCGGGAGGCGGTCGCGTTGCATCGCCAATATTGGGCTTGCGCGAAGGGTTACTCATATGGGCACGGCCCCTTGCTCAGACATACTTGATGCTGAGAACCTCATAACTCTTTTCACCGCCCGGTGTCCGCACTTCGATGCTGTCACCCTCATCTTTTCCGATCAGGGCCCGCGCGATGGGCGACTTGATGTTCAGAAGGCCCCTTTCGAGGTCTGCCTCGGGTTCGCCCACGATCTGGTAGGTCTTTTCCTCGTCCGTGTCCTCGTCGACGATGGTCACGGTGGCGCCGAACTTGATGGATCCGGACAGCGTCTTCGGGTCGATGACATTGGCGCGCGAAATCACCGATTCGAGTTCCTTGATCCGGCCCTCGATGAAGCTCTGCTTCTCGCGCGCGGAATGGTACTCGGCGTTCTCGGACAGATCGCCATGTTCACGCGCTTCCGCGATGGCCCGGATGATGGCCGGGCGATCTGTCGTCTTCAGCGATTTCAGTTCTGCGTCCAGCGCGGCAAAGCCCGCGCGGGTCATCGGTATCTTTTCCATTGCTGTCCCTGCACGGTCTGGATTGTGGGGATTGGGTTGAACGCCCTTAACCCAAGCGTGCGACCGAATGTCAAGGGCAAGGCAACATCAGACGGAAATCCCGGCCACGCCTTGCCGGGACTGTCACGCCATTGCATGGAATCCAGCGGCCTCTTCAGAAAGAAAAACGGCCGCCCCGAGGGACGGCCGCCGATCTGTGAAGAGGCACGCACCGGTCAGTCCGGCAGGATACGCACCCCGCCCTTGGCCGCCGAGCTGGCCAGCATCGCATAGGCCTTGAGCGCGGTGGACACGGCCCGCGTGCGCGGTTCGGCCGGCGTCCAGGGCAGCGCGCCCTTGGCCGCGCGGCGTTCGGCCAGCACCTCGTCAGAGACGGCGAGGTTGATGCCGCGGTTCGGAATGTCGATCTCGATCAGGTCGCCGGTTTCCACCAGCCCGATCAGCCCACCCTCGGCGGCCTCCGGAGAGACATGGCCGATGGAGAGCCCCGAGGTGCCGCCCGAGAAGCGACCATCGGTCAGCAGGGCGCATTTCTTCCCCAGCCCTTTGGATTTCAGGTAGGAGGTCGGATAGAGCATCTCCTGCATCCCGGGGCCTCCTTGCGGGCCTTCGTAGCGGATGACCACGACTTCCCCCTCCTGGACCTGCTTGGTGAGGATGCCGTTGACCGCCGCGTCCTGGCTCTCGAAGACACGAGCCGGGCCGGAGAATTTCAGGATGTTCGCATCCACCCCCGCGGTTTTCACGATGCAGCCATTCTCGGCGATATTGCCGGAGAGCACCGCCAGGCCGCCCTCCTTGGTGAAGGCATGCTCGACCGAGCGGATCACACCACCCTCGCGGTCCGTATCCAGTTCCTTGAAGCGGTTGGACTGGCTGAAGGCGACCGTGGTGCGCACGCCGCCGGGGGCCGCGCGGAAGAGCTGCTCCGCCTCCGGGTTGTTGGCGATCTTGATGTCCCATTTGGCGATGGCCTCGCCCATGGTGGAGGAATGCACGGTCGGTACGTCCGTGTGCAGCAGCCCGCCGCGATGCAACTCGCCGAGGATCGAGAAGATGCCGCCGGCGCGGTGCACGTCCTCCATGTGGACGTTGTGGATATTGGGCGCGACCTTGCACAGGCATGGCACCTTGCGCGACAGGCGGTCCATGTCGGCCATGGTGAAATCGACCTTGCCCTCATAGGCGATGGCCAGCAGGTGCAGCACCGTGTTGGTCGAGCCGCCCATGGCGATATCGAGCGCCATGGCGTTCTCGAAGGCGTCGAAGGTCGCGATCTCGCGCGGCAGCAGGCCCTTCTCCTCGCCCTCGTAATGGCGCTTGGTGATATCGACGATCTTGCGACCCGCCTCGAGGAACAGCCCCTTGCGGTCTGCATGGGTGGCCAGCGTCGAGCCGTTGCCCGGCAGCGCGAGGCCAAGCGCCTCGGCGAGACAGTTCATCGAGTTGGCGGTGAACATGCCCGAGCAGGAACCGCAGGTCGGGCAGGCGTTTTCCTCGATATGCTGGACCTGCTCGTCGGTGAACTTGTCGTCCGCCGCGGCAACCATCGCGTCCACGAGGTCGATCTTGGTCATGTCCAGATCGGCAATGTCGATTTTGCCGGCCTCCATCGGGCCGCCCGAGACGAAGATCGCCGGGATGTTGAGCCGCATCGCCGCCATCAGCATGCCCGGGGTGATCTTGTCGCAGTTGGAGATGCAGACCATCGCATCAGCGCAATGCGCGTTGACCATGTACTCGACCGAATCCGCGATCAGCTCGCGCGAGGGAAGCGAGTAGAGCATCCCGTCATGGCCCATGGCGATGCCGTCATCGACGGCAATCGTGTTGAATTCCTTGGCGACACCGCCCGCGGCCTCGATTTCCCGCGCGACCATCTGGCCGAGATCCTTCAGGTGCACATGGCCCGGAACGAACTGGGTGAAGCTGTTGACCACGGCAATGATCGGCTTGCCGAAATCACCATCCTGCATGCCGGTCGCGCGCCAAAGGCCACGTGCTCCGGCCATGTTGCGCCCATGGGTGGATTTTCTGGAACGATAATGAGGCATGATCGGTTGACTCTGCTGTTTTGGCGAATTGCCCTCTCCAATGCCGCCAAAGTGCCCGGGAAACAAGCAAGGAAGCCAATTTTCAGACTGGCGCCGGGCAGATTGCGCCAGCCGGCGACGGTGCGGAACGGTTCGGCTTCGCCGCGTTTACAGGAGATTCACCGAAAGATCGCCCGATTTGCACGCACTTTTGAGCGAGATGCGGCGCGGCGGGGTTTCGCGCGACTCGAAAGGCCGGACGACTTTTGTACGCAGCGTAGCGCCGCGCTGCGTCATTCATGCTGCTCTGTTTGGATTGACGCCCATATTTTTTCTCCGTTAGGCAAGGCCGACAGCAAGTTTTGCAGCGCAAAAGAGCAAGAATCGGGGAGAGCCATGAGCGAAATCGAACGCGAAGAGATGGATTGCGACGTCGTCATCGTCGGAGCAGGTCCGTCCGGCCTGTCGGCGGCCATCCGGCTCAAGCAGCTCGATCCCGATCTGGAAGTGGTTGTGCTGGAGAAAGGCTCCGAGGTCGGTGCGCATATCGTTTCGGGCGCGGTCATGGACCCCGGCGGGCTCGACGCGCTGATCCCGGACTGGCGAGACCGGGACGCGCCGATCACGACAAAGGTCAAGAAGGACGAGTTCTACATGCTGGGCGAGGCGGGCGAGATCCGGCTGCCCAACATGATGATGCCGCCGCTGATGAACAACCATCACTGCTACATCGTCAGTCTCGGCAATGTCTGCCGCTGGATGGCGGAACAGGCCGAGGAGTTGGGCGTCGAGATTTTCGCCGGCATGGCTGCCTCCGAACTGGTCTATGGCGAGAATGGCGAAGTGAAGGGCGTGGTTGCCGGCGAGTTTGGCAAGCAAGCCGACGGCACGCCGGGGCCGGCCTATGAGCCGGGCATGGTACTCAACGGCAAATACGTCTTCATCTCCGAGGGCGTGCGCGGCTCGCTGGCCAAGGAAATCATCGCCAAATACGCGCTTGATGCCGATTGCGACGTAGCCAAGTTCGGCCTCGGCATGAAGGAGATCTGGGAGATCGACCCGGCCAAGCACCGCGAGGGCACGGTGACGCACACGATGGGCTGGCCGCTGGGTTCGAACGCAGGCGGCGGCTCCTTCATCTATCACATGGAGAACAATCAGGTCTGCGTCGGTTTCGTGGTGCACCTGAACTACGCCAACCCGCATCTCTTCCCCTACATGGAGTTCCAGCGCTTCAAGCATCACCCGATGCTCAAGGAGCTTCTGGAAGGCGGCAAGCGCGTGGCCTACGGCGCCCGCGCCATTTCCGAAGGCGGCTACCAGTCGATCCCGAAGAGCTGTTTCCCCGGCGGGGCGCTGCTGGGCTGCTCCTCGGGCCTGATCAACGTGCCGCGGATCAAGGGCATCCACAACGCGATGTATTCGGGCAAGGAGGCCGCCGAAGCCGCTCATGCCGCTATTGCAGCGGGTCGCGCTGGCGACGAGCTGACCGATTACAACGTGGGCCTTCGGACCGGACCGGTCGGCAAGGATCTCAAGCCGGTGCGCAACGTGAAACCGCTCTGGTCCAAGTTCGGCCTGCTGGGCGGGCTCAGCTTCGGCGGGCTCGACATGTGGCTCGGCTCGATGGTCGGCTGGAACCCGTTCGGCACCATGAAGCACGGCAAGAGCGACGCGCAGGCCACCGGCGAGGCGGCGAAGTTCAAGCCGATCGACTATCCCAAGCCCGATGGCAAGCTCTCCTTCGACCGGCTGACCAACGTCTCCTTCGCGATGACCAGCCACGAGGAAAGCCAGCCCTGCCATTTGAAGCTCGCCGATCCGGAAATGCCGGTGAAGGTCGAACTCGCCAAGTTCGGCGGCCCGTCGGCGCGCTATTGCCCGGCGGGCGTCTACGAATTTGTCGAAGAAGCGGGGTCGGAGGCGAAATTCGTCATCAACTTCTCCAACTGCGTGCACTGCAAGACCTGCGACATCAAGGATCCGACGCAGAACATCACCTGGACATGCCCGCAGGGCGGCGACGGGCCGAACTACCCGAACATGTAAAACTTCCGTCATAACAGGCGGAGAATGGGGCGGCGCTTGCCGCCCCTTATTGTTTCATTTGGATTGCGAAGCTAGGTTGTCCGGCATGAGATTTAATCGAGGCCGAGCTTTGCCCCTAATCCGCACCCTCCCGCTCGCATTGGTCCTGTCCTTCGGCACGGCCCTTTCCGTTTCCGCACAAGAGCCGGAGCGTGGCTTCTCCGGCGCCTATCTCGCGGCGCGCCACGCGAGCTTCCAAAGCGACTACCGGGCAGCCGCCGAGTATTTCACCCGGGCCCTCGCCCGCGACAGGGACAATCCCGAACTTCAGGAAAACGCGCTGCTCGCCTTTACCGGGATTGGCGAAATCGAAAAGGCCGTGCCGATCGCACGCCGCATGCAGAGCCTCGGTTACCAAAGCCAGATGGCGAACATGGTGCTGATGGGCCACGAGCTGAAGGCCAAGAATTTCGACGGCGTGATCTCCGGCCTTGACGGCCCGCTGACCGTCGGGCCGCTGGTTGACGGGCTGGTGCGTGGTTGGGGCCTTATGGGGCTGGGCAAGGTCGACGAGGCGATTGCCGCCTTTGACGAGGCCGCCGAGACAACCGGCCTGGCGGCCTTCGGACTCTATCACAAGGCGCTGGCCCTGGCGCTGGCAGGCGATTTCGAAGCCGCCGACAACGTGTTCGGGGGCCGCGAGGGGCAACCTCTGCCGCTGACACGCCGGGGCGCCATCGCCCATGCGCAGGTGCTCAGCCAGCTTGGCCGAAACAGCGCCGCCATCCAGTTGATTCGCCTTGGCTGGGACCAGGATCTGGACCCGGGCCTGGAGGAATTGATGGCCCAGCTCGAAGCCGGCGATACCGTGCCCTTCACGCAGATCCGCAACGTTCAGGATGGTCTGGCCGAGGTCTTCTATACCGTCGCGGGCGCGCTCGAAGGGGAGGCCGCAGATAGCTACACGCTGCTCTACACCCGCCTCGCGGAGTATCTGCGCCCCGATCACGTGGATGCCATCCTGCTCAGCGCCAATCTGCTGGAAGCACAGGAACAGTACGAGCTGGCCACGCAGGCCTACAACGCGGTACCCCGCGACGATGCAGGCTTCCATATTGCCGAGATCGGCCGTGCCGCGGCCCTGCGCGCCTCCGGCCGGAACGAGGCCGCCATCGAGGTGCTGGAGCAGCTTGCCGAAACGCATAGCAATATTCCTATCGTGCAGGTCACGCTGGGCGACAACCTGCGCGCCGAGGAACGCTATGACGACGCCTCCAAGGCCTATGACGCCGCCATCGAACTGTTCGACAAGGAGGAGCGCGGGCAGTGGATCGTCTATTACGCACGCGCGATCGCCCACGAGCGCGAGAAGCGTTGGGAGCTGGCCGAGCCCGATTTCCGCAAGGCGCTTGAGCTCAATCCGGGTCAGCCGCAAGTGCTGAACTATCTCGGCTACTCCTATGTCGAGATGCAGACCAATCTCGACGAGGCGCTGGCGATGATCGAGGAGGCGGTCGCCGCCTCTCCCGGCAGCGGGTACATCATCGATTCGCTGGGATGGGTCTTCTACCGCCTCGGCCGCTATGAAGAGGCCGTGGAGCATCTTGAGCGGGCCACCGAGTTGATGGCCGTGGACCCGATCGTGAACGATCACCTGGGCGATGCCTATTGGGCCGTCGGTCGGCACATCGAAGCCGAGTTCCAGTGGCACCGCGCGCTGTCTTTCGACCCCGAATCGGAAGATGCTGAACGCATCCGCCGCAAGCTGGAAGTCGGTCTCGACCGGGTTCTGAAAGAAGAAGGGTCCGAACCTCTCGCCGTGGCCAATGGCGCCCATTGAGGAGTTCGCCCCGGCCAAGGTCAACCTGACCCTGCATGTTACCGGACGGCGCGAAGACGGCTATCACCTGCTCGATTCCATGGTCGTCTTTGCCGATACAGGGGACCGGATCCTTGTAGAGGATTCGGAGGCATGCGCCTTCGCCGTCACCGGCCCGCGGGCCGCCGGCATTCCGACCGACGCCAGCAACCTCGTGTTGAAAGCAGCGGCATTGATGGGTGCGCCCCGGGCCACCATCACGCTCGACAAGCATCTGCCCGCCGCTTCCGGCATTGGCGGCGGCTCCGCCGATGCCGCGGCTTGCCTGCGCGCGCTGGCAAGGCTGCTCCGGCGTCCTCTCCCAGACTTCGAAGCCGTGGCGCGGCTTGGCGCCGATATCCCGGCCTGTCTCGAAGGCCGCTCCGTGCGCATGCGTGGGATTGGCGAACGGCTGGAGCCGATCGACAGCTTGCCGCCCCTGCCGGCGGTTCTGGTCAATCCCGGAGTGGAGGTCTCCACGCCCGAGGTTTTCCGCAGGTTGTCCCGCAGGGACAATCCGGAAATGTCCGAGATCCCCTGCAACATGGACACTCCGGAGCGCATCGCCGGCTGGCTGAAGACCCAGCGCAACGACCTCGAAGGCCCGGCCCGCGAGATTGCACCCGAAATCGGGGAGGTGCTCGACTTGCTTGGCGCGCGTCCCGATTGCCTTCTGGCGCGCATGTCCGGCTCGGGAGCAACCTGTTTCGGTCTTTACCCGAGCGCGGCAGCCGCGAAACGCGCGGCAGCGGAGATTTCCGGCCTTCGCCCCGGCTGGTGGGTCCGGCCGACACTCCTTGCCTGACGGAAGGCCCAAGGCACGGGCCGATTGGAGATTGTCAACGAATCAAACCAAAAAGGTGAGTTTTCAAACTGCATAATTTGCAGGCAATCGAACAGTATTCGAACTCTCGCGCGATTTCCAGAATGCCTTTCCAATTCAACTTTATTGGGTCAGCAAGTCTGACAAAAATTCCTTGCGCGTCCCATGCTAGCGTCCGTGGGAACAAGGAGATTCAAGATGATCGAAACGCCCTACCTTCTGTTTCTCGGAGAAGCCCCGGACCAGCTCGCCGCCAAGGTCGCGCAGGGTATCAAGGACTGGCGTCCGGAATTCGCCGTGGGTCAGTTCCGCATGGACGGCTGCAAGGCTGACATGAAATTGACCGACATGACGCTCGACGAGGCGCTGGAAGCCGGCGCCAAGACGCTGGTGATCGGCGTGGCCAACCGTGGCGGCATGATCTCGCACGAATGGCGGCACGTTCTGGCCGAAGCGCTGTTGAAGGGGTTCGATCTTGCCTCCGGCCTGCATAACCTGCTGTCGGATGAGCCGGAACTGGTCGAGATTGCCAAGGCCGAGGGGCGCGAGATGCACGATGTCCGCGTGCCGGAGGTCGATTACCCGATCGCCAACGGCAAGAAGCGGACCGGCAAGCGTTGCCTTGCGGTCGGCACCGATTGTTCGGTCGGCAAGATGTACACCGCGCTTGCGATGGACGCGGAGATGCAGAAGCGCGGCATGAAGTCGACCTTCCGCGCGACGGGCCAGACGGGCATCCTGATCACGGGCGACGGGATTCCGCTCGACGCCGTGATCGCCGATTTCATGGCCGGCGCCGTGGAATGGCTGACACCAGACAATGACGAGGACCACTGGGACCTGATCGAGGGCCAGGGCTCGCTCTTCCATGCCTCCTATTCCGGCGTCACGATGGCGCTGGTGCATGGCGGGCAGCCGGATGCGCTGATCCTGTGCCACGAGCCGACCCGGGAGCATATGCGCGGCCTGCCAGACTACGCGCTGCCCTCGCTGGAAGAGCTACGCGATCTGGCGCTGACGCTGGCAAGCCGGGTCAATCCGGATGTGAAGGCGGTTGGCATTTCGGTGAACACGCAGCATTTGTCCGAAGACGAGGCAAACAGCTATCTCGCCGACCTTGAAGCCGAGTTTTGCCTGCCGGCGGTGGATCCGTTCCGCCATGGCGCCGGCAAGCTCGTGGATGCGCTGGCCGCGTTCGACTGAGCGAAGTCCTTGCGGAGACGGAAGGATTGAGTCTTTCTGCCTCCGGCGGGGCGTGAGGGGCGTGTCGGAAATGGTCCGGGGGACCATTTCAGCCCCGAACGGGCGGAGCCCTGGGAATGAAGAATACGGGAGAGGCCGGGGATGCGGGTTGAGGTCACGGCGGATGTGTTCCGCCTTGCGCAGGTTTTCACGATTTCGCGCGGGTCGCGGACGGAAGCGAAGGTTCTAACGGTTCGGATCGAGAAGGACGGCTTCACAGGGCAAGGCGAATGCGTGCCCTACGCGCGATATGGTGAAACGCTGGCAAGCGTAACGGCGCAGATCGAAGGATTGCCGACCGCGTTCGACCGTGCTTCGTTGCAGGAGCTTCTGAAACCCGGCGCGGCGCGCAATGCCGTGGATTGCGCGCTTTGGGACTTGGAGGCCAAAACGTCCGGCAAGCCCGCCTGGGAACTGGCCGGGCTTTCGGCGCCGGGGCCGTTGATCACGGCCTATACGCTGTCGCTCGACACGCCGGAGGCGATGCAGGCCAGCGCGGCGGAGAATGCCCATCGTCCCTTGCTGAAGATCAAGCTGGGCACGCCGGATGACATGCCGCGGCTGGAAGCGGTGCGCGCCGGAGCGCCGGCTTCGAAGATCATTCTCGATGCCAACGAGGGTTGGACCGCAGAGATCTATGCCGAGCTTGCGCCGCATCTGCTGCGGCTGGGCGTGGCGATGGTGGAGCAACCGCTGCCCGCGGGCGCGGACGACGGGCTTCTGGGGCTGGAGCGGCCGGTGCCGCTTTGCGCCGATGAATCCGTGCATGACCGGGCGACGCTGGAGAAGCTGCAGGGCAAGTACGACCTGATCAATATCAAGCTCGACAAGACAGGCGGGCTGACCGAGGCGCTTGCATTGCGCAAGGCGGCAGAGGAAGCCGGGTTCGGGATCATGGTGGGCTGCATGGTCGGCTCGTCGCTGGCAATGGCCCCGGCTGTGCTGTTGGCCCAGGGCGCGGCGGTGGTGGATCTCGATGGACCGCTCCTGCTGGCCGAGGACCGTGCAACCCCGCTGAGCTATGACGCGGCGGGGGTCCACCCGCCGAGCCGCGAACTTTGGGGCTGAACCGCCTCTCGGGGTGCCACGACGCTTGACCGTAACCGCTCAAGCGCCCAAGAGGCAGTCCAGGAACACGAAGGAGAAGACAGTGAGCCGCATTGTTTACGTGAACGGGGACTATCTCCCCGAGGAAGAGGCCAAGGTCTCGATTTTCGACCGGGGCTTCCTGTTCGCCGATGGCGTCTACGAGGTGACATCGGTGCTCGGCGGCAAGCTGATCGATTTCGACGGCCACAAGACGCGCCTGCAACGCTCGCTGAACGAACTGGACATGCCGGTGCCCGAGGCGATGGACGATCTCCTGGAAATTCACCGCGCACTGGTGGAAAAGAACGAGATCACCGACGGGCTGATTTACCTCCAGATCACCCGCGGCGCGCCCGCGGACCGGGATTTCGCCTTTCCGAGCGCGGATGTGAAGCCGACGCTGGTGCTCTTCACTCAGTCCAAGCCCGGACTGGCCGAAAGCCCGCAGGCGAAGACTGGCATCAAGGTGATCTCCATCGAGGATATCCGCTGGGGCCGCCGAGACATCAAGACGGTGCAGCTTCTCTACCCGTCCATGGGCAAGATGATGGCCAAAAAGGCCGGTGCGGAGGATGCCTGGATGGTCGAGGACGGGCTGGTCACCGAGGGCAGCTCGAACAACGCCTATATCGTCAAGGGCAACAAGATCATCACCCGGCACCTGGGCACCGAGATCCTGCACGGCATTACCCGCGCCGCGGTGCTGCGTTTTGCCCGCGAGGCGCAGATGGAGGTCGAGGAACGCGGTTTCTCCATCGACGAGGCGAAGAATGCCGACGAAGCTTTCATCACCTCGGCATCGGCCTTTGTCATGCCTGTTGTGAACGTGGATGGCGTGGCGATTGGCGACGGCACGCCGGGCCCGATCGCGGCACGGCTGCGCGAGATTTATCTCGACGAGATGCGCAAGGCGGCGATCTGAGCCAACCACCGATCCGGAAAACGAGAAAGCCCGGCGTCGATCTGGATCTCGCCGGGCTTTTGCGTGTTTGCGCAGGATCGCGATCAGACCGCGAGAGCCTCGATGTGAAGTTCGACGTGGCGGTTGGCCGAAACATGCGGCAAGCGCAACAGAACCCTGTTGCGGTACAGAATATCCTGCCCGGTGCCATCTGTGATCGGGCGCGTTGCGAAGTCCGTCGGAACGAGTGCCGCCACCTGTTCGGCGGGAAGTTGCAACAGCAAAGCGTTGCTGCAGAGATCGAATCCAGAAAGGATGGCGGGTTGGGCTGCATTGGGATCAAAAGTTACAGAACGTCCGGACTGTGACTTGGCGCGCCCATGAGAACTATTGCCACGCTGTTCACGGATAAGCGCGATCGCGGCCAGGGAAATGGAAATGGCGATGATCGCCAGTGTGATAACATTCAACATAATACACCTCTTCGCCCCAAAACTAGTTCTAACAGAAAAACAGCGACGAATTTATCAGATTTAAGTATTATATTCAATGCTTTGAAGAAACAATAGGTCCACGCAGGGCGCATTTGTTTCCGGCACGAGGCCATCCGGCTTAAGGTTTCGGAAAGACTCAGGGCGAAAATGGGGCGGCACATTTGTCGTGCCGCCGGGTTTCCGGCTCAGTTTCGATCGGGCTCACCGACATTCTCGCGAAAGGCGGTTTCAAAAGCGGCCTGCTTCTCCGGGCTTGCCTCGGACTGGTTCCGCGCCTTCCACTGATCGTAGGGCATTCCGTAAAAAGCCTCGCGCCCTGCGGCCTTGTCCATCTCGATACCGCGCTCATTGGCGGCTTCCTGATACCAGCGGGACAGGCAGTTCCGGCAGAAACCGGCAAGGTTCATCATGTCGATATTCTGCACGTCCGCACGATCTTCCATCAGGTGCTTGCGCAGGCGGCGAAAGGCGGCGGCCTCGATTTCGATCCGCGTCTGGTCGTCCATGTCTCTCTCCCTGTCTTTCGAGTCATTCTCCACAATCGGCCAGCGCCGCAACCAGGAGCGGCGCGAGCCGACGCCCCCAGGCACGCTGCTGCTCGACGGTCCCGATCAGATCCTGCCGAACCTCGATCAGAACATGCGGCCGGTCGTGGCTCAAGGCATGGCGATGGATCGAGTCGCCCGGCTGGTGCCCGGCATAGGGTTCGTTGTCGCCGACGCACAGGTCTTCCTCGGCCTGCAGCCGCGCGATCATAGCCTGCGACAGCACATTTTGCGGCGGCGTGTGGAGCAGCGCGACATGCCATGGCCGCGGCGGACGCCCCCGCAATTGCGGCGTAAAGCTGTGAATGGCGACGATCACCGGTGACCGGCGCGAGGCCGCCAGCCGCCCAAGTTCCGCATGGTAAGGCCGGTAGCAGAGCTCCTTGCGGCGCTCCAGTTCCGCGGCATCCGCGAGGCGGTTGCCCGGAATGATCGTCCCGTCATAGAGCTTCATCAACAGCGTAGGGTCGTCCTCACCGCGATTGGGGTCGATAACCAGCCGCGAGAAATTCGACGTGATCAGCGGGGCGTCCAATGCGTCCGCCATCGCATGGGCGACCCCTGCGGCGCCCGGATCGTAGGCGATATGCCGGGACATCTCCGATTGGGGCAGGCCCAGCGTGCCGCCATTGACCATCGGCGGGACGGTGTTCGTTGCGTGATCGCAGGTGATGAGCCAGCGACTGCTCCGGCTTTCGCCGTGTGTATGGAAAGCGTGATATGTCATGGGCACGTGATCTTTTACGCGCATGGGTGTATTGCGTCGGGGAGCGAAGTGCCAGAGCCATCCGGGGGTGGCAAATCGACGGCTTTATCGCTAACTGTCCCCCGGAAGCCGAATGAACGGAAAGGTTGCCCTATTATGCGGCGAATGCGCAATGTGAAGATCGTGGCCACGCTTGGTCCCGCCTCCGACGACTATGACACGATAAGGAGGCTCTTCGAGCTTGGCGCCGATGTTTTCCGGCTCAACATGAGCCATGGCAGCCACGAAGAAATCCGCGAGCGCCACAAGATCATCCGCCAGATCGAACAGGAAATAGGCCGCCCCATCGCCATCCTGGCCGACCTTCAGGGCCCGAAACTCCGCGTCGGCGTGTTTGCCGGAGACTCGGAAGTGCTGGTCGAGGGCGAAAAGTTCCGCATGGATCTCGACGAGGCCGAGGGCACGTCGAGCCGCGTGCGCCTTCCGCATCCGGAGATCTTCCAGGCACTCATGCCGGGCGCGACCCTGCTGGTGAATGACGGCAAGATTCGCCTGCGGGTCGAGCAATGCGGTGACGACTATGCCGATTGCGTCGTCGTGACGGGCGGCACCATCTCCAACCGCAAGGGCGTGAACGTGCCCGACGTCGTCCTGCCGGTGGCCGCGCTGTCGGACAAGGACAAGAAGGACCTGGAATTCGTCTGCGAGCTGGGCGTGGACTGGGTGGCGCTCTCCTTCGTGCAGCGCCCGGAGGACGTGCTCCAGACCAAGGAACTGGTCGCGGGCCGCGCCGCCGTGCTCGCCAAGATCGAGAAACCCGCCGCGGTCGATGCCTATGACGAAATCCTCGCCGTTTCCGACGGAATCATGGTGGCGCGGGGCGACCTCGGGGTCGAACTGCCTGTGCAGGCGGTTCCGCCGATCCAGAAACGCCTGATCCGCGGCGCGCGCTCGGCGGCCAAGCCGGTGATCGTGGCCACCCAGATGCTCGAATCGATGATCGAGAGCCCGGTGCCGACCCGCGCCGAGGTCTCGGATGTCGCCAACGCCATCTACGAGGGTGCCGACGCGGTGATGCTCTCGGCCGAATCGGCTGCCGGCGCCTATCCTTTCGAAGCGGTGCGCACGATGGACGCGGTCGCGGTCGAGGTCGAAAGCGGCCAGGTCTATCGCGAGATCATCGAATCGGCGCGTCATGTCGAACGCAACACCACCGCCGACAGCATCGTCTCCGCTGCGCGCGAGATTGCCGAGAATACCGGCGTGAAGGCGATCTGCTGCTTCACCCATTCCGGCACCACCGCGCTCAAGACCGCCCGCGAGCGGCCCCGCGTGCCGATCCTCGCGCTGACACCCTTCACCGGGACGGCGCGGCGGATGTGCCTGAGTTGGGGCGTGAACTGCTTCATGACCAATGGCGATGTGAGCCGTTTCAAGATGGCGGTCGTTTCGGCCGCCCGCGCTGCACGCGCTGGCCAGTTCGCCAATGCCGAGGACAACATCGTCGTCGTCGCCGGCGTGCCCTTCAACATCCCCGGCTCCACCAACATCCTGCGGGTGGCGCCTTGCGACGAAAGACTGATTTTCAACACTGATCCTGAATAATCGCCCGTTTCAGTGTATGGTTCTCCAGAAACGCGTATTCTGGAGAACCAGGGTGACCCTTGATCTGGATCTTGTCTTTGTCATCGGCCTGATCGTCTGCATCCTCTCGGTGCCGGCGTTTCTAGGCGCATATTCCGAAGGTCGCTCGCTACGCGCTGGCATGATTCTGGTCATTGTCGGTGCCGGGCTGATTGCATTTGCTGTCGTGCAGACCCCCCTGGGAACCTACTCTGCGACGAAGATTCCCGAAATCTTCACCAAGGTTGCGGGCAGCATCCTGCACTGACGCGGTTCATGACGCAGGAAGGTTCAGCCTCCCCACAATTCCGGCCATTCCAACGCTGCCGCTGCGCGCACGCGGCCGGACCAATGAGACAAGGCACCTTTCTGCAATTCCCGCACCATCCATGCCGGTTGCGCCTCTATCGGCAGTGGGTGTGGCGTGGTGAACCCATGCGGCGCGGCGGGCACATATCCACATTTGGGATAGAATCCCGGATGCCCCATAAGGAAGATCAGCGACTGGTCCATCTCCGCGGCCATCGCTGACGCGGCATGCGTCAGCGCCTGCCCAAGCCCGCGCCCCTGCCGTTCGGGATGCACCGCGAGCGGCGCAAGCCAGGACAAGGCCGGCCCGTCCGCCACCCCATCGAGCCAACCGCGGCTGAGCAGTACGTGCCCGCGCAGGACATCGCCCTGGAACAGGACGAGATTGACCAGGGGCGCCGCCGCCGGATCCGCAAGCAGGGCTTCGACCAGCTCTGCTTCTGCGTTTCCACCGAAGGCCAGCCGGTTGAGTTCGAGAATCGCAGGGATATCCACGGGCGCGGCGGGGCAAAGGAGGATATCGGTCATCATTCCATTCCTTTTGATGTGTCTGCGGCCAATAATTGGCGGGTCGCGCGTACGCGTCCGCACCGGTCAACGGTTGCGGTCGTTGCCCCCTCCCCGGTCGAGGACGCGCAGCGCGCGCGACTCCGTCTTGAAAATGTTCATGAGGTTCGGCCCGAAGAATGTAGGCAAGGCGTCCGGACAGGCCCGGAAGCGTGTCTCGGCACGAATTGCGGAAGGCTTCCCCAATGGGAACCCTTCAGTGGCTTGCTACGGTCTCCAGCATTCAATCTCCGATTCGTATCGGTTGCGCCCTTGGCGCCGGTATAATGAAAACGTAGGAATGCGGCGCAAGCCGGTCAATGCGCCCTGAGGGCCATACCGCCGTCGTTGCCGCCGCGAATGGCTGGAATGGACGATTATCCCTTGCCAGAGCGGTACAACGCGCCTATACGCGCGACTTCACTCGCTCGACGGGCCAAAAGTGGCATGCCTGCCGGGCGAAACGACCAAATCCAATAAGGAGCTGGCAAATGCCCAAGATGAAGACCAAGTCCGGGGCCAAGAAACGGTTCAAGGTGACCGCCACCGGCAAGATCAAATCCGCTCAGGCCGGCAAACGGCACGGAATGATCAAGCGCACCACAAAGTTCATTCGGAACGCTCGCGGTACCACGACTCTTTCTGAGGCGGATACCAAGATCGTGAAGAAATATATGCCATACGCGCGCTGAGGAGTTTGAGAGATGTCCCGAGTCAAAGGCGGTACCGTCACCCACGCTCGTCACAAGAAGGTCCTGAAGGCTGCGAAAGGCTATTACGGATCGCGTTCGCGCAACTTCAAGACGGCCACGCAGGCTGTCGACAAGGCGAACCAGTACGCAACGCGTGATCGCAAGGCCCGCAAGCGGCAGTTCCGCGCGCTGTGGATCCAGCGAATCAACGCCGCCGTGCGTGCGCATGACGAGGCGCTGACCTATTCGCGCTTCATCAATGGCCTGGCGAAGGCCGGTATCGAGGTGGACCGCAAGGTTCTGGCCGACCTGGCCGTGAACGAGCCGGATGCCTTCACCGCGATCGTCGACAAGGCGAAAGCCGCGCTGGCCTGATCCGACGCATCGCTGCGTCACGGAATCGAACCCCACCGTCCCATCCGGGTCGGTGGGGTTTTTCTTTGCGCGGGTGGGTGCCTATTGGCCGCCCGGCGTCATAACGTTCGCCCCGGGCGCCATGCGGGGCAGGTCATATCGCCGGTTCACGACAGCGCGCGGGCCCACGGAGATGCGTTCGCGCGCGACCTGGCACTGAATCTGGCTCCAGGGCGGAAGACCGCTGCGCCGGGGCTTGGCCAGGCATTCCTTCGGCTCGCCCAGCGTGCGCCATGTTCCCGCGGTACAGAGATTCAGGCTGCCTTCCAAACCGGCGCTGAAACCGGCAACCGGTTGCATGCCAAAGAGCGTGCCGCGCATGGAGCAGGCCGTCAGCAACATGACCCCCGCTCCGTAACCGATGGCCACGCCGGCCGAATTGATCCATCCCCAGGAGGCGTTCAGATCCGCAAGGCTCATGTTCACCACGGTGGTGATCGGGGTGAAATCATCGTAATCGACGGTGAGATCGGTCGGCCCGGTTCCGCCCGCCTTGGCACCGAAGCCAATACCAGCCCCCGCGAAGACAACATGCGAACGCACGTTGATCTCCCAGCTCTGGATTTCGAAAACCCAGCCTCCACCCGTCAAAACGGCGCCGCCTCCAACGGCCCCTGCGCAGGCGATATGCCAATGAGTTGACCTGTCTGTGGGCAATCCGATCTTTTTCGGCATGGCAACCTCCGCCTTAACTTAATGAGACTCCTTCAATTGACGCAGGGTAACACAATACGGGCACGCGCCAAAACGCCCGCGCCAACGGTCCCCCCGGTCCGTCAGCGGGCTTGCCTTCATCCACCCATGTGATAGGCCCTCGCCAGAATTCCGCGCCAGTCCTGCAAGGGCCGGCGGTGTGCCGAGACGAACGGGAGCCAGCCATGGAAGAGCTGAGGCAGAAATACATCGCCGCTATCGCGGAGGCCGCCGACGAAGGCGCGCTCGAGGCGCTGCGCGTCCAGGCCGTGGGCAAGAAGGGCGAAGTGAGCCTGAAGATGCGCGAGCTGGGCAAGATGTCGCCCGAGGAGCGGCAAGTCGCCGGCCCCGCGCTCAACGCGCTCAAGGACGAGATCAACTCGGCGCTCGCCGCCAAGAAGGCTGCACTGGCCGATTCCGGGCTGGAAGAACGCCTCAAAGCCGAATGGCTGGACGTGACCCTGCCCGCACGCTCTGAGCGCCGCGGCTCGATCCACCCGATCAGCCAGGTGACCGAGGAGGTCACCGCGATCTTCGCCGATATGGGCTTTGCCGTGGCCGAGGGTCCGCAGGTCGAGGATGACTGGCACAATTTCGACGCGCTCAACATTCCGGGTCACCACCCGGCCCGCGCCGAGATGGACACGTTCTACATGTCCCGCGCCGAAGGCGACGATCGCCCGCCGCATGTGCTGCGCACCCACACCTCGCCAGTTCAGATCCGCTCCATGCTTCAGCAGGGCGCCCCGATCCGCATCATCGCGCCCGGCCGTGTCTATCGTGCCGATTACGACCAGACCCACACGCCGATGTTCCACCAGGTCGAGGGCCTCGCCATCGACAAGGACATCTCGATGGCGAACCTGAAATGGGTGCTGGAAGAGTTCTGCCGCGCCTTCTTCGAGGTGGACGGGGTCGAGCTGCGCTTCCGCGCCAGCCATTTCCCCTTCACCGAGCCCTCGGCCGAGGTCGATATCCGCTGCTCCTGGGAGGGCGGCACGCTCAAGCTGGGCGAAGGCGACGACTGGCTCGAAATCCTCGGTTCCGGCATGGTGCACCCGAAAGTGCTTGAATCCGGCGGGATCGACCCGAACGAATGGCAGGGCTTCGCCTTCGGCCTCGGCATCGACCGAATCGCGATGCTGAAATACGGCATCCCGGACCTGCGCGCTTTCTTCGACAGCGACCTGCGCTGGCTGCGCCACTATGGCTTTGCCGCACTCGACGTGCCGTCGATCCACGCAGGCATCAGCCGCTGATCAGTACCTTGCGGGCGGCTTCATGAAGATGGCGTCGCCCCGCTTCTCGCCCCTGACATCCTCGTCGCAGCCGATCACTTTGAGACCGGTGCGAAATTCGTGCGTGCTGCATTCGCCCAAAGCCTTGGATAGGGTCACGACCCGCTGGGGAAGCCTTTCCTCTTCTTCTGCATGCTCATAGCTCTTCCATGACCCCGCGACCGCGGCGGCGCCCAGAATGATCGCGAGCGCGAGAACGATATAGCCGGACTGGTCACCCTGTAACGTCGACATGAAGAACACCACAATTCCAATATCTTTGATATGGAAATAAATTTGGAATAAACTTTGACGAAATTAGATGATTTTCTTGAAGGGAATAATTTTTCTTAAGGGACACCCCGCAGATGCGCGGGGTGTCTCGATTTTGTGTATTTTACATATGCCAATTCAAAGCAGATCGCGCAGAAGCCCGCCTTGCGCGGCAGGATTTCGCGATGCGGGACGGAACGCCGTCACTTCTCGACGGCGGCCATTTCTTCGGTCTTTGGCGACAGGACTGGCAACAGCTCACTGACGGGCATGTTCCATATCCGTGACGGATGAAAACGGCAGATCAGCCGATTCAACTCGGGATCGCTCGTCCAGCCACCACAGGAAAGCCCGCCCGCAGCGGTCGTTCCCTTGCCGGAATTGTCACTCACAAGCCCGAGTCCCAACAGGATAACAAGGCCGAGGACCAGGGGTCGCCCCAGCCCTCCCAGTGTTTGCGCAAGTGCCCCCATGCTCAAACTCCAAAATGTTGCGGCCCCCACCAACAACATGGTCAGGATAGGGCAAAATTGTGGCCTATTCTGGGCAATAGATGGCAGAATTCAGGGACAATTCTGGATCAGGGGCCCGATTGTCGCGCTGTATTGCGGGAAAGACCCTTGCCTCGCGGCCCCATGCACAGGAATGACCACGCCGGCCCTTCACCCCTGCGCTGCAATGGGCTAAGGACACGCGACTTCTTAGAGATGCAGGGGCCGACCCGATGAAATTCACCCTTTCCTGGCTCAAACACCACCTTGAGACCGAGGCCACGCTGGACGAGATCCTCTATGCCCTGACCGATCTCGGGCTGGAGGTCGAAGGCGTTGAAAACCCGGTGGACCGGCTGTCCGAGTTTACCATCGGCAAGGTGACCCACGCCGAGAAACACCCCGATGCCGACAAGTTGAAAGTGTGCAAGGTCGAGACCGACGAGGGCGAGTTGCAGATCATCTGCGGCGCGCCCAACGCGCGGGAGGGCATCACCGTTGTCGTCGCCAAGCCGGGCGTCTACGTGCCCGGCATCGACACCACCATCGGCGTCGGAAAGATCCGCGGCATCGAGAGCCACGGCATGATGTGCTCGGAGCGCGAGATGGAGATGTCGGACGCCCATGACGGCATCATCGAGCTGCCCTCGGGCGAGGTCGGCCAGCGCTTCACCGACTGGCTATCCGAGAACCAGCCGGAACGGGTCGATCCCGTGATCGAGATCGCCATCACGCCGAACCGCCCCGACGCGCTCGGTGTCGAGGGTGTGGCCCGCGACCTGGCCGCGCGTGGCCTGGGCACGCTCATTCCGCGCGAGACCGATCCCGTGCCCGGCAGCTTCCCCTGCCCGATCGGCGTCAGCATCGACGCGGATACGCTCGATCAGGCCCCGGTCTTCTATGGCCGCGTGATCAAGGGCGTGAAGAACGGCCCCTCGCCGAAATGGCTGCAGGATTACCTGCGCGCCATCGGTCTGCGGCCGATCTCGACGCTGGTCGATATCACCAATTTCTTCACCTATGACCGCAACCGCCCGCTGCACGTCTTCGACGCCGACAAGGTGAAGGGCAACCTGCGCCTGCACCGCGCCAAGGGCGGCGAGACGCTCGTCGGCCTCGACGAGAAGGAATACACCTTCGAGGCGGACATGACGCTGATCTCGGATGACGAAGGCGTGGAGAGCATCGCCGGCGTCATGGGCGGCCTGCCGACGGGCTGCACCGAAGAGACCACGAATGTCTTCCTCGAAGCCGCCTATTTCGACCCGATCCGCACCGCCTATACGGGCCGCGCGCTGAAGATCAATTCCGACGCGCGCTACCGTTTCGAACGCGGGATTGACCCCTGCTGGACGCCGGTCGGCATCGAGCATGCCACGCGGATGATCCTTGATCTCTGCGGCGGCGAGGCCTCGGACGTGGTCATCGCCGGCGAGATTCCGGATGTGGACCGCGCCTACAAGCTGGACACGGCTCGCGTTGAGAGCCTTGTCGGCATGGAGATCCCGGCCGCAGAGCAGCGCGCGACACTGGAGGCGCTCGGTTTCCGGCTCGAAGGCGACATGGCCCATGTGCCAAGCTGGCGCCCCGACGTGATGGGTGAGGCGGATCTGGTGGAGGAAGTCGCCCGCGTGGCGTCGCTGACCAAGCTGGTGGGCAAACCGATGCGCCGCGCTTCTGCCGGTGTGCCCGAGGCCGTTCTGACGCCGATGCAGCGCCGGGAAGCAACCGCGCGGCGCACCATCGCCACGCTCGGCTACAATGAATGCGTGACCTATTCCTTCGTGGACGAGGCCTCTGCCGGGCTGTTCGGTGGCGGCACGGACGCGACCAAGCTGGACAACCCGATCTCCTCGGAGATGAGCCACATGCGGCCGACGCCGCTGCCCGGCCTGCTTCAGGCCGCCTCCCGCAACCAGGCACGCGGCTATGCCGACCTGGCGCTGTTCGAGGTCGGCCCGGCTTTCCACGGCGGCGAACCGGACGAACAGCAGCAACTGGCCTGCGGCGTGCTCGTCGGCCATTCGGGACCGAAGGACGTGCATGGCTCCCGCCGCGCTGTCGACGTCTTCGACGCCAAGGCCGATATCGAGGCGGTGCTGGCGGCCATCGGCGCGCCCGCCAAGGTGCAGATCCGCCGCGACGTGCCGGAATGGCTGCACCCGGGCCGCTCAGGGGCGATCTGCCTCGGGCCGAAGAACGTTCTGGGCTATTTCGGCGAGCTGCACCCCAAGGTACTCGACGCGCTGGACGTGAAGGGTCCGGCAGTTGTCTTCTCGGTCGATCTGGCCGCAACGCCCTTCCCGAAGGCGAAGGGCACCAATCGCGGCGCGCTGGAGCTGGCGGACCTGCAGGCCGTGGAGCGAGACTTCGCCTTCGTCCTGGATGTCGGAACCGAGGCGCTGACGGTCGTCAACGCCGCCGCCGGTGCCGACAAGACACTGATCGAGGAGGTTCGCGTCTTCGACGAGTTCCACGGGGAAAAGGCCGAGGCGCAGATGGGCGCGGGCAAGAAGTCGCTGGCCATCACCGTCCGGCTGCAGCCGAAGGATCGCACGCTGAAAGAGGCCGATATCGAGGCTGTCAGCAAGAAGATCATCGAGAAGGTCGCCAAGGCGACGGGCGGCGTTCTTCGGAGCTGACCCGCCCCCCCCCAGCGACATCTTTGAAGGCGCCGAGGAAAAATGCTTCCCGGCGCCTTTTTCGTGCCCCGTAATCCGCGCGATCCGGGGGCGTTTCGCATTCCCCTGCTTGCCTCCGCGCGCGTTCGCGGGCATTCAATGGGCCAAGCGAGAAAGCTACCCAAACAGGAGAAGCCAATGCTCAAAGGGCTCGGCAACCTTGGCGACATGGCCAAGATGATGAAGAAGGCGCAGGAGATGCAGGGCAAGATGGCCGCCCTGCAGAGCGAGTTGGAAAACACCGTCGTGATCGGCGAAAGCGGCGCGGGCCTGGTTAAGGCACGGGCGACCGCCAAGGGCGACCTGACAGGCCTCGATATCGATCCCTCGATCTTCAACCCCGACGAGAAGGAAGTCGTCGAGGACCTGATCCTTGCCGCGATCAAGGACGCGCAGAGCAAGGCCGCCCAGAAATCCAAGGAAGAGATGGAAAAGCTCACCTCCGAACTTGGCCTGCCGGCGGGCATGGATATTCCGGGGCTCTGATGACGCAAGCGCCGCGCGATATCGAAGACCTGATCGAGTTGATGGCCCGCCTTCCGGGGTTGGGGCCGCGCTCGGCGCGGCGCGCGGTGCTGCACCTGATCAAGAAGCGCGGCCAGTTGCTGATGCCGCTGGCCGACACGATGCAGAACGTGGCCGTCACGGCGCGCGAATGCGTTAATTGCGGCAATGTCGGCACCAGCGAGATCTGCGAGATCTGCGCCTCGGCCAAGCGCGCCAACGGCGAGATCTGCGTGGTCGAGGACGTCGCGGATCTCTGGGCGATGGAGCGCGCCAGCGTCTTTCGCGGCCGCTACCACGTGCTTGGCGGCACGCTCTCGGCGCTGGATTCCATCGGGCCGGAAGAGCTGCGCATCCCGCGGCTTGTCGAACGGATCTCGGAAGAAAACATCTCCGAAGTGATCCTTGCGCTCAACGCCACGATCGACGGCCAGACCACCGCGCATTACATCGCCGAACAGCTCGAACCGCTCGGCATCGCAGTGACCTCGCTGGCGCAAGGCGTGCCGGTGGGCGGTGAGCTGGACTATCTCGACGACGGCACGATCACGGCGGCCTTGCGGGCGCGCAAGGCGCTCTGAGAGCGGATCAACGCCCCGCGTCCACAGCCAGGACGGCGTGGGTCTCGCCTTCGAAAACGGGAGTCAGCGCGGAGCAGGGCGGGGTTGGCAGCCGGCTGTTTTCCACCAGCACATAGGTGACCGGATAGAGCGCAAGCACGCGCTCCAGCGCCGCGCAATCCAAAGCCTCATCCTTGGAGAAAACATCCTCGGCCAGCCGCAGCCGGTGGTCCCATTCGAGTACCTCGGTGTCGAGATAGGGATGGGTCTTGCGCGACACGAATTGCGGCACCATCGCCTCCAGCCGGAAATCCTCCAGCGCCGGATCGGTCAAGTAGAGCGTTCCCGGCGCGTAGGTGTCGCGCGCGAAAGCAACGTGATCCGGCGGAGTGGTGCCCGAAATCTGCCGCCACTTGATCGCCGCCCCGTCCAGCGCCGCCCAGCCGGCACCGGCCAGTGCGACCGCCGCAAGAACGGCAGGCAGCTTGCCCGTCGGGAAACGCTCGAACAGTTTTTCCAGAAGCCAGCCCAACAGCAGCACCGTGCTCAGCGGCACGATGAGGATGGAGGCGCGCCACGGCGCCATCAGCGCGATCTCGGCATTACCGGTGAGCGCCACGAAGCCCGCGCCGCCGACCGCGAGCACAAGAAGGGCCACCAGAAGGTTGCGCAGAATCCCGGCCGGCGCCACCGCCAGCCCCAGCAACGCCAGCGCCAGTTTTCGGAAGGCGACGAAATCGGCCCATTCGCGCGGGTCGGAATGGAAGGGGATGCGCTCAAAGGCGAGAATGGCATTGGCCTTGGCCATGACATCGGGATCGGTCGGCGCAAAGCGGATGGCGAGATCGAGCGGCGGAAGCACAAGTAGCGCCAGCGCGCCGGAAAGCGGCAGCAGCGGCAGGCCGAGGCCGGCACGCCAGCGCTCCCAGGCAAGGATTGCCACCGCGATGGCCGAGAAGGCGATATATGCCGGGTGGATCGCGGCCGGAACCGCCGCCAGCAAGAGCGCGGTCGGGCGGCGGCGGAGCGCCAGCAGCAGGGCAGGCAGGTAGAGGATGCCAAATTCCGAGGGCTGCAGGTATCCGCGCATCATGTTCTGCCCGGCAACACCCCGCAGGCTGTCCTCCTGCGGAGGATGCACCAGCAGCACCAGCACCGCAGCCGCGACGGTCAGGAACAGCGGCGATGCGCCATGTTTCGGCGCCATCACCCGGGCAAGGGCCAGCAGCGACAGGAACATGATCGCCAGAAGTGCAATTTCGAGGCCGTAGAAGACCAGCGGCGAGGACCACGCGGCCACCGCATGTACAAGGCCGGTGAAGACGGGCAAGCCATCGACCGTGCCGGCCGTCCAGTCAGCGCCCAGCCGGTCGGGAAAGGCTGTCGCCAGCCCGTGCAGGAATTTCGTGTTCTGGTTCTGGTAATAGAGCGGGGCCATCCATGTCGCGGCGATGAACAAAACGCACATCGCAGCCTGAATGGCAGTGGCAAGGCCAGCGTTGCGATCCGAAGATGTCATGGCCTGTACCCTTGGGTTCTGTGTTCGTCCGCAGATGGGCGGGTCGCGAAACGGCAGCGCTGCGCCGGGGCCCGCGCCCCGGCCACGACGTCTCAGCGGTCGTCTTCGTCCTCGTCCTCGTCGTCCTTGGCGTCGGGCAGGTTGAAGAAGCTGTCCGCATCCAGGATCGGACCCTGGTCATCGTCATCGTCCTCGTCGTCGCTGCGCGGATCGCCCCCGAGGGTGAAGGTCTCCAGCCCGGAGATCGCGGTCGGGATCTTCGGTTCCGGATCGGCGGCCAGCGACTGCTCGGTGGAGACGAGCTTGCGGCGCTCGTCATCGGTCATGACTTCGCCATCGGCGGCCCGCTTGGCGGCGGCTTTCTGAACCACGGCGTCAAGTTCCGACTGCTTGCACAGCCCAAGCGCCACCGGGTCGATCGGCTGCATGTTGGCGATGTTCCAGTGCGTGCGCTCGCGGATGGACTGGATCGTCGGCTTGGTGGTGCCCACCAGCTTGGAAATCTGGCCATCTGTCAGCTCGGGGTGGAACTTGACCAGCCAAAGGATCGAGTTCGGGCGATCCTGGCGCTTCGACAAGGGCGTGTAGCGCGGACCACGGCGTTTTTCCTCGCCCACGGCGGCTGCGTTGAATTTCAGCTTGAGCTTGTGGAGCGGGTCCTTCTCGGCCCGCTCGATCTCGATCTGATCCAGCTGGTTGTTGGCAACCGGATCGAAGCCCTTGACGCCGGCGGCTACGTCGCCATCGGCGATACCCTGCACTTCGAGTTCGTGCAGGCCGCAGAAATCGGCGATCTGCTTGAAGCTGATCGTCGTGTTATCGACCAGCCAAACGGCGGTCGCTTTTGCCATGATCGGCTTGTTCATGTCTGCCTCCTTAGCACAATTCCCCCGTGGCCTGGAAAGGGCCGCGACCTTCCGGGCCGCTTTTCCTCGTTTTCGGGAATTGCTGGGGATATAAGCCCGGAGAGGCAGAAAGGGAAGTCCAAATGCGTTGGTTGATTTTGTTGTGCGTGCTTTCCGGAGCAGCCTTCGCGGATGGCGAGAAGGCCGGAGATTTCGACTACTACGTGATGTCGTTGAGCTGGACTCCGAATTTCTGCGCGCTTGAGGGGGATGCAAAGGGTTACGAGCAATGCGATCGCGGCACCGGCAATGGCTGGGTGCTGCACGGGCTCTGGCCTCAATACGAGGATGGCTGGCCCGCTCATTGCCCCAGCGCGGAACATAACCCCTCCAAACAGGAAACCGCGGCGATGGCCGATATCATGGGTTCTTCGGGGCTCGCCTGGTACCAGTGGAAGAAGCACGGGCGCTGTTCCGGCCTGTCCTCGCAGGAGTATTTCGCGCTTTCGCGGGAAGCTTATCGGAGCGTCGAGCGACCGGAAGTCCTGCGCAAGCTCGACCAGACGGTCGCGGTGCCAGCCTCGGTGATCGAGGAGGCGTGGCTGCAAGCCAACCCGAAACTCAAGCCGGACATGGTCACGGTCACCTGCAAGGACGGCCGGATTGCCGAGACGCGGATCTGTTTCACCAAGGGGCTTGTGCCGCGCTATTGCGGCGGGCGCGCGGTGCGCGATTGCACGTTAAGCGACGCCCTGCTCGAACCTGTGCGCTGACACGAAGGCGGCCGCGCCACTCACTGCCGAGCCATCAGGCTGTTGGTCCCGCGCGGACACAAGCCACACTCAGAACTTCCCTAACGTCAACTATTCTGGTACCATCCTTCGCATTGTACAAGTTCTTATGTCTCGAGTGCCCGTTTCCCAGTCCCGCGATGATTATTTAATCGCGCCAACCCGGCCGGAATCCGCGTCCCTCGGTTTTTCAGGGCGGTTCCGGGCCCTATAAGAGGCTGACATTGATGTCCTTTTTGAAAACAACGAGTCTTTTGCTGGCCACTGCAGTCGCCTTTCCCGTTTTCGCGGGAGACGCGAGCGAGATCCCGGAAAAAAAGCAGACGAAGGCGGGGTTGTACCTGACCTCGCTCACTGCAAGTGAAATGCTTCAGGACGAGAGTGTCCTGCTGCTGGATGTCCGGAGCCGACCGGAGGCTGCTTTTGTCGGGATGCCGCAACGGGTGGATGTGCATATTCCCCTGATGGTCATGTCGGAGGGCGTGCAATACGATCCGGACAAGAAGACCTACAAGTTGGAGCCGAATGCGGGTTTCGAGTTCGATTTCCTCGATTTCGCCGAGGCGCATGAGCTGGCCGACGACGCACCGATCGTGATCATGTGCCGGTCGGGATCGCGCAGCGCGAAGGCGGCCGACCTGCTCTACGACCTTGGTTATACCAACGTCTATTCGGTGGTGGACGGCTTCGAGGGCGACGTTGCCAAGAACGGGCCGGACAAAGGCCACCGCGTGGTCAATGGCTGGAAGAATGCCGGCCTGGAGTGGAGCTACGAGATCGACCTCGAGCACGCCTATCTGGCCTCCGGCGATTAACAGGAGCCGAGTGCGGACATCGTGTCCGGCTCAGAAGCTGACATCCCATTTTCAGGACTTCGCCTGAATGCCGGCGGTTGGCAGGTCCGGATCCTCCGGGCCTGCCCACGGATATCAGTTCGCGTCCTCGGATTGATCGGGTTCGATCATCTTCCAGATGATGGCGCCGAGCGCGCCGCCGGCAAGCGGGGCAACCCAGAAAAGCCAGAGCTGAAGCATGGCCGTGCCGCCGCCGAAAAGCGCCACGCCGGTGGAACGCGCGGGGTTGACGGAGGTGTTGGTGACCGGGATCGAGATCAGGTGGATCAGCGTCAGGCCGAGGCCGATGGCGATGGGCGCGAAGCCGGCCGGCACACCCTTGGAGGTCGCGCCGAGGATGATCAGCAGGAACATCGCCGTCATCACGATCTCGCAGACCAGCGCCGCGAAAAGGCCGTAGCCGCCGGGCGAGGCCAATCCATAGCCGTTCAGGGCGAAATTGCCCGCCGAGGAGAAGCCCTCCGCGCCATTGGCGATAATCCAGAGGATGAAGCCCGCGGCGATGGCGCCCAGCACCTGGGCGATCCAGTAGGGGATCAGCTCGGCGCGGTCGAACTTGCCGGCCACCATCAGGCCGAGCGAGACGGCGGGGTTGAAATGCCCCCCGGAGATACCGCCCACGGCATAGGCCATGGTCAGGACAGTCAGGCCGAAGGCGAGCGACACGCCCAACCAGCCAATGCCGACGTCCAGGTTACCTGTCGCCAGCACGGCAGAACCACAGCCGCCAAGAACGAGCCAGAAAGTGCCGATGAATTCGGCATAGAGTTTTTTTAACATGGAACAATTCCCGAAAATGTTGGTCACGGCCACAAACGGCGCAGCCTCCGATTGCGAAGCTGAACCAGAATCGAGTGTTTCCAAAACTCTTTATTGCCCCTGTGGCGCTTAACCGGCGATTTGGAGGACGATCTTGCCAATATGGCCGGAGGATTCCATGCGCGCATGGGCCGCGCCGGCCTCTTCGAGAGGGTAGGTAGAGTCCATGATCGGCGCGACAGTGCCCGCCTCCAGCAGCGGCCAGACCTTTTCGCGCAGCGCCCGGGCAATGCGGGCTTTGGCGAGATCCGATTGCGGGCGCAGGGTGGAGCCTGTGACCGTCAGGCGGCGCATCATGATCTGGGCGAAGTTGAGCTCGACCTTGGAGCCTTGCAGGAAGGCGATGAAGACCAGCCGGGCGTCATCGGCCATTGCCTTGATGTTGCGCGGAATATAGGAGCCGCCGACCATGTCGAGCACGAGGTTCGCGCCACCTTCGGCGCGCAGAATCTCGACGAAATCTTCGTCACGATAATTGATGGCACGCTCCGCGCCGAGCTTTTCGCAGGCGGCGCATTTTTCGGCGGACCCTGCCGTGGCGAAGACGCGGGCACCGTAGGCCGTGGCAAGCTGGATCGCCGTCGTGCCGATACCGGAGCTGCCGCCATGCACCAGGAACCGTTCGCCCGCTTTCAACCCGCCACGCTCGAAGACATTCGACCAGACGGTGAACATCGTCTCCGGCAGGCAGGCTGCCTCGCGCATTCCCATGCCCGCCGGCACGGGCAGCGCGTGGGCGGCGGGGGTGGCGACATATTCGGCGTAGCCGCCCCCGGGCAGCAGCGCGCAGACCTTGTCGCCCACGGACCATTCGCTGACTTCGGGGCCAACCGCCACGACTTCGCCCGAGGCTTCCAGCCCGGGCAGGTCGCTCGCGGTGGGCGGTGCATTGTAGAGACCGGCACGTTGCAGAGCGTCCGGACGGTTGACGCCAACCCATTCGGTACGAATGAGAATTTGACCGAGGCCGGGCGTGGGAACGGGCCGCGTCACAAGCTGGAGCACTTCCGGCCCGCCGGGTTTGGTTATCTCGACGGCACGCATGGACTCAGGCAGGCTCATTACGGGGACTCCTTTATTGCTCGCCCCGGTAATGCACCCTTGCCGAGCGGGGTGCAATCACTCCGGCTTCCCGGTCTCGTCCGTCCAGCTGCCGGGGAAACCATCGTCTTGCTTGCGCGGGGGGCGTATCTGGCTGGCAAGCCAGTTGGGACCGGCAAAGATCAGCTTCATCAACGGGTTTCCGGTGACCTGCGCACGCACGCGCTCAAGGTTCATCACGTCGTCGACGCGCGAATGAAGGAACTCCCAGGTGCGCTCGCAATTCTCGCTCTCGTCGCCCAGCCAATAGAGGACTGTCGCCGAGTAGACACCGGCGAGCGAGGCCCGCTTGGTGTACCAGTTCACGTCGTCGGTATTGTCGCCGAGCGCGTTCCAGATCTTGTCCGCCGTTCCCCAGATCGCGCGGGCACCATCGCCGGCGTTACCGGGCAGCGCGAAGAGCGCCGAGCCGCGGCGCACCGCTTCCTTGTCGTCGATGGCCTCGATGCGATAGAGGATCGCGGTGGCGATCCGGTCGCGCAGACGCAGGGTCGGCAGGTCTTCGAGCGCAAGGCGTCGCTCCATCTCCGCGTCGCCACGCTCGTGATAGGCAAGCGCCAGATCAATCGGTCCGCGGGGGCAGAGGACCCTGGCAACGGAGGGCTCGATCCCGGCGTCGCGGCAGGCGGCGCGAAACGTCTCCTGACTCCAGCCATCAAAGGTGACATGGGGCAGTGCAGCATCAAGCAGTTTCGATTTCAGCTCGGCCTGCGTGTCGGTTTCGGTCATGGACGCCCCTCGCTCTGACGAATCGTTACCGACAAGGTAGACAGACCACCAATGCTTTGCTATAGAGGCCGCTCCTGCAATCATTGCAACTCTTACAAGAAAGGTGGTGACAACCACATGCAGGTCAGTGTTCGCGACAACAATGTCGACCAGGCGCTCCGCGCTCTGAAGAAAAAGCTGCAACGGGAAGGCGTTTTCCGTGAGATGAAGCTCAAGCAGCACTTCGAGAAGCCTTCCGAGAAGAAGGCACGCGAGAAAGCCGAGGCGATTCGCCGTGCACGCAAGCTGGCGCGGAAGAAGGCGCAGCGCGAAGGGCTCCTCTAAGTTGGCGAGACCCACGGCGCCGTCTTGAGGCGCTTGAGAGATCGACTTGGCGGACGCCAGTCATAAGACCCCCGGCAGTTGCTCGGGGGTTTTTTTTGGGGGGGTAATTCGATGAGCACGCTGGGAAGCATCATGCGAAATCTCGCCGACGCAGCGGCCTTCATGAATCGCGGACTTAGTTATGATCCGGATTTCATGTATAAGCGGGGAAAACAAAGAAACGTCTGAGGCAAGGCCCGCAAAACCTTCTGAGAAGTTCATGGGCTTTATATAGGCAAGCTGCAAGAGTGGAGCAGAGATGTCCAACTACGTACTAGCTGGCTATCAGTGGACAGACTACACAGTGACCTGGGCCTATGTCGGAGACATGGCGTATTACGATGAAATCGTGGCAGCATTCCAAGCCTGGGATGATGTGATTGAACTCGACTTTGTCCAGGTGGCCGATCCCTCCAGCGCCGATATCTACATCTATTTCAGCTATATCGACGGCTCGTATAACACACTCGGTGCGGCTACGACGAGCTACTACCCGGGAGCAATCGTCGATTCCTCGATCGCCATGGACAGCGCCGAAATCTGGAACTGGAATGGCAGTGGGCACACCCTTAACGGCAGCACGACAACATTCTACGAAGTGATCGCGCACGAGATCGGACATGCCATCGGCCTAGATCATTCAAGCAATCCAGATACGCTCATGTATTACCTTGCTAACGGCTCAGCAACGGACCTGACCTATTGGGACATCTATGGCGCACAGCAGATGTATGGCCCCGAAACGAGTTTCAGTTGGTCATACGGCTGGTACAAGGCTTGGGCCTATGGGTGGTGGGCCGATGGATGGACATATGGCTGGCATCAGGACTGGTATGTTGGCTGGCACTACGCCTATGATTATGGCTGGCACATCGCGTGGAATTACGGCTGGCATACCGATTGGGCCTATGGCTGGTACGGAACGCCCGCTTACGGCTGGCACGAGGACTGGTATTTTGGTTGGTCCCTTCAATGGGCTTATGGCACCCATAACGACTGGTACTTCGGCTGGAACACTGGCTGGTACGCTGTGCCGGACTATGGTTGGTATGACTACTGGAATTATGGTTGGTACTCAGCGTGGGATTTCGGTTCATACTGGTCGATTGGTTACGGCTGGTACCGGGCTTGGGATTATGGCTGGGATGGCTATTGGAACTATGGTTGGTATGCCAGTGGTTGGACATATGGCTGGTATTCCGTTTGGGACTACGGCTGGGATCTCAGTTGGAACTACGGCTGGTACTCCTACTGGAACTACGGATGGCACTAGCTATATGGATGAGCGGCCGACTGTTTCGTGGCGCACCATAGCCCCGTGTGCTGACAGGCCCCAACAAGAAACCGCCGCGCTTGCCTTGGAAAGGCGCGAACCTGAGTCTTAAATTAGCGGCCCCCGTAATGCTACGTCCCTTGGCCAGATTGTTTCCGCAAGTTACTGAAAACTTGGCTCCCTATTACTTCAAACTGCGCTGACACCGCCCTCCAGAATGTCGCAGAAAAGCTGCATCCGGGTGGTGGCATTCCCTCGGGAATGGGTCTAGGGAGCAGATATGGAATACTGGATCGTTGCCGGATTTGCGGCATTTCTGATGGGGCTGTCCAAGGGCGGCGTTCCGATGATCGCGCTGCTTTCCGTTCCGCTCATGTCTCTGTTCATGGATCCGGCACATGCTGCCGGGCTGCTTCTGCCGATCTACATCGTGGCCGACATGTATGCCATATACCTGTTCAGACGCGCTTTTTCGGTTCGCAACCTGCAGATCCTCCTTCCCGGCGCCATTTGCGGCATCCTCACCGGTTATATCGCCGTGGCGCATGTCCCCGGCGACATGGTGAAACTGCTCGTGGCCGGGATCGGCCTGTCCTATCTCTTCAACGCCATGCGCCAGCGCATCTCCCGGCGCGAGGTGCCGCCCAGGCCGGCCGACGTGCCGCGTGGCCTGTTCTGGGGCGCGCTGGCCGGTTTGACCAGCTACGTCTCCCATGCCGGCGGCCCTCCCTTTCAGGCCTATGTCCTGCCGCAGAAGCTGGACAAGATGGTCTATCTGGGAACGACGACGATTTTCTTCTCCATCGTCAACCTGTTGAAGGTGCCCCCTTTCATCCTCGCCGGGCAGATCACCTGGGAGAGCTTTCAGCAAGCCGCCTGGCTCGCACCGCTGGCGCTGGCCGGCGCCTGGACCGGGGCCTCGATTTCACGCATCCTGCCGGAGAAGGTCTTCTTCATGCTGATCGAGATCGCGCTCGCCGTCGTGTCGGTCAAACTGCTCTACGAAGTGCTGATCGCGGGCTGAACGCCAGAAGGCCAGAAAGCCGGTTCACACCGGCTCCCTTATTCTGAAACACCCCTGCATCCCGGCTTCAGGAAACCACGTTGATCGGCGCCTGATCCGAAGCAATGCGGTTGATATTCTCCGCGATCACCTTTTGCCGGCGGGAGATCGTTCCATGGGTCCAGCCCGACATATGCGGTGTCATCACCACGTTATCGAGCTCGTGGAACGCGAACTGGGATGGCATGGGCGTCGAGTTGCCCCCGTCGGGATAGACATACCAGGTGTCGATCACCGCCCCGCCAATACGTTTTTCCCGGAGCGCGGCAAAGAGCGCCGCCTCGTCGATCACCTTTCCGCGCCCGACATTTACGACGATGGCATCGGGCCGCATCCGTGCGAACGCCTCCGCCCCGATCAACCCCTCGGTTTCGGAGGTGAGCGGCAGCGTGTTCACGATGATGTCCACCGAACCGACGAAGGCGGCCAACTCATCCAGCGTATAGGCCACATCGACATGCTCGTGCTCTTCGACCGGGCTGCGGTTGATGACCGAGACCGGCATGGAAAAGGCCTTGGCCCGCGCGGCCACGGCCTTGCCGATATGGCCGAAACCGACGATGCCGATGCTCCGATCGCCCAGCTCCGTGCGCATCCCTTTCGGGCGGCCGGCCCAGTACTTCCAGTCCCCCGTTCTCAGGCGACGGTCGGCGTCGGCCAGCGGGACGTGGAAGGAGAGCAGCGCGGACATCACGTATTCCGCGATTGCGGTCTCGTGGCCGAAGCAGTTGCACAGAAGGGCGGAGGACGGCAGACAGGGGCGGTCGATTCCGTCAACGCCAGCGCCCGGCACCTGGTAGAGCTTGAGTTTCCGCGGCGAGGGCAAAGCCGTATTGAGCGCAACGCCGACCATGATATCGGCATTCGTGAAGGCCGCGAATTCCTCGTCCGATAACAACATGTTGGGCAATTCGACTATCTCATGCTCGCTCTCAAGCAGGGCTTCCAGCCCCTCCCGAAAAGTCAGCGCGTTGCTTCCGTGGAAGACAATCTTCATGTTCCTTGCTCCGATTTGGAATGCCTGTGCCGCCTGTCATCTCTGCAGGCGGCGATGCGGTTTCTGGAGGTCGTCCAAGCTTGCCCAGAGGACCGAGATATCGGAGCGTTCGAAAACCTCCGCAATGGGTTGAGTGCCGAGCCGATCACGCCCGCGCGACTTTTGCAAAGCAAAGCACCGCCCGATTCCGGCGCCTTGACGTCGTCGGGGGCGTGCAAGGCGAGCAGCGGACGCAGCCGGGCAGCAACATGAGAAGCAGCCTGTTCGGGAGGGAACGGCATGAGACTTCCTGGGGATGTTCTTTCCGCTTCCGGTTACACCATCGCCTCCCTTGATCCAAGCTGGATGGAGCCGAACGCGATGGTCCCGATCGTCGCGCCCCCTGGCCCTATGACAGCGGAAATCCGACCAAGACCGACGCCCGCATGTCAGGGCGCGGACCGGCGATGTTGCGCGGTGATCAACGGGCGCCCGCATGATGCACGACAAAGGGCCAGGCGAACGGGCCTTGGAGCTTCGACGTCGATACGCGCAGCGATGACGCGGACGTGCTCTTCGTATTGCGGCCAGCATTCGGTCTTGCCGCCCAAGGTCCGCTGTTGACGACGAACGCGCCCTGGACACGGCGGCTCCAGCGCCTTTCCGTCATTTCGCGCGTACCGCGGGAAGACCGCGCAGGAACGGCAACAGGCCCGCGAAAAGCGGGCCTGTGCGTTTGACAGGAGTGTCTAACCGCGGTGCGAACCGTTCAGGCAGCCTGCGTTTCGCCCGGCGGTTCCATCGCGCCGGTCATCATCGCAACGGCGTCCGACATCGTGTGTTCGCCCGGCTTGACCACGCAGAGGCGCCGGCCGAGGCGATGGATGTGGATACGGTCCGCGACCTCGAAGACATGGGGCATGTTGTGCGAGATCAGCACGATCGGGATCCCGCGAGCGCGGACATCCTTGATCAGCTCCAGAACCCGGCGGCTCTCCTTCACACCGAGCGCGGCAGTCGGCTCGTCGAGGATGATGACCTTGGAGCCGAACGCCGCCGCCCGGGCCACGGCGATGCCCTGGCGCTGTCCGCCCGAGAGGGTCTCGACCGCCTGCTTGATGTTCTGGATCGTCATCAGGCCCAGTTCGGTCAGCTTCTCGCGGGAGAATTTCTCCATCGCCGGCTTGTCGAGCTGGCGCAGGTACTTGCCGCGCCAGCCGGGTTTGCGCAGCTCGCGCCCCATGAACATGTTGTCGGCAATGGAGAGCGCGGGCGACATGGCGAGCGTCTGGTAGACGGTCGCGATCCCGGCATATTGCGCTTCCAGCGGCGTGTTGAAGTGGACGGGTTTGCCGTCCAGCAACACTTCGCCGTGGTCGGGTTGAAGCGCGCCCGAGAGCGTCTTGATCATCACCGACTTGCCAGCCCCGTTATCGCCGATCACGGCAAGCACTTCGCCGGGGTAGAGTTCGAAATCGCAGCCTTGCAGCGCGGTGACCTTGCCGAATTTCTTCACCAGGCCACGGCCTTGGAGGACGGGTTGCTGTGTCATGCCGTTCCCTTTCTGATCCACTGGTCCACGGTAACCGCGAAGATGATGAGCGCGCCGATCAGCAGGTAGGTCCATTGCGGATCCGTCCCGATCATGCGCAGCCCGAGCGAGAACACGCCAACGATAAGACCGCCCGCCAGCGCGCCGAGGATCGATCCGCGCCCGCCAAAGAGCGAGACGCCGCCGATCACCACCGCCGTGATGGCCTCGATATTGGCGTTCTGGCCGGAGGTGGGCGAAACCGATCCGATACGACCGATGAGGGCCCAGCCGGCAAAGGCGCAGATCAGGCCCGAGAGCGTGTAGACCTGGATCAATGTGTTCTTGACCTTGACGCCGGAAAGCTCGGCAGCCTCCTGGTCGTCACCCACGGCATAGACATGCCGCCCCCAGGCAGTGTTGCTCAGCACATAGGCCAGCAATACGACGATAACGATCATCGCCACCGCGCCATAGGTGAACACCGCGCCGCCGATTCGGAAACTCTCGCCGAAGAGCTGTAGCGTGGGCGCCTGCTCCTCGATCTCCTGAGCCCGGATGGTCTCGTTGGCCGAATACAGAAAGTTTGCCGCCAGGAAGATCTGCCAGGTGCCGAGCGTGACGATGAAAGGCGGCAGCTTGACGTACGCCACCAACACACCGTTGATGAACCCCATGAGGGCGCCGGCCCCAAGCCCGATGGCGACGGAGATCTCTGCCGGGATACCGTAGCGGAAGGTGAACTGCCCCATGATGACGGAGGAGAAGACCATGATCGCTCCGACCGAGAGGTCGATCCCCGCGGTCAGGATGACCAATGTCTGGGCGGAAGCTGTGATGCCGACAATCATGACCTGTTGCAGGATCAGCGTCATCGCGAAGGGCGAAAAGAACTTGCTGCCCAGGATCAGGCCAAAGACAAGGATTGCCGCCAGCAGCACGAACATCGGCACGGCAGAGGGCGTCGAGTGCAACCAGTTCTGGAGCTTTCTGGAAAAGGACTCGTCTTCCTCGAACTCCGCGACGGTCGTCGCTGCGTCCTTGAGGACGTCTTCATAGCTCTGATTCGATGAATTTTGGTTTGCGGTGCCAGTGTCGGACATCCGAACCTCCCTGAATTCACGCGAGCGGACAACCGTGCCCGGCTTCGCAATTCGGTTCTGTCGTGTGACGAAGGGTGGCGCGCATTGCGCCACCCTTCGCCGGGTTGATCATCCCTGCGGGCCGGGAGTTAGCCCCAGCAGAGCTCCGCGCCAGCCTTGGAGTCGATGGACTCGACGCCATCAACCGGCTGATCGGTGATCAGTTTCACACCGGTATCGAAGAAATCCTTGCCCGGGGTCACTTCCGGCTTGGCGCCGGTGTCGGCCCAGGCCTTGATCGCCTCGATGCCCTTGGAGGCCATCAGCAGCGGGTATTGCTGCGAGGTGGCGCCGATCACGCCATCGGCCACGTTTGCCACGCCGGGGCAGCCGCCGTCGACGGAAACGATCAGCACTTCTTTTTCACGCCCAAGCGCCTTCAGCGCCTCGTAGGCACCAGCGGCGGCGGGCTCGTTGATCGTGTAGACGACATTGATGAACGGATCCTTGGCGAGCAGGTTCTCCATCGCCTTGCGGCCGCCTTCCTCGTTACCGGCGGTCACGTCATGGCCGACAATCCGCGGATCGTCCTCGTCGCCCCATTTCTTCGGGTCCTTGAGGTCGATGCCGAAGCCCTGCATGAAGCCCTGGTCGCGCAGCACGCCGACGGTGGGCTGGCTGACGGCGAGGTCAAGCATAGCGATCTTGGCATTTGCCGCTTCATCGCCCAGCGAGGCAGCCGCCCATTTGCCGATCAGCTCGCCGGCAATGAAGTTGTCGGTGGCGAAGGTAGCGTCGGCGGCGTCGATCGGCTCGAGCGGGGTGTCGAGCGCAATCACCAGGAGGCCAGCATCGCGGGCCTTCTGTACCGACGAGACGATGGAAGACGTATCGGCGGGGGTGATCAGGATGCCCTTGGCGCCATCGGCGATGCAGGTCTCGATGGCCGTGACTTGCGCTTCATGGTCGCCGTCGATCTTGCCGGCATAGGATTTCAGGGTAATTCCAAGCTCCTCGGCCTTGGCGGTGGCACCTTCCTTCATCTTGACGAAGAACGGGTTGGTGTCGGTCTTGGTAATCAGGCAGGCGCCGAAATCAGCGGCCTGCGCCGCACCGACCATACCGAACAGGCCGAGAGCGGTTGCGCCGAGCAGCGACTTGGAAATGGATTTCATAATCTTTCCTCCAGATTGGGTTTCAGACCCTCCCAGGCTCCTCCCAGGAGTGATTTTCATTGGATGGAGAGATCAGGCTACCGCCACGTCAAGACACATGTCCAGAGCGTTCGGATCGTCGTGTTTCCCCCCGTGCACCTCTTCCTCCCAGTGCACATGCTGTATAACAGCTTTGTCGTATGAACGGTATATTTCGTGAGGAGGGGTGTTTGCTGTAATAATTGTAATATCGGGGAAAATTCCGCGAACGCAACGAAACCCTTTGGCCGCGACACTCCCGCGAGGCCTAGCTGGCCGGAACAGCCCCCGTGAGAACGGGGAATGGAATAGAATCTGGCCGCAATGTCGAAACTCAGTCGCGCGAGATCGCCCGTGCCAGCCTGGCGGCCGCCGTTACTCCGTCGATAACCGGCTGCGCCAACTCCCGCTGAATGCCGGGCGCGAGGTGGGACATCCCCCCACATCCAAGGATGATGCAGTCGCAATTGCCCTCGGCGATCGCGTCCCGCGATGTTTGGACGATCCGTCCCGTCGCCGAGCCGGATTGATCCTCGGTCTCGAGCACGGGCAGTTCGCTTGCATGAACCCTGCCGAGGAACCCACCCATCCCGTAGCGCTCGATATTTTCCTCGATCACGGGAACGGACACCGAAAGCGTGGTCACGACCGAGAAACGCATGCCCCGGAGAGCCGACATGTGAAAAGCCGCCTGACCGATGCCGATCACAGGACAGGGCGCAATTCGGCGCGCGTCGTCCAGACCGGTGTCGTCGAAACATCCGATAATGACACAGTCTATTTCAGCACCGACGCGCCCGACCAGATCGAGAAGCGGCGGAACGGCCGCCGCGCCATCTTCCGGCCCCTGGATCGCCGGCGGGCCATCATGGGATGTCCAGCCGAGAACATCGATATCCGGTTCGGCAACCCGCGCGGCTTCTACCATGGACTGCGTCATGGAATCCGTGCTGTTGGGATTGATGATCAGGACACGCATGCCTCAGACCAACCCTTTGCCTGCGTCTGATCCTTGCTTTTTGCGTCTTTTTGCCTGGATCCATGCGAGGGCGAGAAAAATGGCGATGATTGCGAAGGAAAAGGCAGTGGTGAGGGTTCCGAGGGCGAAGATGACGGGCGTGGTGACGTTCGTGGTCATGCCGTAGATCTCGAGCGGCAGGGTGTTGTAGCTGCCGGAGGTGAGCAGCGTTCGGGCGAACTCGTCGTAGGATAGGGTGAAGCCGAAAAGGGCGACGCCGATGAGGGAGGGGGCGATAATGGGCAGGACGACGTGGCGGATGGTCTGCCACCCATTGGCGCCCTGATCGCGGGCGGCTTCCTCGTAGCTGGGATCGAAGCGGTTGAAGACGGCGAACATGATCAGCAGGCCGAAGGGCAGCGTCCATGTCAGCTGGGAGCCGTAACCGGAAGTGGACCAGTGCACAGTCAGCCCCGATTGCGAGAAGATCAGGCCGACGCCGAGCGAGATCAGGATCGAGGGGATCACCAGCGAGGTGATGACGAGATAGAAAATCACGCTGGAGCCGGCGAAGCGCTTGCGGAAGGCCAGCCCGCCCATGATCGAGACGACGACGGAGGTGACCATGACCATCAGCCCCAGCACCAGCGAGCGCGAGAAGCTGCCCCAGATATCGCCCACCGCCTGCTGGCGGAAGAGATCGGCGAACCAGTAGGTGGAAACGCCGCGCATCGGGAAGGTCAACCCACCCTCCGGCCCCTGGAAGGAGAGGATGCCGATGGTCATGGTCGGCCCGTAGAGGAAGAGCAGGAAGAGCGTGAAGAACCCGGCGAGGATGTAGAAGCTGCGGGGGCGTTTGCCGGACATCTCAGAGCTCCTTGCGAATGTCGACGAAGCGCAGCAGCACGGCGATGATCAACAGCACCGTGGCCAGCAGCACCACCGCGGTGGCGGCGGCGGAGGGGTATTGCAGCAGCGCGATGTCGTTGGAGATCAGCCGGCCGACATTGGCCGACTGGCTGCCGGACATGAAGCGCACGGTGATGAAATCACCCATCACCAGGGTGACGACGAAGATCGAGCCGATCATGATGCCGGGCTTTGTGAGCGGAATGATCACGTTGGTCAGGGTCTGGAAACCGGAGGCGCCGTTGTCATAGGCCGCCTCGATCAGCGAGCGGTCGATCCGCATCATCGTGTTGAAGATCGGCACCACCATGAACAGTGTGTAGAGATGCACGAAGGCCAGGATCACCGAGAAGTCGGAGAAGAGCAGCCATTCCAGCGGCTCGTCGATCACCCCCCAGGAGATCAGCGTCGAATTGGCCAGCCCGTTGCGACCCAGGAACGGGATCCAGCTGATCATTCGGATGATGTTCGACGTCCAGAAGGGAATGGTGCACAGCAGGAAGAGCGCGACCTGCCATGTGAGCGTGCGGACGTGGAACGCCAGGAAATAGGCCACCGTGAAGCCGATGACCAGGGTGAAGGCCCAGGTGATCGCGGCGTATTTGAAGGTGTTGAAGAAGACCGAATAGGTCACCGGCGAGCCGAAGAGGAACTCGTAATTGTCGAACAGAAAGGCCGGGTAGATGGAGAACTCGGTCGCCCCCCAGAAGCTCACCACCACGATCATCGCGATCGGGAGCACGAGGAAGGCCAGCAGCACCAGCGCGAGCGGCGAGGCCAGCAGCCATCCCGTCAGATGGGGGTTTTTCAGCAAGTTGCGCATTGCAGCTCCGGCTTGGGCGGGGGAACCCCCTTCCCGGAGAGAGGGAAGGGGGCGAGGCGGGGCGGCGCGGAAGGGAAGAGCACCCGCTGCCCCGGTTGTCTTGCTTGGCCGAGTCAGGCCGCGACGAACTCGTTCCACTTGCGAACCATGTACTGGTTCTCGTCCATCACCGCGTTCCAGCAGGCCACCGCGCCCATGCGGTCGTAGAAGGAGCCGCCATCGCGCACCGCGCCGGCCTTCTCCATGACCTTGCCGAAGGGGTTGGAGATGTCGCTCTGGGCAGGCTTGCCTTCGAACCAGAAACCCCACTCGTCTTCGGTCATGAAGTTCTTGGAGGTCTCCGGAACGGCCGAGTAATAGCCCTGGCGCATCAGGAAACCGCCGACCCAGCCGTCGAGATACCAGTTGATGTATTCATAGGCCGCGTCCAGCTCGAGCCCGGAAAGCGACTTCGAGAGGCCGATACCGCCGCCCCAGCTACGATACCCTTCCTTCAGCGGCTGGTAGACGCAGGGAATGCCCTGGCTGCGCACCGCGGTGATGGCGGGCGACCACATGGACTGGATCACCACCTCGCCGGAAGCCATCAGGTTCACCGACTCGTCGAAGGTCTTCCAGAAGGCGCGGAACTGGCCGGCCTTCTTGGCCTCGATGAAGATCGCCATCGTCTTGTCGATCTCCTCCTTGGTCATGTTGCCCTTGTCGCCATAGGCGATCTCGCCCATTGCCTCGCAGACCATCGCCGCGTCCATGATGCCGATCGAGGAGATGTCGAGGATCGAGGCCTTGCCCTTGAACTCGGGGTTCAACAGTTCGGCCCAGGTCGAGATCTCGCGGCCGATCAGGTCAGGGCGAATGCCCAGCGTGTCGGCGTTGTAGATGGTCGGGATCAGCGTCATCCAGCCGGATTCCTCGGCCACGAACTCGGTGCCGTCGGGCCCGGTGGTGAAGCCAACGCTATGCGGCGCGGTGCCCTGGGCGATGGTGCTCTCGGGCGTCAGCTTGCCATCGCGGAAGATGCCGACGATCTTGTCGTAATTCTTGATCTTGGAGACATCCATTGCCTGCAGGTTGCCCGTCGGCCAGACCTTCTTGCAGATCCAGTACTCGATATCGGCAATGTCGAAGCTGTCGGGCTGGGTGGCGGCGCGCTGCGTCACGGCGTCGGAATCGAGCGCGGTCATCTCCAGCGTGAAGCCGAGATCTTCCTTCACCTTCTGCGCCACCTCATTGAGGTTTGACACGCCGGTGCCGAACTGGCGCAGCGTCACGTCCTTGATGTTCTGCGCCCAGATCATTGGCGCGCCGAGCGTCGAGGCGCCCGCGGCCGTCACGGTGGCGGCGGCGCCTTTCAGAACGCTGCGCCGGCTGAGTTTGGGGGTAGTGAAATCTTTCATGGTCCGTCTCCTGTTGCGGTTTGGCTTGCGTGCCCGACTTCAGACCGAGACCGGGTGCAATGCGCTGTCGTCCCACGACAGGCCCACATCCACGCCCTGCTGCATCGGATTCTCGAAATATTTCTCCTCGGGAACGATGGCGGCGATCTCCTGATCGCCCGCCGCCCGGATCGTCAGCAGCACATAGGCGCCCTGGTACTCGATCCCGATCACCTGCCCGCCCAGCCGCCCTTCGGCCGTCGAGGTCAGCGCAACCTTGTCGCTGCGGATCGCGAAATGGCCATGCGGCAGCGCGATCACGTTATGGCCACCCAGGAAGCGGGCGACGAATTCCGTCTTCGGCGCGTTGAAAACCTCGCGCGCGGGGCCCGCCTGCTCGATCACGGCGTTGTTCATCACCACGATCTCGTCGGCCAGCGCGAGCGCCTCGTCCTGACTGTGGGTGACGTGGATGAAGGTGATGCCCAGCTCCTGCTGCAGCCGCTTCAGCTCGGTCCGCATGCGGATGCGCAGGAACGGGTCGAGCGCCGAGAGCGGTTCGTCCAGCAGCAGCACCTGCGGATTGGTGATCAGCGCGCGGGCGAGCGCCACCCGCTGCTGCTGGCCGCCTGAGAGCTGGTCCGGCAGCCGGTCGGCATATTGGTCCATGTGCACAAGCTCCAGCATCTCGCCGGCCTTCTTGCGCCGCTCCGGGGCGTCCACCCCCTTCATCTTCAGGCTGAAGGACACGTTGTCGGACACGCTCAGATGCGGAAACAGCGCGTAGCTCTGGAACATCATCGCCGTGCCCCGCCTGGCAGGCGGCAACCACGAGACATCCGCCCCGCCCAACACGATCGAGCCCTCGCTCGGATCCTCGTGCCCCGCGATCATCCGCAGCGTCGTCGACTTCCCACACCCCGAGGGCCCGAGAAGACACGCGTACTGCCCCTTCCGGAAATGATGGTCAACGCTGTCAACCGCCAATGCTTCGCCGTAACGCTTGGTCAGGGAAACTAGTTCGAGATCCTGTCCGGTGGTCATGTTTGTTCCCGCTATCAGTCAACCGATCTTTCGCCGGCACGCGCGAAAAGCGGAAAGGCGTTTCGGCCCTGAGCCGGCGCCAAACGGGAACTGCCCGGGTTCCGCGCGGGGTTTCGGGCACTAAGTGTAATTTTGAGGCGAAAATCGTATACAATCCGGGAATAGATTGCGCACACATATCGCGAATCTTGCACTCAACTGAATCGGCGCCCTAACAAGAACGGAGACGAAGGGAGTATCTCGTGACCGGCATCGGCATAACCAGCAATCAACGTGGCCGGAATGTTGCCGAAGGCCTCGCCACGGCGATCCACGAACACCGGCTGTCGCCGGGCATGAAACTCAACGAGGACGAGGTCGGCGAGATTTTCGGGGTCAGCCGCACGATCGTGCGCAGCGCCCTGCAGACGCTGTCCCACGCGCAGCTCGTGGTGATCGAACCAAATCGCGGCGCTTTCGTCGCGCGCCCGAGCATCCGCGAGGCTCGCGAGGTTTTCGAGGCCCGCGCCCTGCTCGAAACACGCACCGCGCATTCCGCCGCGACCCGCGCGACGCCGGAGGACATTGCGCTTCTGAAGCGTCATATCGACGAGGAGCATCGGGCGTTCGATGCCGGTGAAACCGGCCGCGCGCTGCGCCTGTCGGGCGATTTCCATATCGAGATCGCGCGTATCGCCAACCAGGCGACCATCGCGGCCTTCGTCCGCCAACTCGTGGCACGCTCCTCGCTCATCATCGCGCTTTATTGGCGGCGCCGGCAGGCCACCTGCGAAAGCCATGCGCATCATGCCTTGCTCAAGGCGCTGGAAGCGCATGAGGCCGACCGCGCCAAGGAGTTGATGACGAGTCACCTGGTGGACCTGCTCTCGCTGCTCGACCTTACCGAGCCGACGGACGCACCTGCCTCGCTCAAGGAGGCATTCAGACTCCCATGATCTTGCGGAACCTGTCCTTGTCGGAACTCGAAACCGTCCTTGAATGGGCGGCCACGGAAGGCTGGAACCCGGGGCGGGACGATCCCGAAGCCTTCCTTGCCGCCGACCCGGAGGGGTTCTTCGTCGCGGAAGTGGACGGCCGATTGGCGGCGGCGATCTCGGTGGTCAACCACTCCGACAGCTTCGCCTTTCTTGGCCTCTATATCTGCCACCCGGATTTCCGCGGTCGCGGCATCGGCCTCGCGCTATGGAAACACGCCCTGGAGCATGCCGGTGGCCGGACGGTCGGGCTGGATGGTGTGCCCGATCAGCAAGAAAACTACCGGCGTTCGGGCTTCGTCGCGTCCTCCGAGACCGCGCGTTTCGAAGGGCCGCTCATCGCCCGGCAGAACGGCGCGCTGCGCCCCGCAACCGCCGCGGACATGCCCGGAATGATCGCGCGCTGCGCGGCCGCCAATGGCTACAGCATGGACCGCTTTCTGTCCGCCTGGCTCCGACCGACCGAGTACCGTGAGAGCCTGGTGCTCGACACCGGCAACGGGATTGCCGGACTCGCCACCTGGCGGCGTTGCCGGCAGGGCGTGAAGATCGGCCCGCTCGTCGCGGACAGGCTGGCGAGCGCGACGTCCCTCCTGCACGGGATCGCCGCTAGGGCACCCGGCGAAACTTTCGTCATCGATGTCCCGCGCGAGATGCCCGCATTTGCGGCGCATTGCCGTGACGCGGGGATGACCTGCTCCTTCTCCACCGCCCGGATGTATCGCGGCGCACCGCCAGAAGCCGGTGGAGATATTCACACGATCGCCACGCTCGAACTGGGCTGACGATCGTCTCCGACCCGGGGCAAGCCCCCCCGAACCGGCCGTTCGCGCGGCCGGTTTCAACACGTGAACACGAAGCACTTAACCATTTGATTTAGCGTTTAGAATCTGCTCCGCACGAAATCCGCCCCGCGACCTTAATACCTGCTCAAATTTGCAGCGAACCTCTGCTTTTGCCCACGATGCGCCCCCGCGATTCTTGCCGTCGCATTATGTGCTGACACCCTGATGCGGCTGACAGGACCCGGGGGCGTCGCATATGGCAGATATTGCAGCACAGGCACGTTTTTGGAGCCTGCGACTGAACAAGGTGGTCGAAATCACCTGTGTAGTGTTGCTGGTGTTGCTGGTGCTCGATGTCTGGCTCGGCGTTCTGGTCCGCTATGTCATCCCGCTGCCGCTGACCTTTACCGAGGAACTCGCGCGCTACCTGATGATCTGGATGGCGCTGCTGGCGGTCTCCTCCGGCATTGCCTATCGCGAGCATATCGGCGTGGAGTTCGTCTTCTCCCGCATGCCCGCCCGCGCACGCCGCATCCTCGCGATCACTTTCGACGTTATCGCTTTCGTCTTCTTCTTCCTGCTCTTCTGGTACGGGCTGGCCTTTGTCGAGAGGGGCTTCTCGCGACTGACGATGATCTACGCCATCCCCAAGGGCTACCCCTTCATCGGTGTGCCACTGGCGGCCGCGCTGGCCTGTGTTCAGCTGGCGTTGGTCTTCATCCACGACATGTTTGACGACACCCCGCCCACATCCACGGGCGAAACCCTGGCCGGAGGAATGGAATGATGGGTCTCTGGCTGGTTCCGCTCGCTTTCTTCGGCTTCCTCGCCTTCGGCATGCCGGTGGGTTTTGCCATCGGCGTGGCAGGGATGATCGGCATTTTCGACATGGGGCCGCGCTTCATGACCATGGCGCCGGACCGGCTGTTTGCCGGGCTGGACCTGTTTCCCTTCCTCGCCATGCCCTTCTTCATCCTCGCCGGCGAGATCATGAACCGCTCCGGCATCACCCAAGGCCTCGTGAAGCTCGCCGACGCGTTGGTGGGCTGGATGCGGGGTGGCATGGCGCATTCGAACATGGTCGCCTCGGTCATGTTCGCGGGCCTGACCGGCTCGGCCACCGCCGACAGCGCGGCCTTTGGCAATACGCTGGTGCCGGCGATGCAGAAGGCCGGTTATTCCCGCCCCTATGCCTGCGCCGTCACAGCCGCGGGCTCCATCATCGGTCCGACCATCCCGCCCTCGACGCTCGCCATCATCTATGGCTCGATCATGGGCGTCTCCATCGCCGGGCTTTTTGCCGCCGGCATCCTGCCGGGCCTGCTGATCTGCGCCATCTGCATGGGCGTGATCGCGCTCACTGCCAAGGCCAAGGGCCTGCCCAAGGGCGAAGGGCGGCCGAGTTTCAAGGGTGTATTGCTCGCCCTGCGCGAAGGGTTCCTCGCCGCGCTCCTGCCCGTCTTCATCCTCGGCTCTATCCTGGGCGGTTTCGCTACCCCGACCGAGGCCGCCGCGATCGCCGTGGCTTACGCGCTCTTTGTCGGCGGGGTGATCTACCGCGCGCTGAGCTGGTCCGATCTCTACCAGATCGCCGTGCGCACGACCCGGATCACCGGGGTGATCTTCCTGATCATCGCTTCCGCCTCCATCCTCGGCTGGTGGATGACCTTCAACCGCATACCGCAGGCGGTTGCCGAAACGATCCTGTCGCTGTCCGACAACCCCAATGTGATCATAGGGCTGATCCTGATCCTGCTGCTTGTGATCGGGCTGGTGATGGATATCAACGCCACGCTGATCATCCTCGCCCCCGTGCTCGCGCCGCTGACGGTCAAGATCGGCATGGACCCGGTTCATGCCGGCATCATGATCATCCTCGCGCTCAACATTTCGCTGATGACACCACCGGTGGGCGCCTGCCTCTTCGTGCTGGCCTCCGTCACCGGCGAAAAGGTCGAGGCGATCACCAGGGAACTCTGGCCTTTCATCCTGGCCGAGGTCGCGATCCTGATCGTCATCGCCTTCTGGTCGGACCTGACCCTCTTTATCCCCCGGCTGCTCGGGTTGTGAGCGGCCCAGTCAACTCCCCAACAGGAAAGGAAACGAGAATGACCTTCATGAAAGTTGCCGCGATCGGGCTTGCATCGGCGCTGATGGCAACGTCGGCCTTCGCCGCCGATGTCACCATCCGGCTCGCGCATCTTAACCCCGAGGACCCGTTCCAGAGCCATTCCGGCACCATGGCCGCGGTGTTCAAGTCGCTGGTCGAGAGCAATTCCAACGGCGCCATTGAGGTGCAGCTCTTCCCCAATGGCCAGCTCGGCAAGGATAACGAGGTGATCGACCAGGTCCGTTCCGGCCTCGTCGAGAGCACCATCTCCTCTTCCGGCGGCATGGCGCAACATTACCCGCTGGTCGGCGTGTTCGACATTCCCTTTGCCTTCCCGAATATCGGCGTCGCCTCCCAGGTGATGACCAAGGAAAGTTCCTTCGGCGAGAAATTCGTGGGTGACCTGGAAGCCAAGACCGGCCTCAAGGTGCTGGGCCTGATCGACTCCGGCGGCTTCTTTGCCTTCACCAACTCGAAAAAGCCCATCGCCAGCGTCGAAGACATGGAGGGCATGCGCATCCGCACCATGACCCTGCCAACGCATGAGGCGATCATCTCCTCGCTCGGCGGCCAGCCGACGCCGCTGCCCTGGGCCGAGGTCTATACCGCGCTGCAAACCGGCGTGGCGGATGGCCAGATGAACCCGGTGCCGATCATCGCCTTCGCCAAGTTCGACGAGGTGCAGAAATACCTCTCGATTACCAACCACGTCATCACGCCCTATATCTGGACCATGAACCCGGACTTCTACGAAGGGCTCTCCGACGAGCACAAGACGCTGGTCAACTGGGCCGCCGAGGTCGCTACGGAATCAGGTCGTGCCATGAGCCGGGTGATCGAGGCCTCCGAGAAGGGCCTGCCACTGCTGGCCGAAAAGATGGAAGTGAACGTTGTTCCGCCCGCAGAACAGGCCAAGTTCGCCGCAGCCGCCCAGCCCGCCGTGCGTACCCTGATCGAGGAGCAATATGGCGCCGAAGGGATCGAGATGCTTGACGCCCTGCTGGCCAGCATCGAGGAAGAAAAGGCCGCCTACTGAGCGCGGCGTCCCCGGGCGGCGCCCTGTCGCCCGGGCATTTCCATGGACATCACATGACCCGAGAACTCACCCGCGCCGAGGGTTCGGCGGACGATTTCACCCTCACGATCAACGCCGCCGCGGACCGCGCCGCGCCCTGGACCGCGCGCCAGGACGAGATCCTGAGCGACGGTGCGTTTGCCACCGCGCGCGAGACCATTTCCTCCTGGCCCGGCTATGCCGAGACGCCGCTCCGCGCCCTGCCCGCCCGCGCCGCCGCGCTCGGTATCGCTGCGCTTCATTTCAAGGACGAAGGCGGGCGTTTCGGGCTCGGCAGCTTCAAGGCGCTCGGCGGTGCCTATGCCGTCATCCGCCTGTTGCAGAAACAGGTCGAGACCACGCTCGGGCACCCGGTGCCGATGGCCGAGATCGTCAGCGGCGCGCATGAAGAGATCACCAAGGACATCACCGTCTGCTGCGCAACAGACGGCAATCACGGGCGTTCCGTCGCCTGGGGCGCGCAGAGTTTCGGCTGCAAATGCGTGATCTTCATCCACGCCACGGTTTCCGAAGGCCGCAAGACCGCGATCGAGGCCTATGGCGCCGAGGTTCGCCGCACCGCCGGAAATTACGACGACAGCGTGCGCGAAGCTCAGGAAACCGCCACCCGCGAGGGCTGGTTCGTTGTCTCCGACACCTCCTACCCGGGCTACATGGAAGTCCCCAAGGACGTGATGCAAGGCTATGAACTGATGGCCGCAGAAGCTTTCGATGCGCTGGAGCAACCGCCCACCCATATATTTTTGCAAACCGGCGTCGGCGGCATGGCCGCGGCGGTCGCGGCGCAGGCGAAACGCCGCTGGGGCGCGGAGCGCCCGACAGTCGTTCTGGCCGATCCGGACCTCTCGGCCTGCTGGCTGGAGAGCATCCGGACCGGCGCTCCGACGGCCATCGAGGGCGATCTCGACACGATGATGGCCGGTCTCGCCTGCGGCGAGGTCTCGTCGCTCGCCTGGGAGATCCTGAAGACGCATTCGGATGCTGTCATGGCGCTGCCCGATTCATCGGCCATCCGCGAGATGCGCATGCTGGCTGCTCCCTTGGACGGCGACCCGGCCATTGTCGCCGGTGAAAGCGCCGTTGCCGGGCTCGCGGGCCTCGCCAACGCGCTCAAGGTACCCGAAGCCGCCGAGGCGTTCGGGCTCGGCCCGGACACCCGCGTCCTGGTCTTCGGCACCGAGGGCGCGACAGACCCCGTGCTGTACCGAGAGATCATGGAAGGAAGTGCCGCATGAGCCGGTCTTTCATCGCTGCCGCGGCCCAGTTGGGCCCCATCGCCCGCGACGAGCCGCGCAGCTCGGCGGTCGCCCGGATGATGGAAATGATGCGCGAGGCCAATGCCCGCGGCGCCGAACTGGTGGTCTTCCCCGAACTGGCGCTGACCACGTTTTTTCCGCGTTGGTATATCGAGGACGAGGCAGAGATTGCCACCTGGTTCGAGACGGAGATGCCCTCCGCGAGCACGCAACCGCTGTTCGATCTCGCGGCGAAGCTGGGGATCGGCTTCCATCTCGGCTACGCGGAACTCACCCCGGAGGGACGGCGGTTCAACACCGCGATCCTCGTCGATGCGACGGGCAAGATTGTCGGCAAGTATCACAAGATCCACCTGCCGGGGCATTGGGAGCACGAAGACTGGCGCCCCTTCCAGCACCTCGAAAAACGTTATTTCGAAAAGGGCGATCTGGGTTTCCCGGTTTTCGACGCCATGGGCGGCAAGCTGGGCATGTGCATCTGCAATGACCGTCGCTGGCCGGAAACCTGGCGGATGCTGGGGCTTGGTGGCGCCGAACTGGTCGTGCTGGGCTACAACACGCCCCTGCACTACCCGCCCGCGCCAGAGCATGATCACCTGCAATATTTCCACAACGAGTTGTCGATCCAGGCGGGGTGCTATCAGAACGGGCTCTGGGCGATTGCAACGGCCAAGGCCGGGCGCGAGGAAGGTTGCGATCTGATTGGTGGCAGCGTCATCGTTGCGCCGACGGGCGAGGTCCTCGCACGGGCTGCCGGCACGGATGACGAGGTCATCACGGCGCGGGTCAACCTCGACCGCTGTGGCGAGATCCGCAGGAATGTCTTCGACTTCGCAATGCACCGCCAGCCGGCGGATTACGGTCGCCTCGTGGAATAACAGTGGCGCCGGCCTTCCGGTTGCGTCCGCGTTCGCCAACCTCTGCCAGTGTCCACGCAGGATCCGGATCGGTTTGACCTTGTAGCAAGTTGCAAGACGACACGACAACGCAAACCGGCGGCAACCGAAAAGGGCCGCCGCCGTGAACCTTGCGGAAACTTCAAAGTTGTCGCAGGTCTGCCGTTTCAGAAAACGGCGCGCGCTCGCTCCATCGCAACCTTACCGTCCGCCAAAGCGGAGGTGCGGTTCAGCCGATTCAAACGCCGCCCGAATGGACAATCTCGTAGTAGATCTTCTCCAGTTCCGCCTTGTGCTTGGTTTCTTCGTTGGCAAGGAAGACAAAGGCTTCCTTCAGCGGACCTTCCGGGGCGCTTTCGGCAAGTTCGGTATATTGATCCATGGCCGCGCTTTCCCGCATCAGCGCGTATTGCAGCACAGCCTGATCATCCGGGTTGGCGCCGAGATCCGGTGTATGCACGCAATCGGAAAACTTGCTGTCCGCCACCGGGCGGGCAATTTCCGCTGCCATCACCGACTCGACTTCGGGATTTTTCCCCAGGTTGGAAAACAGCTCCACATGCTCCAGTTCTTCCTCGGCCAGTTCCTCCACCAGCCAGCGAATGTTCTTGGACACGTTCGGAATCAGCTCGGAGTAGAAACGGTGCGCGACCCTTTCGAACTCCGTGGCAACGTCGAAAATCTCCCGTACCGTTGCCTTTCCTGACAGTCGCTCCTTGCTCGCCTCGGTCATTGCATCACCTGCCTTGCTGAGAATTCTTCCATCACCGTGCGGGCAACGCGATGGCCGTCAGCCACCGCAGTGATCACATCGGGTCCTTTCACCGCATCGCCGGCCGCGAAGAGCCAGGGTTCCGATGTCCGGAAAGCATCGTCGATGCGGATGCGGCCACGGTTCCATTCCAGCGCCTCGGTCAGGGCCTCGCCGAGCAGCGATGTGTCGGCCGCCTGGCCGATGGCCTCGATCACCATGGTGCCGGCATGAACACGCTCGTCGCTCTCGTCATAGGCGGGCGCAAACCGGCCTTCGGCGTCGAAGATCGACTTGACGCGCCAGGTCCGCAGGCCCGTCACCGCGCCAGACGCGTCGCGCATCACTTCTTGCGGTCCGCGGGCATCGAAGATCTCGACACCTTCCTCCCGGCTCTCGACGACCTCCTCGGGATCGGCAAGGAAATGATCGATATCCTCGAGTGCCGTGAGGGTGATCCCGACCTCGCCGTATTTGGCCTTCTGCAGCCGGGCCATGGAACGGGCGATATCCATCGCGACGTTGCCGCCACCGATCACCACCAGTTGCTCCGGAACCGGCACCTCTTCGCCATCGGTTATACGGCGCAACAGGTCTACCGCCTTCTCGACCCCCGGGCCATCGGTGCCGGGAACGCGGGTCGAGCGGCCCATGTGCAGCCCGATTGCAAGGACCACGGCGTCGTTTTCGCGCTGGAGATCCTCCATCATGACGTCGCGGCCAACGCGGCAGCTGGTTTTTATCTCCACGCCCATCGCCTGGATCACGCCGATATCGCGGTCGAGCGCGTCGTAGGGCAGCCGGTACTCGGGGATGCCATAGCGCATCATCCCGCCGGCATGTTCCAGCGCCTCGTAGACCACGACGCTGGTTCCGGCGCGTGCCAGATCAAAGGCAGCCGTCAGGCCGGCCGGACCTGCGCCGATGATCGCCACCTTGCGACCGTTGGGCTCGACTGGCTGGCCGATCAGCTCGATGCGGCGATCAAAGGGCACCTCGTCGATGATGTGGCGCTTGAGCCAACGAATGGCGATCGGGTCGCCCTCGTGCAGCGCGGCACAGGAGGACTCGCATTTGTGAGTGCAGACACGACCGCAGACCTCGGAGAACGGGTTGGTCTCGTAGAGAAGCTGCAACCCGCGGTCGTAATCCTGGTCACGCACGGCGGCGATGTAATCGGGGATGGACATATGCGCCGGGCAGGTCGCGACGCAAAGACCGCACTCGACGCAACGGTCTGCCTCGAGCACCGCTTCTTCCCGCGTGTACCCGGCGACGATCTCGTCGAAATTGCAGATCCGCGCCTCCGGCTCCATCTCCTCCATATGAATCCGCTCGACACCCGAGAGCACCCGCTGGCCCTCGCGTTCATAACCCGCGACGTCGTCCTTCCAGTCGCCGTCGATGCCGGGGATGAAGCGGAACTTGTCGGGGTCGGTATCCACCCATGTGTACTCGTTCGACATGGTGAGCGAGCCGGTCATGCAGACATCGACGCAGAGCGCGCACCAGCAGCAGCGGCCATAGTCGATCTGCGGGCGCAAACCGGAATCGCCCTTTTCTGGCTCGACTCCTTCAATCGGCACCATGTCGATTGCCGCATTCTGGCAGATCGTCTCGCAGGTGCCGCAGCCGATGCATTTGTCCATGTCGTTCTGGTGAAAACCGCGATAGCGGTCTGCGCCCGGACGGCCGATAGGGTCCTTGATCGTGACTGGTTCGTCGAAGACGCGTTTCCAGACGGTGAACGGGGTGAGGACTTCGCGCAGGCCCATGGCTTACCTCTCGATCTCGGGGGGATAGGTGTGCAGCGACACCATCAGCGCTGCGACGTCGGAGATGTTCGTTCCCGGAATCATATGTTCCAGAAGCGCCATCGCGTGGGTGTAGCTCGGCCCTCGCACGTTGATACGGCGCGGGTAGCCCGATCCGTCCGACACGAGGTAGTAGCCGTACTCGCCGCGCGAGCATTCGCCCCTGATGTAGGTCTCGCCGCGCGGGATCTTCCAATGCAGGACATTGGGGATCTTCGCCATGGCAGGGCCCGTTTTCGGCATCTTGCGCAGGATCTGACGGATCAGGTCGATGGAGACCTGCACATCCTGCCGGCGCACGTTGGAACGGGCCCAGATGTCGCTGTCAGTATGCGTTACCACGTCGAAATCGAGCTGATCGTAGACGAGATACGGGCTGTCCTTGCGCAGGTCCTTGGCCACGCCGCCGGCGCGGGCATTGGGACCGGTGACGCCATAAGGTTCGAAGAGCGCAGGGTCGATATAGCCCACGCCTTGCGTCCGGGTCTTGAAGACAGAGTTGGAGAACATGACCCTGTCGATATCGGCCAGGTAACGCTCGGCGGTGTCGAGCACCTCCTCCATGCGCCCCTCGAACCCCTCGGGCAGATGCCCGCGAACGCCGCCCGGCAGGATGAACATGTGATAGATCCGGGCGCCGGTCAGTTCCTCGAAACGGTCGAGCATGATGTCGCGCAGATAGGTCATCCACTGGCCGGTGATGCCAAGACCGAGCGCGCCGCCGATGCCGCCAAGGAACATCATGTAGCTGTTGAAGCGGCCCATCTCGAGGATCAGCGTCCGCATCCAGTCGGCATATTCCGGCACCTCGATGCCAGCGAGATCCTCGACCGCCGCAGCGTAGCAATACTCGTTGAAGTCGGGCTCGGGCACGCAGACGCGGCAGACGATGGGGAAGACTTGGATGAAGGTCCGCCGTTCCATCAGCTTCTCGAAGCCGCGGTGCAGGTAGCCGACATGGGTCGTACCTTTCACGACCTCGTCGCCGCAGACGGTCAGTTCGACCGACATGTTGCCCGTGATGCCGGGGTGGTTCGGACCTTGCCAGAGCTTGAGATACTTGCCCGTCTCTAGGTCGATCTCGAGCTTTCCGTCTTCGCCTGCGGCGGGATACTGGCTGCGGTCGGGTTTGAAGCTGAACATGTCACACCCCGTCCGGATAAAGTTTCTGTTTCATGTGCTCTCGCGGATCGTGGGTCACACGGCCCGGACGCTCGGCATAGGTCTGCTGCGAGTAGGCGAGGCTGTCGAAGTCGCGCCGGTAGGGCGGCAGGTCGGTCCAGCCTTCGAGGATGAACTCGTCGTCAATCCGCGGCGAACCGGGGAAATTGATACCGAACATCTCCTTGAGCTCGCGCTGGTAGGTCTCCGCAGTGGGCCAGAGATCGTGGATGCTGTCGCCCTCGGCCTCGTCCCTGTCGAGCATCACGCGAATGCCGAAGGTCACGTCCTCGGCACGGTTGTTGAGCATGTAGGTGAGCTGGAACAGCCCCTCTTCCATCCAGTCCACAGCCGTCAGCAGGACAAGGTGGCTGAACCCCTCCTTGTCGCGCAAATCCAGCAGCAGGCCGCGCAGGTATTCCCGCGGCACCGTGAAGAAGGCGAGGCCGGGGCGCTGTCTTTCGAACTGGCCCAGGTGATGGCGTTGTTTCAGTCTTGCATGTATGTCGCGCATTTCCGTCACCAGTTGTAATCCGGCATATCCCAGTCCTTGATCACGGACTTCTGGTTCTCTTTGTAGAACGCGAAGTTCTCGGCGTACTTGTTCGCCCCTTCGCATTTCCCGGCCTTGATCAGTTTCTTGAGATCCATGAAGCCGGCGAGCAGCGCCTCGGGGCGCGGCATGCAACCGGCAATGTAAAGATCGACGGGCAGGTACTGGTCCAGCTTCTTGATCGTATTGTAGCTATCCCAGTACATGCCGCCATTGATGGTGCAGGACCCAAGTCCGACCACGTATTTCGGCCCCTGCATCTGCTCGTAGGCGCGGACCGCGCGCTTGAGCGTTTTCACCGAGAGATAGCCCGAGATCATCAGCAGGTTCGCCTGCCGCGGCGTCGGGCGCCACTGGATGCCGTAGCGGTACGCATCGAAGCGCGGGGTCATCAGCGGGCGCATCTCGATGGCGCCGCATCCGGTACCGAAGCCGAGAATCCAGAGCGAGTTGGCCCGCGCCCAGTTGTAGAAATTCTCGACGATCGGGATATAGGCCTTGGGATGCACCTTCGGCGCCGCCTCGCAGAAATAATCCTTGAGCGGTTCGATCTCGATCTCCTGACCATCGGGTGTCGTCACGGTCCGGGGACGCAGCTCCTCCCGCAGGGGGAACTCCTTGTCGATGTTCTTCAGGAACTTGTCGTCAACGTCTTTCATATCTCACACCATCAGGATTGCGAGCACGCCCACGGGCAGGCCCCATTTCAGGAAGAAGCGGATGGATTGCTCGACCCGGAAGCGCGGGTGAACCACGCCGATCACGGCCGGGATCATGTAGAGCAGGAAGACCTTGATCGCGAATTCCGCCCAGTTCGTCGCCCCACCGAAGAAGATGTTCATGTAGATGATCGTCTTGGCGATGGGGAAGATCACGCGGTTGGTCTGCATCAGCGCTAGGTAGGCCGAGTGGTATTCCGTCGGCGGGCCGATCGGGATCTCCTGCGGCGCGATCACCACGTCGAAGGGCGAGCGCATCGTCGTGCCGACATAGGCGAACATCGCGGCCGCGACGGCGATCGGGTTGGTGAAGAGCGTCCAGTTGAACAGCCCACCCTGCTGCGCCGCCACGATCTCGGTGATCGAGAGAGTCTGGTACTGGATGGCGATTGCGTAGACCGCCAGCGCCATCGGCAGTTCGGCCGCCGTCACCTGCGCGAGCCCGCGCGAGACGCCGATGGCCGAGTGCGGGTGTCCGCTTTCACCAGCGCCAAGCGCCATCCCCAAGGTGCCGAAGAAGATGAAGTAAAGCGCCAGAATGAGGTCTCCGGCGAAGGAGAAGTTCTGCGCCCAGGTGCTTCCGTAGATTGTCGGCACGAAGAAGATGAGGCCGATCCCGCCCGAAAGCCGGAAGACCGGGCCGAGATAGTACATCACGCCATGGCTGATCTTCGAGCGGAGCGCGAAGTTCTTCACCAGGTCGATATAGTTCTGCCAGACCGGGATGCCCGGCCGTCCGCCGACCCGGGCGGCAAGCTTTTGCACCACCGCCGTCATCAGCAGCCCGTAGTTCAGGATGATGAACAGCGTGGCGAGCGCGTAAGGAACTTGGATCCACTCGAAGGTCATGCGACGCCTCCCATGGCGATCAGGTAAACGGCAACCACGAAGAGCAGCACATGCGCCGCGTAGGTCTGTCCGTTGCCGGTGTAGAAGCGGCGGGTGAACTCCGCCGCGCCGTTGACGCCGTCCGTCACGCCGCCCCAGAAGGAGGTGACGACCGGGGTTTCAAGGATGCCCATTGCCTTGCGGTAGGGGGCGAAGAAGTTCCACGCGAAATGCGTCGTCTCGGGGCGGTAGGGCCGCTCGGCGGAGAAGACGATGTTGAACTGCTTCACCTTTTGGGCGTCGTGGTTCTTGGCGATCAGGATCAGGAAGACCGCGACGAAGACCACCGCGATCACCACCATGATCGCGACCGGGTTCCAGTAGCCGAACTCGGACGTGATGGCGCGGCCCTGCCAGATAAGCGGTTGGTCGCCGAAGATCGAGCCGATATAGCCATCGACCCGTTGCAGCGCCATTCCGGGCAGAACGGCAAAGGCGATGAGGAACGCGGCGAAGATCATTTGCGGCAGCACCAGCCAGAACGGTGCCTCCTTCAGCTGCCGGTGCGGATCCTTCAGTTGCCCCAGGAAGATCGTGTGGATCAGCCGGAAGAGGTAGAGGAAGCCTATCGGACCCGCCATGAAGATCAGGATCAGCGGCAGGCGCAGGTCGGCATCCATGATCGCGTTGTAGAAGATCCAACGGCCGCCGAAGCCCGAAAGCGGCGGAACGCCGGACATGGCGATGATCCCCACCAGTACCGAGACGAAGGTGAAGGGCATCAGCGTGATCAGCCCACCCATCTGGTACATCAGCTTGGTATGGGTACGCTTGTAGACGCCGCCCACGGCAAGGAAGAGCATCGACTTGTAGACGTAGTGGTTGATGACGAACATCATCGCCAGCAGCCAGCCGAGGTGGTTCATCAGCGCGACGCCGAAGAGCGCATAGCCCATCTGGCTGATCGAGCTGTAGGCCAGCAGCCGCTTGGCGTCTTCCTGGAAGATCGAAAGCACCGCGCCCAGGAAGGCGGAGATTGCGCCGATCCAGGCGAGCACGACCGTCAGGTCGACACCCCAAAGGCTCTGCCGGCCAAGTTGCATCAGCATCACGAAGAGGCCGAAGAGCCCCGCCTTCAGCAGGATGCCGGAGACCATGGGCGAAACATCCGTTTCGGCCTCGGCATGTGCGCCGGGAAGCCAGATATGGAGGCCCATGGCCGCGGTCTTGGTCATGAAGCCGATCGCCAGAAGGACGAAGACCCAAGGCGCCAGTTCCGCCGTGACCGTACCGAGTTGGTCAAGCGCGAAGGGCTGGACCCCGCCGGAGGCAAGCGCGAAGCCCGCGAGCAACGCAAAGGCGCCACCGAGCGAGAAGAGCATGTAGCTCAGCGCGTGCGGTTCCGACATCCGACCACGCAGGATCAGGAAGTAGGAGCCGAGGGTCATTACCTCCCAGGCTGCGAAGAACTCGAAGAAAGTGTTCGCTTCGAGCAGCAGCGCGAGACCGGCATACATTGCCATGGCCGACGGGTAGAAACCGATCCGCCGTCCCGTCTCCGAGAAGGAGGCGAGGAGAATGACAGCCCCGCCGGGGATCATTACGACCGCGAAGATCAGGCGCATCGGGTCATAGTCACCGTAGACCAGCGCGAACCAGCCGAGCAGCGCCGCGATGGCGAGCACGTTCTTGAGTTTCGCAGGGAGCGGCTCCAGGGCGATGAATGCCACAACAGCCAGCACCGGAAGTGTTGCGAGAACATTGTGCTGTCCCGGGATCGCGCCCCAGATCCAGCCAAGGGCCCATCCGCCGGCGACGGCTGCGAAGGTGATGCCACAATCCACCATGTTGGCGGAGAGCCCGCTTTCCGGCGCTTCGCGTTTGATGGCGAAGCCGAACCAGCGGAAGAGATAGGCGGCTTCGATCAGCACGCCGAGCAGGATCAGCCCGAGAACCGGCAGCCGCCCCGCGGCCACGAGTGCCTGCGCAAGGTCCCACTTGGCGTAGAAACCCGGGAAGGGCGGAAGACCGACGAGCATGGCGATGAACGTGGCGAAGGCCAGCACCATCGGCGCGCGGGCGCGGATGGCGGCCCAGTCCTGAAGCTTGCGGCCGCGCAGGATGGCAGACATCCAGAACAGGCCTGCCTTGGCCACGGCGTGGGACAGGACAAGCCCGCCCGCGACGTAGAGATAGGCGTCGCCCAGCACATCGCGCTGGCCGATCACGGCGAGCACGAGACCGAGTTGACCGACCGAGGAATATCCGAGCAGGCGGCGGTCATTGTCTTGCCGAAGCGCCACGACATTGGAGCCGACAAAGCTCAGCAACCCGATACCGGTCAGAAGCGGCAGCCACTCGGCACCGGCTGGTGCGACGACCTTGTCGACAACGAACAGCGCTGCGCTGCCGGTGGCGGCCGAGAAGATCGCCGAGAAGCCGGGATGCGCGCTGGTATATATGTCGAGAGCCCAGCCATTCGCCGGGAAGGGCTTGAGTTCGATCACGAGCGCGATCAGCAGCAGGAACATCGCCAGGGCCGCGCCCTGGGCGGCGACAGGGGTCGCGCCGATATCGTCGATATTGAGCGAGCCGTTCGCGTGATACGTGAAGATGATACCAACCAGCAGCAGGATCGCGATGATCTGGCTGACCACGAGGAATTTGAAACCGGCGCAAACGGCGCGGGTGTCCTCGGAGAGCAGCACGAGGCCGGCGGTGGCAATGGCGACCAGTTCGATGAAGACGAAGATGTTGAAGAGGTCGCGCGTCATCACGAGGCCCGAGATGGCCATGACCAGCACCAACAGTACCGCCATGCCGCCGCGTCCGAGGGTGAGAAGCTGCGCACGCAGCGACAGCGCCGCGAGCAACCCGGTGAGGGTGACTGTCGCAAGCAGCGCGGCTTCGGCGATACCCACGCGCAGGTTGATCGCAAAGGGCGGGGCCACACCGGCTGTATGAATCTCTGCCGTCTCCGTGGCGCCGGTGGCGAGGGCCACGAGCCAGATGAGGCTGATCGTGGCCATGGCGGCCAGGGCAGCAAGCGTTACGCCGAAGAGGAGGGTCTTGCGGGTAGATCCCAGCAGCCCCAGGGCGAATGCCGTGCCGAGGCCGATGGCAATTATAAGGACCGGGCTTACCATTTCAGCTCCGTAAAGTTCGAGATATCAAGGCTGTGACGCAGCCGGAACAACCGGTAGGCATAGGCGAGCATCAGCGCTGTGATGCCGAGGCCGATGACGATGGCGGTGAGGACCAGCGCCTGCGGCACCGGGTCGATAATGCGCTGCGACGCTACGGCCACGGGGACCGCCGCGTCGAGGATCGGCGCGGTCCGTCCCGGCATGTAGCCCACGGCGACGAGCACGACATTCACGCCGGTATCGGCGATGGTGAAGGCCACGATCATGCGCAGGATGTCACGATTGGTGAGCGCACCGTAGAGGCCGGCAAGGATCAGCACAAAGCCTGTTGCAAGGGCGATCTGGGCCATCATGCATCCTCCGTTTCATGCAGGGATTCGAGGATCGAGGAGAATTCCGCACCAACCTTGAGCCCGATCAGGATCGAGATGAGCGGAATTGCTCCCGCCGAGAGCATGGTGCCAAATCGGCCGAGCGGCAGGATCCCGTTGTCGAGAAAACCTCCGGCGTATGCCATGCCTGCAAGCCCGACGAGAACATAGAAGGTTCCGGAGAAGCTCTCGATCCGCGCGATCACCGTGTGACCGAAACGGCGGGAAGGTTCTGCCAGCAAGCTCAGCAACACGCCGGAAGCGAGAATGGCACCGCCCTGGAAGCCGCCACCCGGCGTCAGGTGGCCATTCATGATGACATAGGCACCGAAGAGGGCGATCAGCGGCGCCAGCATTCGCGCCCCGGTGACAAGCAGTTCGCCCGAAGGCAGAAGGCCCGCTCCGGACGCCCCTTTGGGCGTTTTCGACTGCGACAGCACGAGCGCGATGATCGCGGAGGTGAGGAAGAGAACCGTAACCTCGCCCAGCGTGTCGAGACCACGCCAGGTGACGATGATGCCGGTCACGATATTCGGGGCCCCGACCTCGCTCTCGGCATTGGCTGCGTAGTAGGCAGCGGTGCGGTTCAGTTCCGCATCCGGGACGTAGCCAGAGGTCAGCGTCCAGAAGGCAACGCCAAGCAACGCGACCATGAGTCCGATCACAACTTTGCGGATCATTTCTCACCCTCCCGCCGGATCCGGCCCATAACAAAGAAGAAGAGGAACGTGGTGAGGCCCGAGCCGATGGCGGCCTCGGTCATCGCCACATCCGGTGCAGCCAGGACGACGAAGAAAACCGAAGCGAAAAGGCTGACCAGCCCCGCCGCCAACACGGCGGTGACCGTCGAGCGGGTGACAAGCGCCACCACAGCCGCGCCGACCATCGCCAACGCGATCACCAGCCCCAGACCAAGCATCAACGTGCTCATGCCAATCCCTCCTTGTCCTCGGCCAGAGCGTCAGTTCTGGTCTCGCGGGTTGCAGGAACGCCTGCACGATGCGCCGCTCGCGCCAGCACTTGCGAAGACAGCGGGTTGGTGAACATCAAGAACAGTGCAATCAGCGCCAGTTTCACGGTCCATTCAGGCATGATCAGCGCCGCCCCGACGAGAGCCAGGATCGTGCCGAGCGTCGTCGCCTTCGTGCCGGCCTGAATACGCGTATAGGTGTCGGGCATCCGCCGCAGGCCGAGACCGGCAAGCGCAAGGAACACCGTGCCAATGGACATTGTGGCGACACCGAGAGCGGTCAGGACGATCATTGGTCGCCTCCCTCAATGTAACGGGCCGCGACGATGACCCCCAGGAAAGACAGAAGTGCATAGACCAGCGCAACATCGAGGTAGATGCCGCGGCCCGACACCAATGCGGCGAGCACCAGCCCGGTCACGGCGATCACGGTCAGGCCGTCGAAAGCGACGATCCTGTCCACGGGGCGGGGTCCGACGACGAAACGCCAGAACCCGAGGGCAAAGGCCAGCATGGCGATGCAGCCGGGGAACAGGAGTGTATCAGTCATACATGACCTCCAGATACTTCTCGAAACCGGCGACGATGGCGTCGGTCGCGGCTTCCGGGTCGGTTGTCCGGGCGACCACCCAGTGGACATAAAGCCACTCGTCGGTCATCTCGACGGTCAGCGTTCCGGGGGTCAGGGTGATGGAGTTGGCCAGGAGCAGCCGCGCGACAGGATTGCGCAGACGCGTGCGCACCTTGACGATTGCGGGCACCACCGGCAGGGCGGGATCGAGCACGACCCGGGCAACAGAAATATTCGCCTTCACCAGTTCCTTGAAGAAGTAGCCGACATATCCGACCGTCGCGCGCGCGGAAGCGCCGGTCAGCCGATATCCCGACAGGAAATGCAGGCTGCCGCCCAGAAAGAACGTGATCGCGCCGGCAACGAGCGCACCGACAAGGATCACGTCAAGCGCGAGCGCGCCATTGAGCAGCATCCAGAACAGGAACGTGATGGCGAAGAGTTTAGCAGATGCGAACGTATCGCTCATGAAGGCCTCCGCAGCACAGTTGAGAGCGGGGCGTACCGTAACCTTTGGCGCTCGCGTGAAGGCGATAGCTTCGTGCGTTAGGCGAACGTGGAAGGAGTGCGCGTCCCGTGCTCGCCTTCAAGCACACATTCGAATGTTGTGATTTGATCTCGGACAAATTGGGATCGTTTTTTTTCGGGATGTGTATCTGCGCAAAACGTCGCAAGGGGGAGGTCCAAACGGCGGCAACCCGTCTCGCGAAGGACAAAAGGGGTGCCGGAAACCCGGACGGCACTGCCTGAAAGAACGCTACGGATTGCCGTCTGGGCACTCCCCAACAACGCCATACGCGCTGCAAGGGCCGAGCTGTCGGTTGAAGAGAACACCGGGCCCTACCTACCAATGAAACCAAGAAAACAGCGCGAAACACGAATGGTGCAGCGGCGAGATGGAGGCAAGTCAGGGGTGGTGTGCTAAGTCGAGACCCTCCGCAGGGGATACCGCTTCGTATGGATACCGGGGCATTCACGACGCTGCGGATCGGCCCGCTGGCATAGCGCTCCCACGGCCAACCCGATCGGTCCAGATTGTCTCAGGTCGAGATAAGTGACGCAGTTTGGCCCCACCCGGCGAAGAAATTTCCGTTCGGGTCACGTTTTTGTGACGGAATCAGATAAAACATGCAGGCATTCAAATGTACGAAAACGGTGCGCAGAACGGTGCGGACAGCTTCCAACAAGTTCGCGATCGATCTCCACCGTGTCACGGATCTGGAGGAAACGCACCATGACAAAATCCGTTCGGAATCAGCGTGCCATCGCAGGCATGGCAGGGCTGGTTCTTCTCGGAGCCGCCGCAGGCCCCGCGCAGGCAACCAACGGCTATTTCGCCAACGGCTATGGCGCAGCCTCCAAGGGGATGGCAGGTGCAGGGGTTGCAGTACCGTCCGGCGTTCTCAGCCTCGCCCAGAACCCGGCCGCCGGGAACAAGATCGGCAACTCTGCCGGCTTCTGCATCACCACCTTCGCCCCCAGCCGGAGCATCGACATCGATTCGACCGACAGCTACGGCGGCATGCAGGCGTTGGTCCCCGGCAAGCATACCAGCGAAAACGACTACTTCTTCATTCCCTGCGGTGGCGCCAACTGGCGCCTGAACGAGCGCATGTCGCTCGGGTTCGTCGTTTACGGAAACGGCGGCATGAACACCGAGTACGACACCAACATCTTCGACAGCAGCCTGCTGCAATTCAATGGTTCACCCGCCGGGTTCTCATCCTCGCCGCTTGGCGTGAACCTCGAACAGGTCTTCATCGGCCTGAACGTGAGCTACCAGGTGAATGAACAACTCTCGCTCGGTTTCGCGCCGATCTATGCCGTGCAGCGCTTCTCCGCCACCGGGCTGGAACTCTTCCAGAGCATGTCCAGCGATCCCGCCAACGTGACGAATAACGACGATTCCTGGTCCCGCGGTTGGGGCTTCAATGTCGGCCTGCTCTACGAGCCCAACGAGGAATGGGATATCGGCATCTCCTATCGCTCACGCATCTGGATGAGTGAGTTCGACAGGTATTCGGGGCTCTTCGCGGAACAGGGCGATTTCGACATCCCCGCGACGCTCCTGATCGGCGCCGCCTACACACCCGCCGCAGACCCGCGCTTCACTTTCACCGCGGAATATCAGCGGATCTACTACAGCCAGATCAAGGCCATCGCCAATGGCGGCTCGGTGATCGACCCGACCGACGCGCGCCTCGGCGAGGATGACGGCCCCGGATTCGGCTGGAAGGACATGGATATCTTCCGCGTCGGCGCCATCTATCGCCACGACGAGAAATGGACCTTCCGCGGTGGCGTGAGCTACGCCTCCCAGTTCATCGACGACGAGGAAGTCCTGTTCAACACCCTCGCACCGGCGACGATCCAGTGGCACGCCTCCGTGGGCGCCACCTACGCGGTCAACGACAACTGGAAGATCCACGGCGCATACACCCACGCCTTCAGCAACTCCGTCTCCGGCCGCAACGAGACCATCCCGTTCAACGAGCAGGACATCGAACTGCAGATGTCCCAGAACGAATTCGTCCTCGGCGCCAGCTACAGTTGGT
>NZ_FNEK01000015.1 GCF_900099935.1 Aliiruegeria lutimaris | reverse complement strand
CCCGTGCCCTCGCTGCCATCATCGAAGCCGATGGTGACAGTGATCAGTTCGAAATGGGTGTGCTCGCCATGCCTGGCATCAGAAAGCACCTCATCTAGAGGGAGCGCAAAGCGCTGCCCTATCAGCGAAGTTATTTTCGTCATTTTCAAGCTCCCTGCTTGGCACCAACGCGAGAGACACGCGACTGCAGGAGGATTACGACGAAGAGGAAGAGGCCGCGGATCACCATCTGCCAATAGGCCGAGAAGGAGATGACACCCCGTCCGTTTTCGAAGTTCAGAATGTTGAAGACCAGTCCGAGCAGCAGCGCACCTGCCACCGTGGCCGGAACCGATCCAAGCCCGCCGGTCAGCAGCGTGCCGCCAACAACGACGGAGGCAATGGCCGACAGCTCCCAACCAACGCCTTCAAGCGGCTGGCCCGCGCCGAAGCCCGAGGCAAGGATCACACCCGCCAGCCCCGCGCAGCCACCCGAGAGGATGTAGACGAATGCCTTGGCGCGGTTGACCGGGAGGCCCATCATCTTTGTCGCGTCCTCGCCACCTCCGATGGCTTCGACAGTCCGGCCAATGGAGGTCTTCTCGAGTACGATCCAGAGCGCCACGGCGAGGAGCGCCACGACAATGATGGACCATGGCAGGATGCCACCAACCGATCCCATGCCGAACTTCGTGAAGTTCGAGCCCCAGTCGACGGAGATGGTCTGGCGTCCTGAAATCACCAAGGCGCCCCCCTTTGCGCCGAGCATCGTCGCGAGCGTGGCGATGAAAGGGGGGATGCGCATGGCGATGACGAAGAAGGCGTTGAGCCCGCCAATTGCCATCCCCGCGAGGATCCCGCCCGGCAGCGCGACCTGGATCCCGTAAGGCGAGAGATAGGCCACGCAAACAGAGGCAAAGGCCACCACCGAGCCGACAGAAAGGTCGATCCCGCCAGTCATGATGACGAAACACATGCCAAGCGCGATAACAATGAACATCGAGTTGTAGTTGAGGAAGGAGCTGATGTTATAGGCGCCGGTGAAGTTGTCGTATCGCATCGCACCAAACGCGATCATCACGATAAGCGCGATCCACACGCCCATGGATTGACCGTTGCCCTGGATGTAGCGGCGCAGGTCGAAGGTGTTCTGGTCGAGCATCTCGGGTTACTCCTTGCGGCCTTGCTGCACGTAGACGGCGAGCACGATGATGCCGGCCTTGGCGATCAGTGCGACTTCGTCGGCCACGCCATTGGCCAGAAGCGTGTACTTCACGAGTTGAATGATCACCGCTCCGAGCACGGCACCGAAGATGGGCGCCTTGCCCCCCATCAGCAGCGTGCCGCCGACCACGGCGGAGGCGATAGCGTCAAGTTCCATCAGGTTGCCGATGCGGGCAGCATCGGAGGCGGAGTTGATTGCCACGACGATGAGCCCCGCGATGCCGGAAAGCCCGGCCGAGATCACGTAGACGCCGGTCTTGACCCGGCGCACGGGGGTTCCCGTCAGCTTGGCGGCTCTCTCGTTGCCGCCCACCGCGAGAATACGGCGGCCGAACAGCGTGCGGTTGACGATGTACCAGAAGACAATGGCGATCACGACGACGAGCCAGCCCTGGAAGGGCAGCCCCAGGATCTTGCCCGTGCCGATATAGGAGAAGCCCGGATGGGCGAAGGTCTGCAGGTTGCCGTTCGTAAGCACCTGGGCGATTCCGCGTCCGGAGATGAAGAAGATCAGCGTAGCGATGATCGGCTGCACCCCGAGATAAGCCACCAGCACCCCGTTGAAGAGGCCGCAGAGCAGCGCGACGAGGATCGGCACGATGATGGAGGCCGCGAGCCCGAGCGTCGGGTAGGCCTGGGCGAATTCGCTGAGAAAGATCAGCGGCGCTAATGCGCCCGCCACGGCCATCACGGCGCCGACCGAAAGGTCGATCCCGGCGGTGGCGATGACCAGCGTCATGCCGACGGCTACAATGGCGATCGTCGCCACCTGGGAGATGTTCACGAAGAGCGTCTGCAATTGCAGGAAGTTAGGCGTGATGGCGATATTGATGAGGAGCAACACCGCCAGCGCGATGAGCCCCCCGTGCTTGGCAAGCATCCTGGTGTCGAAGCCGGGCATGGCTGGGCTCCTGCTTTGGCCCGGAGGCGGGCTCGGAAGGTTCTGGGTTATGTCGGTCATGCGGCGGCTCCCTTGCCCGGCCCGTCATGGGACCGTGCGATGGCACCGATGAGACTTTCCTCGGTGATGCCCGGGTTTTGCAGTTCAGAGACCGACTTGCCGTCCTGAAGCACGACAATCCGGTCGGCGCCTTCCACCAGTTCCTCGAATTCCGAGGAAATCAGGAGAACGCCGACGCCTTTTTCGACATATTCCCGGATGATCGACTGGATCTCGAACTTGGCACCCACGTCGACACCGCGGGTCGGCTCGTCGAGGATCAGCAGGTCGGGCTCCAGCGCAAGCCAGCGCGCAAGCAACACCTTCTGCTGGTTGCCGCCCGAAAGCTCGCGGATCGGTTGCTCGATCGAGGCGAGCTTGATGCCGAGCGCATCGACGAATTTCTTGACGATTTCCTCTTCCTTCGCCCGGTCGATGGCGCCGTTGCGCACCAGACGGGGCATGAGCGCGAGGGTCATGTTCTCGCGAACGGACATCTCGGGCACGATACCCTCGGCCTTTCGGTCCTCTGTCAGGAAACCGATGCCGCCGCGAATTGCCTCGGCCGGGTCCCTGAAGCCGGCCGGGTTGCGATGTGTCGCCACTGTGCCGTTGCGCAGCTTGTCCATGGCGAAGATCGCTCGCGCGGCCTCCGTTCGGCCGGAGCCAAGCAGCCCGCCGAGGCCGACGATCTCACCCTTGTGCACCGAGACCGACACATCCCGAAGATTGCGATCCGTGTGCAGGTTGGTGGCCTCCAGAAGCAATTCGCCCGCCTCATGCGTGCCACCGCCGAGATCGGTCATTCCGGCGGCCGAGATTTCCTCCGGATCGCGCCCGAGCATGTCGGCGATCAGCCCGAGCTTGGTTGTTGAGGCGATCTCGCGCACCGCCACCCTTTGGCCGTCGCGCATGATCGTGGCCCGGTCGCAGATTTGGAACAGCTCGTCCAGAAAGTGGGAAATATAGATGACCGAAACGCCCCTGGCCTTCAGCCCGCGCACAACGCCGAAGAGCGTCTCGACCTCGCGGTCGTCGAGCGAGGAGGTTGGTTCGTCCATGATCACCAGCCGTGAGTTCAGTGACACGGCACGCGCGATGGCGGTGAGCTGCTGAATGGCGGTGGAATAATTCCCCAAGGGTTGGGTCACGTCGATATCCACGCCGAAATCGGCAAGGATCTCTCGCGTGCGCTTGTGGGCCGCCTTCCAGTCGATCAGGCCGAAACGCGTGCGCGGTTCGTAGCCCATGATGACATTCTCGGTCACCGAACGGAGCGGCACGAGGCTCAACTCCTGGTAGATCGTGGCAATGCCGTTATCCTGCGACTCGCGCGGGGATAACGCGTTCCATGGCTTGTCCTCGAAAGCGATATCGCCGGAGTCCTTTCGATAGACGCCTGTGAGGATCTTGATCAATGTGGATTTTCCGGCGCCGTTCTGGCCGATGACGGCGTGAACTTCGCCGGGGGCAATCTCGAGTTCCGCGGATGTGAGTGCTGCCACGCCCGCGAACGACTTGTTGATGCCCTGCATTTTCAGGAGCGGTTGCATCATGGCCCTTTCGCCAGAAATGCGCGGGGGCCGCCCGATGGCAGCCCCCGGCAGGGAGGGATTAGTAGGCCTCGTCGATATGATCGGCGGCGTTTTCCTTGGTGAAGATCCGGTCCTCGACCTTGACCCAGGGCGGAATGCTCTCGCCGGCGGCGTATTTGCCCATGATCTCGCAGGCAAGCGGGCCGAAGAAGGGCGAGCTTTCCACCGTCACGCCCATCTTGCCGTCGATGATCGCCTGAAGCGCATCGCGGGTACCGTCGATGGAAACGACCAGCACGTCTTCGCCCGGCTTGCGCCCAGCCAGTTCCAGCGCCTGGATCGCGCCAATGGCCATCTCGTCATTATGGGCATAGACGATGTTCACGTCCGGATGCGCCTGAAGCAGCGTCTCCATGACCTGGCGACCCATGTCGCGAGCGAAATCGCCGGTTTGGGAGGCGACGATCTCGAAACGGTCATCCTTGAGGATGTTGTCATCGAAGCCGGACTTGCGGTCATTTGCGGGCGAGGAGCCGGTCGTGCCTTCCAACTCGACGATGATGCCCTTGTCGCCTTCGAAATTCTCGATGACCCATTCGGCCACGCGCTTGCCCTGGTCGATAAAATCGGAGCCAAGGAAGGACACATAGTGCTCGCCGGCCTTGGCGACGTTCGGATCCACCGAGCGGTCAACCAGGAAGGTCGGGATACCGGCGGCCTGCGCCTTCATCACGGCGGGGATGAGCGGCTTTTCCTCGCGCGGCGGCAGGAAGAGCACGTCGATGCCCTGCGCGATCATCGAATCCACGTCGGCAACCTGCTTGGCGGCAGAACCGGCAGCGTCGGTCGCGATCAGGTCCCAGTTGCAGGCCTCGGCCGTGTCATGGAACGATTTGGTTTCGGCGATCCGCCAGGGGTTGTTGCTCTCCATCTGGCTGAAGCCGACCTTGTAGCGTTCCTTTTGCGCAAGAGGCGGCGGTTCCGCCATGGCCGACATCGTGGTCAGACCAAGTCCGAAGGCGATAGCCGTCCCCATCAGAATTCTGCGTTTCATAGACTTTCCTCCACTGGTTTTGCGGCAATGGTCCCTCCCCTGCCGCCTATACGGGTCGCCCCTGATTTCGGAGCCACCCACGTCCACGAAGCACCCGGAAGGCTTCATGATTGCTTCAACGCCCCCTTCGGAACGCCAAACCCCACTCCCAGGTCCGATTACCCAACCTCATGCGCTGGCACTCATCGAACCCGAATTCGCTATTTGTCGCCGTCACGACCGACTTCGCCTTGCGGCCACGGCCGCCCAATACCCCGTCTTGGTTCTACCAAAATGTTTTTGTGAGGCTACCGAATTAAATGTATACGTCAAGAAATTTCTTCACATACGGCCTTTGCGACCGAGTTTCAGCTATAAACCAGCCATAATTGGCTGAAAGAAATTGAAATTCTGAATTTGGGTCGATATTATATGATTTATAGTCATACCAATCATGGGACTCGGTGACCCAAATGAGTCATTCTAATGACGACGAGTCCGCTCCGGCGGAAGGACGAGCCTCTGACGCAGTGGTCGACCAGATTCAGCGCCAAATCCTTTCGGGGACGCTGGAAAACGACTCACTCCTGCCCTCGGAACGAGACTTGATGGAGCAGTTCTCCACGAGTCGCACGGTAATCCGAGAGGCGGTGGCAACGCTGGCCAGCCGTGGCCTGCTGGAAGCACGGCCGCGGTTTCGTCCGGTCGTGCGCAAGCCCGGCTATGACACGGCGCTCAACTCCGTGGGTTCCATCGTGCAGCTCATGCTGCAGCAGAAAGGCGGCATCGAATCGCTCTTCGCGAGCCGTGTCTTCGTTGAACGAGGATTGGTTCGGGATGCGGCCCTCTCGGCCAACCGTGAGGATATCTCCGCACTCAAGGAAGCGCTGGCCAAGAACAAGAATGCCATTGCCGATTCCGAAACCTTCTACGAAACCGACATGGCCTTTCACGGGGTGCTTTACGGAATCCCGCGCAACCCGATCTTTCCGGCGATACACATTGCCTACTGCTCGTGGCTCAAGCCGCATTGGGGGCAGATGCTGCGCTCTCCAGAGCGCAACGAAGTGAACTACGCCAGCCACATGGCGATCTACACAGCCATTCTGGAACGTGACCCGGACGCCGCCGAAGAAGCGCTGGCGACCCACCTGAGCACCGCCTGGGAGTATGTGCGGGAGACATTTGGCGCGCCATAGCCGGGGCGCTTGAGGAGAAACAGAATGGAAAGCTTCGATCACATCGTCATCGGCGGCGGTGCTGCCGGTTGCGTCGTCGCGGCCCGCCTGGCGGAGGCCGGGCAGCGCGTGTTACTTCTGGAGGGCGGCTATTCGCACCACCACCCGCTGCTGGACATGCCACCGGGCATTTTCAAGTTGATCAACGGTTCCAAGTACATGGTGCACCACCAGACCGTACCCCAGGACCAGTTCGGCGGCCGACAGCCCTTCATTCCGCAGGGCAATGTCCTTGGCGGCGGCTCCACGGTGAACGGACAGGTCTATATGCGCGGGCGCCCAGGTGATTACGACCATTGGGATTCGTTGTTGCAGGGCTCGCAGGACTACGTGCCCTGGAATTACGAGACCTGCTTGCCAGTCTTCACCGCGATGGAGGACAACAACCGCTTGCTCAACCGGTATCACGGTGTGGGCGGCCCATTGAAGGTCTCCGATCCGGGTCATATCGAGCCCGCCTCGCGCTGGTTCGTACAGGCGGTGCAGGCAATGGGCGAACCCTTCAACAGCGATTTCTGTGGCGAGAGCCAACGCGGCGCGGGCTATTACCAGTTCATGAACCGCAACGGAAAGCGCTGCTCGGCCGCCTACTCCCATGTTGAACCGCTCAAGGACAACCCGAACCTGACAGTTCGGCTCCAGTCCTCGGTGCAGAAGATCGTTCTGGAAGGAAAGCGCGCCGTTGGTGCGATCTACGTGGACAAGTCCGGCCAGCCCCACGAAGTCCGCGCCGAGGGCGAAGTGGTCGTGACCGCCGGCGCGCTGGTGACACCGAAGATCCTGATGCTTTCCGGCATCGGCCCGGCCGATCACCTCCGCGAGGTTGGCGTCGAGGTGGCACATGACCTGCCCGGCGTCGGCGAAGGCCTCATGGATCACGCTGAAGTTCCGATCACGGCCTATTTCAACGGGCCTCATGGCTATTACAAGCAGGGCGAAGGCTGGCGGATGATCCTGAATGGCATCCAGTTCATGCTCTTCGGCACGGGCCGTGTCTGTTCCACCGGCGTGGAATGCGGGGCGTTCGTCAACCCGGTGGATCGCGATGCGGACCCCACGATCCAGACCTTCTGCGTCAACATGGTCTATATCGACAAGGACGCGCAGGACCTGGTGAAGGACCAGCCCGGCGTGACCGTGGCAACGTCGGTGATCCAGCCGAAATCCAAGGGCTGGCTCCGGCTGGCCTCGAGCAATCCCAAGGACATGCCGCTGGTCAACCCCAACATGCTGAGCCACGAAGACGACATGGCGATGATGGTCGAGGGGCAGAAATTCTTCGTCGAGGTGCTCAACCAGGAACCGATGAAATCGAAGATCAAGGAAGTGGTGCTGCCGAGTTCAGAGACTCTCAAGTCCGACGAGGCCATTGCAGCGCACTGCCGCCGTTTTGCCAAGACCGGTTACCACCCCTGTTGTTCGGCCAGGATGGGCCATGACGACGACCCGATGGCCGTGCTCGACCCGCAGCTACGGGTACGCGGGATCGAGGGGTTGCGGGTTTGCGACATGTCGGCGACGCCCTACATCACCGCCGGCAACACCCAGGCCCCGGTGATGATGATCGCGGACCGCTGCGCGGACCTGATGCTCGGAAATATCTGACCACTTCGTTCGTCATCAATCACACCAATGCGCAGTTCCGCTTTGCCCGTCCACTCCCGCGTCGAGCAGGACCAAGGTGGCTCACGACCGTCGCGAGATGCGGCACCCGTGACGTTATCCTTCAAGCAACCTGTCGATTTCGCGGCTGACGGATAGCGCGATTTCAACAGGCAGACGGTTTCCGAACTGTGCGGAGTCGTTGTCCCAATACCGGCCCGAAGCCTGTGCAAACGCGCTCGACAGCGCAACGCGGGTCAGGATCTCTGTACCGATGGCGATGTCGTTGCCGGAGGTTCCAAAGCCCTCGCGCACCATTCGGGTTGCCAGCAAGGAGCCGGGATTGACCGCGATGGAGATAGGGCCATCCGGGTAATATGTGGCGAAATGCTGGCTCCACAGAGTAATGGCCAGCTTGCTCTGTGCGTAGGCCTGCATGTCGGACAAGGGGGAAGCCCGGCCCAACGACCGTTTGTGCAAAATGCCGTCTTGATGGCTACAAACTCGTCCAGGCCCCGCCTGAATCGTTGCTGTCTGCTGCGGCATGAAAGAAGTCGACCCCGCGCGCGCCCTCGGCAAGCATTGGAAGGTTGAGAAGGCCTTCTTCCAGAGCATGGCCATCCCGCCGCGCCTCGATCGCGATCGCCGCTTCGGTATAAAGATTGGCCCAGGCATCGGACAACGCCTCCCCATGGCCACGAGGAAGCCGGATCATCCGTTCTGCAAGGGGGTGCATGCCGGCGCCCGCGCCACGGGTGATCGTCTGGCGCGGCGCGTTGCGCATGTTCACGTGCAAATGTTCGGGCATCTCGTGATCCCATTCGATCCCGCCCTTTTCGCCATAGACCCGCAACCGCAGCCCCGTCGTATTACCGATTGCGGCCTGCGACAGCCACATCACCCCCGGCGCACCGTTTTCCAGCCGGAAATTGATGAAGGAGGTGTCTTCCATCGGCTTCTCGCCGCCGCAGACATGGAAATCCGCGCGGAGCTTCGCGATCCGTTGGCCGGTGACGAACTCCATCAGGTGCACGGCATGGGTGCCGATATCGCCCGTCGTGGCCGTTCTGCCGCCCTTCGCGGGGTCCAACCGCCAGGCCAGTTGCTTGATGCTTGGGTCGAATGCGCCGGCGCGTCCGTCCTGGGCATATTCGACCATGACCTGACGCACCGGACCGATTGCGCCGTCCGCGATCATGCAGGCGGCCTGCACAACCATGGGGTGATAGGCGTAGGGATAGGTGACGGCGAAAACGACGCCGGTTTCTTCCGCCATCTCGGCCATCGCGGCGCAGTCTTCCCGCGTCATGGCGACAGGCTTGTCACAGACGATATCTATTCCCGCGGCCATAAATGCCTCGGCGACCGGTCTGTGCAGGAAGTTCGGCGTACAGATCGCGACCGCGTCGATGCCATCGGGCCGCGCCGCCTCTTCGCTGGCCATCACGGCAAAGTCGGAATAGCTGCGCTCTTCGGCGAGCAGCCAGTCCTTCCCGGACTGGCGCGCCGTTTCAGGGTCGGACGACAACGCCCCGGCGACGATGTCCCAGCGTCCCGAAAGGCGCGCGCCATTCGCGTGCCACTGTGCAACGAGGGAGCCGCACCCGCCGCCGACAAAACCCAATCGCAATCTGCGGCCCGCGGCGGGATAACGGGACGATAGTTTGTCATACATGACGTCTCTCCGATCTCAGCTTGCGCCCGGTGAGCGGGCGCTCACAGCTCCACCCATTCTCCACCCGCCTCATTGGAACGAACGGTGGCTTCGATGAACTGCACACCTTTGGCGCCGTCGGCAACTGTTGGCATGCCCAGCCACCCTTCCGGGATACGCAGCCCATCCTTGCGTGCCGCGACGGCCATTGCAAACTCGGTGTAGAGATTGCCCCACGCCTCGATGATGCCCTCCGGAAAGCCCCGCCCCGTTCGCACAAGGCGTTCGGTCGCCGGGCTGACCCCATGGCCATGGCCTCGGCTAATGGTCCGGTCCGCCTCGCCAAAACGGTTGAACCTGAGCTGCTCGGCCTTTTCCAGGTCCCACTCGATACCGCCTTCGGAGCCGAAAATACGTAGCCGCAGCCCGCCGCGATTGCCCGGCGCGAGCCGGGTTGCCATCAACGTTCCAGGCACCTCGCCAGCATGGCGGGTCCAGGCAAAGAACGTATCCTCCACTGGCTTGGGGGCGCCGCAGACATGGAATTCGGCCCGCAGATCAGTCAGGGGAAGCCCGCTGACAAATTGCGCCAGATGCGCGGCATGGGTGCCGATATCCCCGACGCAGCTTGTTTTCCCGGTCTTTGACGGGTCGAGACGCCATTTGACGTGGGGCGCATCGGCAACCTCCTCGGGCGTCATCCAGTCTTGCAGGAATTCGACATGAATCTGGTTGATCCGGCCCAGCCCGCCCTCCGACACGATCTGGCGCGCCTGCCGGACCATCGGAAAGCAGGACATCACGTAGGACACGCCGAAGACGCAGCCCGACGCGCTGGTCAACCCTACCAGATCCTCGGCTTCGGAAACCTCGTTGGTCAGCGGCTTGTCGCACAGCACGTCGATGCCGGCATTCAGAAAGGCCCGCGCGGCGGCGTGATGCAGGTGGTTGGGCGTCGTGATCATCACCGCGTCCACCCCTTCGGAATGACGCGTCTCGGCGGCAGCCATTTCTTCGAACGAGGCATAGGCGCGGTCCGGTGCGATCCGGAACTCGGCCGCCCGGCTCCTGGCGCTCTCCTGGCTGGAGGAAAGCGCGCCGGCGACCACCTCCCAGTGATCGCTCATGCGGGCAGCCATCGCCTGGGTCGCGGCGATCCGTCCGCCGCCGACGATGCCCAGGCGCAATCTGCGGGACAGCCGGGGAAAGGGGCCATCGAAGTTCAAATTGTCGGGAAAGAGTGTCATCGGAGACCTCATTGAGGGGGTGTGGCGCCCTCGGGCAGCATTTCAACCGCCATGAAGATCGAGGGCGTGATCGTTTCGAACTGGTGCCAGGGGTAATTGCCTTCGGCGTCGAACATTGGCCGATGCGTGCTGCCGGGCGCCATGGGCTCTTCGAGATAGAGCGTGTCGATATCCTTTTCGCGGCATTGCTGCATCTTTCCGAAACCCACGATTTGCGTGTGCACTTCGCGGAAGCCCGGCACCGGGCAGAAATCGTGATCGCGGTGCAGCCCGACCTTCAGCGGCACCGAACCGGAATGATAGAAGGTGAATCCGAACTGGCCAATCCACACCTTGGGCGACATGTAGTGGCTGACACCCCGCAGGCGTTCCTCCTGGCGGACCTCGAAGGCCGACGGCCAGATTTTCCTGACCTCGTCAAAGAGCGCCGCTTCGTCGGGATAGTCGGCGAACCGCTCGACAATCACCGCATGATCGAGAGTGTGCAGTTCGACATCCCGGACAACGGTCGATTGCAGATAGGCCAGTTTCTGATCGCGGATGCCGATCGGCGTTTCGCTCAGATTCAGCACGATCACCTTGCCGCGAACTTCAAGGCTGGGTTCGTCGGAGACGATGCGCGTTGTGAAGAACGGCTCGGAGATGGAGAGGGTTTCTATCGGCATCAGATTCTGCCTTCCGGGAGGATTTCAGGGAGAGGTTCGGGCCGGTCGCATCGACTGGTCATATCGACGAAGCGCCCGGTTTCGGCGGAGGCGAGCATCCCTTCCATCGCCTCGTAGACGTGGAACGCCATCTCGCCACTGGCGCGCGGCTGGCGGCCTTCCGTGACCGCCTGCGCCATGTCGAGCAGGCCGATCCCGCGGGCGTCGAAATTGTACCCATGCGTGTTTTCGGCAACCGACCACTCCGCCGGAGCTTTGGGCCGCGGCCGCATGGTCCAGCGCGACGTTGAGCGGGTCCGGTACCAGACCGGCCCTTGAAAGATATTCGCGCCATCGCCGGGATCGGGATCGGGGATGCAGATCGTGCCGTCCTCGCCGTAGATTTCCAGCCGGGGCGTTTCGCTCTCCCAGACATCGAAGCTGACCATCATCTGTCCGATGACGCCGGACTCGAACTCCATCAGGCTGAGGCAATGGGTATCGACCTCGACGGGCATCATTTCGCCATGGCGCGGGCCGTTCTCGATCATGCGCTCGGGGAAGGTCTTGCGCGCCATGCCGGCCACGCGTCGAATGGGACCGAGACAGAAGACCAGAGCCGTCAGGTAGTACGGGCCAAGGTCCAGCAGCGGCCCGCCGCCCTTGGCGTAGTAGAAATCGGGGTTGGGGTGGTGCCGTTCGACACCATGCGTTGGCACGAAGGCGGCCACACCCGTTGGCGCGCCGATCACGCCGCTATCGAGTAGCTTGCGCACGGTCTGCCAGCGCCCGCCAAGGAATGTGTCGGGCGCATTGCCCACCAGCAGGCCCTTTTCCCGGCCAAGCTCAAGGATCGCCCGTCCTTCGTCCAGATCCGTCGCGAAGGGCTTTTCGGAATAGACATGCTTGCCGGCTTCCAGTGCGGCGCGGCTGATCTCGGAATGCGCCGCCGGAATTGTCAGGTTCAGGATCGCGTCGATGTCGGGGGCGGCGATGACCTCTTCCGGCACCGTCGCGCGCGGGATGCCATATTGCTCTGCTTTTGCCCGGCTCTCGGAAATGTCGAGGCTTGCGCAAGCTACGATCTCCAGGCCGTCAAAGCTCTTGCAGTTCTTCAGATAGATGTCGCTGATCCGCCCGCAGCCGATCAGACCCACACGCAGTTTTTCCATGTGCTCCTCCCAAAGGGTCTGTTGCAGAAAAACGAAACCGACGAGCGAGTTGCAATCATTTTTCGATCACAGAAAAAAACTGATGCACCACACGCATCACAATTGATGCGATATGAAGGGAATGATGGATTCTGATCTGGAAACTGCTGCCATGGACCGAAAACGCCACGCCACCATTGCCGAGATCGCCAGGCTGGCCGGGGTAGGCACGGCGACGGTCGACCGCGTGCTTCACAATCGCGGGACGGTTCGGGAAACCACGCGACAGAGGGTGGAGCAGGCACGGGCGGCAATCGAGAGCGGTGCACCAATGTCGCCCCGCGCTCGGCCGTGGCGCCTCAAGGTGTTGCTGCCCGAACTCGCCGGTTCGTCAACGGAGCATCTCGGCCGCTGCCTGCAAGCCTGCGGCGAACGCGGCAATGCGACCGTCGAATGCGTCTTCGCTCGCAAGATGGAACCAGCGGCGCTCGCTCGGAAGCTCAGGGCCTGCGCCGGACAGGGGATCGACGCCGTCGCCTTCCAGGCACTCGAAGACCCACGCGTTCACGATGCCGTCGACTTCCTGCACGGCGCCAGGATCCCCGGACTTGCGCTCCTGTCGGGACTGGCGAATCCCAACATCATCGCCACCGTGGGCATCGACAACCGCGCTGCCGGGCGGACGGCGGGTTTCCTAATGGGGCGGTTCACCCGGCAGGCAGGTCGGGTTGCAATTGTCACCGCCGGAAGCCTGTACCGTCTTCACGAAGACAGGGAAATGGGCTTTCGGGCGGCGCTGCGCGCGGGCTTTCCCCATATCGGCGAGTCCATCGTTCTGAATGGAGAAGATGACGGTACCCGAAATTTCACCGTCGTGAGCGAAGCGCTGGCCAGATATCCCGATCTTGTCGGGATCTACAATGTTGGCGGCGGGCATGAAGGCGTTGTGCGCGCCCTGAAGGAAGCCGGCGTGGTCGGTGAGCTGGTCCATATTGGCCACAACTTTTCTCAGGAAACCCGCTCCTACCTGTTGGACGGAAGCATGGATATCGTCTTGCATCTCGACATGCACAATGTGGCCGAACATGCCGTCGAGGCGATGGTCGCGCATTTGGAACAGCGGCAACGAGATCCGGGATTCCTTCCAATCGGCATCGTGACACGTGAGAATACCACCGGGCTTGCGTTTTCCTGAGCAGACGACCGTTTCAGGCACGGGTCTGGATCGGAACGCGGGGAGCCATCGCCGCGTCGGTATCCGTGATCGTCGCAATATGGGCCGTCGAACGGGCGACGCTCCTGCGCGCTTGAACGGACTTCGAAAACGGCTCGCAGCCAGTCGCCGAATACACCTGGAACCGTTCCTTCTCAATTGTGCGCAGCGGTCGCATCTGGAGTAAGATGGCGGTTTCGCAATGTCATCTAGACTACGCTGAGCAAAGCACTCTACGACGAAGTCCACGGCGGTCCGTCTTTTGGCAACGGTCAACAACGCTCTTTCGAATTTTGGAGATCACGGGACTCTCGCCAAGCGCCAAATATCAAGGCATGCAAGTAGTATGGCTATGAAAACATAGCGCGGCACTTCTTCCAGATCAGTGCCCGATGGCAGCGGTGCTTGGTTCGCGAGCCAAGCAGGTTGGATGCTGCTTGTGTGCATCGCATCGAAATGGACGCGTCACAGCCTCGAATGGATGTTTTCACCAGCTTTCGATCTGAGAAAGAACATCGGGAATCCGTACGTCCAACACATCCATCCCGGCAGCGATCGCGGCCTGGAGACCTTGCTCGGAATCCTCCAGTACCAGGCATTCGCCGGGGGCAACGGCGAGCCGTTCCGCGGCGAGAAGAAATATCGCGGGGTCAGGCTTCGGGCGCAGCGCTTCGACCACGGTAACCACCACTTCGAAAAGCGGATCAAGTCCGGCCCCCCGAAGGATTGAACGGACGACATCGGTTTCCGCGTTCGACCCGACCGCGATCGGAACCTTGCCCTTGAGCCGTCGTGCCAGGGCTGCGACCGGCGGATTTTCCACCGCTGTCTGTTCGGCGCGCTCCACCGTGATCCTCCGGCTGTCGGCGACGATGCGGGCGCAATCCAGTACGGCGTCGTGTTGCGCCGCGAATTCGGCGATCAGGTCGTTCCTGTCGAGTCCCTTGCGCGCATCGTACCAGGCACGGTCCATATATGCCCCTTGTCGGGCCAATGCGGCATTGAAAGCGTCGAAGTGCAGGTTCGCCGTAAGCGCCAGGGTTCCATCGCAATCGAATATCACGGCCTTCGTATCAAGCGCGGTCATGTCTGTCGTCCCTTCCGAGCGCAACACAAAGGGCTGCGATGTCGAACGGCTTGGCGAGGGTCACGAGCGCCGAACCATATTGCCCATTGAACGGCGTTTTCGCCGGGAGCCGCCCCGAGACGATCGCAACTGAGCGGGCCGCACCGGATGACAACGCCGCGGATGCGATACGCCACCCGCCCGGATTGCCGCCAAGCGACAGGTCCGAAACGACGAGGTCGAAGACTTGTTCCTCAAGCCGGGCGAGCGCGCCCGCGGTCGTGGTCTCCTCGACAAGCTCGTTGGCGTGATCGTTCAGAATGGCCCGGGCCGCCGAGAGGTCTTCGGGGTCGTCTTCGACCAGAAGCACGCGGTTCCAGCGTGTCGCCGGCGACGCTGAAGCTTCGGCCCGAGGAAGGGTCATGCGCACCGTCGTGCCCGCGCCCGGTGTGGAGAGGATCTGGACCTCGCCACCTGACTGGCTGATGAAGCCATAGACCATGGCAAACCCGAGGCCGGTGCCGGTTCCATCTGCGCGCGCGGTATAGAATGGCTCCATCGCGTGTTCGACGGTCTCGGCACTCATTCCACATCCGGTATCGGCAACCTCGATCACCGCGCGATTGCCTTCGGCAGCAACCGAAATCGTGATCTCCCCGGAACCGTCTATGGCCTGGGCGGCATTGAGGCAAAGGTTGAGCAAGGCGCTTTCGAGCTGCCCCGGGTCGACGCGTACCTCGATCGGCTCGGGTGCCTCCCGGGTTTCGAGACGGATTTCGTCGCGAAGGGCCATCGCCACGAGGTCGGCCATGCCGTCCACCAAGGCGTTGAGTTCGACCACCTCGGGCATGAGCTTCTGTCGCCGGGCGAAAGCCAGAAGGCGTTGGACCAGCGACGTGCCGATCTCGGCGGCGATTGCAATCGAGCCGACCAGCTCGCGCTGGACATCGGGCGAGGCCGTTTCCATCAGGTGCAGGCTGCCGTTGATGGTCGACAGGATATTGCCGAAATCATGCGCCACCTCACCCGTCACCTTGCCCAGGGCCTCGATCCGGCGGATCTGTTGCATCCTGTCGTCGATCTGGCGTTGCTCGGTGATATCGGCAATCAGCACCACGGCACCGCCCCCCGGCAAGGGACTCTCACGGCGCAGCGCATAATGGCCATCGGCTGTTGCGAGCATTTGACTCCCGGTCGGGCCCGGGGAGTCTTTCCAGCCGCCCCGGGAGACCAACTCGTCCAAGCCGACGCGCTTGCCCGCATGTGCGGGATCGATCCGCAGCACCTCCGCAAGGCGGTCGTTGCGGGCGATGATCGCGCCGGTATCCGACAGGATCGCGACGCCATCGGTGATGCTGCTCATCATCTTCTCGAAAAGCGCATTGCGTTCGGCGAGGCGACGGTTGGACCGGTCCAGACGGATCGCGTTGGCACGAAAGGTTCGAAATGCGTGGAACAGCTTGCCGATCTCGTCGCCGGCGCCTTCACCGCGGGGAAGCCGCAGGGAGCGGTCGCCGGCGGCAAGACGCATCATCGCATCCGAGACGGCGCGCAGGTTGCCGGTCACGTAACCCGACACATAGAGCGCCGCGGTCAGCGCGAGGGCCGCGGAGGCGAGAACGACAACAAGGATCGTGCTCTTTCGCAGCGCGATTGCGCTGATGGTTTCGGCCCTCTCGGCGGCGATTGCGGCCTGCGCATCCGCTGTTACCGCTTCGGCATGGGCGATCACGGCCGCAGCGCCAAGCCGGACCTGCACCAGCGCACCCTGCGCGCCGATCTGGTTCATCAGTTCCAACCGACGCAATTCGAACAGACCGTCGCGTCCCTCCGCAAATGAAACCAGTTCGGAAAGATCGCCTTGACTTTCCCGCAAGCCGTCCTTGTTCGCGACGCGCCGCAAACGGTGGTAGGCGCGCTGGAATTCGCCAACGCCAATCAGGTTTTCGGCCCGACCTGCGCCAAGAAGGGCGTCGGCGACCCTTTGGAGCGTGAACCAGTCCTGTCTTTCCGCGAGCGGGGTGTCCGTGCTGGCAGCCAGATGGGCGTAACGCCGCTCTGCCTTGGCCAGGGCCGCATTGGTGCGCAGGGTCTGATCGCGGTAGCCGGCCCGGGCCTGCATATGCGCAACCATCTCGATCGTGCCGGCGCGCATATCGTCCAGCGTGACGGTGAGTTCATCGCCCTCGGCCAGCCCGGCCGCGATCTCGTCGATCACGCCGACCGTCACCTCGCCCTCCTGGGCGATGCGAAAGGGGCTGTCGAGCAGCAGCATGTACGGCGCGTTCGTCGCGATGCTTGCGGCCTGTCGCGAGAGAGTCATTGCCGCGTCGACGGCAGCGAGCGTATCGCCATGCAACCTGTCGACCCGGGCCGTCGTTCGCTCGAGCGCGGCCCATGCGATTGCTCCAACAAGAAACGTGGCAAGGGTAAGGGCGGCAAGCGCGAAAAGCAGGCGCGCCCTGACCGATATCCGCTTCATCGCGTGGACCCGATCACGAAGAAATAGCCCTGGCCGCGCCGCGTTTGCAGATGGACAGGCTTGGAAGGTACCGGCTCTATCTTGCGTCGCAGCCGCAGGATCAACACGTCGATGGTACGGTCGCCGTAATGGTTCAGATCGGCCCCGAGCTCGGCCATGAGTTCAGGGCGCGGGATCACCCGGCCCTGGTTCAGCACAAGGTATTCCAGAAGCCGGTACTCGGCATTGGTCAGCGCAATCTCGGCGCCATTGGCGTCCACAAGGTCGCGCCGGTCGAGATCCAGCCGGAGCCCACCGAATGCAATCAGACGCGCGGCGTCGCGGTCGGCAGCGACCATGTCAGGATGGCCCGCGCGCCTCAGGACTGCCCGGATACGGGCAATCAGTTCACGCGGGTTGAACGGCTTCATCATGTAGTCGTCAGCGCCGGTTTCGAGCCCTTCGATCCGGTCGGTGTCATCGCCACGACCGGTGAGCATGACAATAGGAAGTCCGTGACGCCGACGCAAGGAGATGGCGAGTTCGAGCCCGTTCTCCTCTGCGAGTCTCAGATCGATCAGCGCGAGGTCCACCCCGGGTTCCGGCCCGCGCGCGTGAAATGCGGCGCCGTCGGCAAGTGGAACCGCCTCGAATCCGCTTTCGGACAGCAGCGCGGCGACGGTGCGCCGAAGGTTGGCGTCATCATCTATCACGGCGACCACGGGTCGTTTGCCCTGGGGATCCTCCATAGTTGTCACGCGCCTCCCATGCGCTCGACGATACTGTCGTCAACATGCGCCGAGGTTGGGGGGATCGTCATCCCCTTGGTCCCGGTTTGTAACATTGTTCATCAAAAAGCTGCTAGAATTCGCGATGATTGCGCTCACATCGCTCGCTTGGTGTCCGGCTTGATGCCAGACTTGTCCCCGATCGCGCGGTGGAGGACTGCGCGGCAAGTCTGGGAGGATTCCATGAAAAAGACACTCACACTCGGCGCTGTGGTACTGACCGCCGGCCTCGGCGCCTCGGCAGCCATGGCCCAATCGCTCAATGTGGTCTGCTCGAACGAACAGGCCTGGTGCGATCTGATGGCCCAGAATTTCGAGATCGAAACCGGTATCGACGTTGCCATCGTGCGCAAGTCGACCGGCGAAACGCTGGCGCAGATCCGCGCCGAAGCCGGCAACCCGAAGGTCGATGTCTGGTGGGGCGGTACGGGCGATCCCCACTTGATTGCGGCTTCCGAAGACCTGACCGTGCCCTCGGGCGTCGATGTGTCCGGCCAGCTCGGCTGGTCGCAGAGCATGACCGAGATGTCGGGCGGCAAGGCCGTCGGCGTTCATGTCGGCCTGCTCGGCATGATCTACAACACCGAGGTACTGGCCGAAAAAGGCCTCGAGCCGCCCGCCTGCTGGCGCGACCTTGCCAAGCCCGAATACGAAGGCGAGATCCAGGTGGCGAACCCGAAATCGTCGGGCACCGCCTATACCGAGCTTGCCACGCTTGTTCAGCTGTTTGGCGAAGACGAGGGCTTCAAGCTTCTCGCCGAGATCGGCAAGAACGTGAACCAGTATACCAAGTCGGGCTCGGCCCCGGGCAAGGCCACCGCGCGCGGTGAAAACACCATCGGCATCGGTTTCATGCATGACATGGTGAACCTCAAGAAACAGGGCTTCCCGGTGGAAATCGTCGCGCCCTGCGAAGGCACCGGATACGAGGTCGGGGCCGTGTCGATCATCAACGGCACGCCCAACATGGACTCCGCCAAGAAGTGGGTCGAATACGTGATTTCGGCCCCCGCACAATCGGCCGGGCTTGAAGTCGGCGTGTACAACATCCCGTCGAACCCCGATGCCTCGACCGATCCGGACGCCCCCGACATGGCGGCCGTGAAACTCATCGACTACGACTTTGCCACATATGGCGCGTCTGACACCCGCGCGCGCCTGCTCGACCGCTGGGAAGCGGAAGTGAAAGGCGCCGGCGGCGTCGTCGAAGAGTGATCTTCCAACAAGCATGAAATGACCGGCCCCGCCATGCGCGGGGCTGGCTCCATTGGGGGAGCGGTGGCATGAAACGCGTTGCGGTGTTCTGGCTGGTGGTAGGCGTGATTGGCTGGGCCCTGCTGCCCTGGTACCTGACGCAAAACGGGTTCTGGCGGTTCGGATGGCTCACCGACATGTCGGGAACGAACGCGTCGGCGCTCGGCGCGGCCTTGCACGACAAACCTTGGCTCTGGCTACCCGTTCTCGGCTTCGTTGGAGCGGCGCTCTCGCTGGGGCTCGCACGCACCCAGCTTGCAATGGCGCGCGGGCTCTTCGCCTCCGGCACCGCCGGTCTCGCGCTGCTGATGGGGCAAGCGCTCCTCATCGGCACACGCTTCGGACTCTGGGAAGCAGACAACCCGGGCATCGGGGCCGGCGCCTTCGTGACGGCGTCAGCCCTCCTGTTCATCGCCACGACCGGAGTTTCCGGGCTCGGCAAGGGACGGGGCGACGCTTTCGTCACCGGCCTCGTTGGTGCGATCGTCGCGCTGGTGGCGATCTTCGTGTTCTTCCCGCTCACCTTCATCCTCGTGCGGGCCTTCGAGCTGAAGGGCGGCGCGGGCCTCGGTTTCAGCGAATTCCTGCCGCGGTTTTTCTCTTCGACCATCTGGGGCATCGGCTGCATCACCGGCGGCGGCAGTTGCGGACCGGCCGTCAACTCGTTCCTGCTCGGTCTTTCGACCGCCGCGGGCACCACTTTCATGGGCCTGATGTTCGCACTGATCTTCACCCGGACCGACTTCAGGGCGAAGAAACTCCTGCGTGTCCTCACCGTACTGCCGATCATCACCCCGCCCTTTGTCATCGGCCTCGCGCTGATCCTTCTGTTCGGCCGCGCCGGCACCATTACCGAGTTCTTCTCCTGGGCCTTCGGTTGGGAAAAGACCCGCTGGCTCTACGGGTTTCACGGCGTCTGGCTGGCCCAGATGCTTTCCTTCACGCCCATCGCCTTCCTCGTGCTGATCGGCGTGGTGGAAGGGGTCAGCCCGTCGATGGAGGAAGCCAGCCAGACGCTCGACGCCAACCGCTGGCAGACCTTCCGATACATCTCATTCCCGCTGATGCGCCCCGGTCTCGCAAATGCCTTCCTGCTCGGTTTCATCGAGTCGATTGCCGATTTCGGCAACCCGCTGGTGCTGGGGGGCAATTTCAACGTGCTCTCGACGGAGATCTATTTCGCCATTGTCGGCACGATCGCCGACCCGGCGCAGGCCGCGATCCTGTCCATCACGCTGCTGACCTTCACCCTTTCGGCCTTCCTCGCGCAGCGCTTCTGGGTGGGCAAGAAGAATTACGCCACTGTCACCGGCAAGGGCGATTCCGGCCGTCATGCTGCGCTGAACCCGGTGTTGAGATGGACCGCCTATCTCGTGGCGCTGCCATGGGCGTTCTTCACCATGGTGCTCTACGCGCTGATCCTGTTCGGCTCCTTCGTGAAGCTCTGGGGATATGATCACACCTTTACGTTCGAGCACTACCTGCGCGGCTTCAAGATCGTGGTGCGTAACGGGGTCCATTTCACCGGGGCGGCGTGGGACAGCTATTTCACGACCCTGACGATCTCGGCCATCGCGGCCCCGCTCACGGCAGCGGTGGGACTGGCCACGGCATACCTGCTCGTGCGTCAGAAATTCACCGGCAAGAACGCCTTCGAGTTCTCGACCATGCTCTCCTTCGCCATCCCCGGCACCGTGATCGGCGTGGCTTATATCATGGCGTTCAACTTCCCGCCGATCGAGCTTACTGGCACTGGCCTCATCCTCATCATCGTGTTCATCTTCCGCAACATGCCGGTTGGCGTGCGCGGCGGCATCGCCGCGATGAGCCAACTGGACAAGTCGCTCGACGAGGCCTCGATCATGCTCGGCGCGAACTCCGCGACAACGCTGCGCCGGGTGATCCTGCCGCTGATGGGCCCTGCCATCCTCGCCGCGCTGACCTACAGTTTCGTGCGTGCGATCACATCCGTCTCGGCGGTGATCTTCCTCGTCTCCGCCCGTCACAACATGGCCACGAGCTTCATCGTCGGTCGGGTGGAAAACGGCGAGTACGGCATCGCCATCGCCTATGCCTCGGTGCTGATCGTCACGATGCTCACCGTCATCATCGCCATGCAACTCGTGATCGGCCGACGCACCCTGCGCCGCGCCGACCGCGTCGAAGCCCACTAGGAGAGCCCCATGACCAAGGGATCCGTCCGTTTTGAAGGCGTCACGAAGCATTTCGACGACGTCGTCGCCCTGAAGCCGCTCGACCTCGATATCGCTCCCGGTACGCTGGTCACGCTGCTAGGGCCCTCAGGCTGCGGCAAGACGACCACGCTGAGGCTCGTCGCCGGGCTGGAGTCGCCCACGTCGGGACGCATTTTCATCGGCGATGAAGATGTAACCCACCTGTCAGCGACCTATCGCAAGGTGTCGATGGTGTTTCAGTCCTACGCGCTGTTTCCGCATATGACGGTTGCGGAAAATGTCGGCTACGGCCTGACGGTCAAGCGCGTGTCCAAGAGCGAGCTGCGCCCGCGGGTCGAGGAAGGGTTGGCGATGGTCGGGCTTGAAGGCTTCGGCGACCGTTTGCCATCGGAGCTGTCGGGCGGGCAGCAACAACGGGTGGCCGTGGCGCGTGCGATCGTTCTAGAACCCGAGGTGTTGCTGCTCGACGAGCCGCTCTCCAACCTGGATGCCAAGCTGCGCCGGCACGTGCGCGAAGAGATCCGCGAAATCCAGCAGCGGCTGAACCTCACCGCGATCTACGTCACCCACGACCAGGAAGAGGCCATGGCCGTCTCCGACCGCATTATCGTGATGAAGAACGCCGAAATCGCCCAGGAAGGCGCCCCGGCCGACCTCTACGAGCGCCCGAACTCGGCCTTCATCGCCGACTTCATCGGGGATGCGAACCTGCTTCCGGTCGAGGTGGCCCGTTCCGGCGAGACAGTGGATATCGTGTTCGACGGCCGCCGCCTGACGCTGCCCACCGCTTTTTCGACCACCGGCCAGGCCAACCTCGTTCTGCGCCCACACCAGTTGCGCCTGAGCCACGAAGCGTCCGCTGACTCGCTGCCCGCCGAGGTGAGTTACGCGGCCTATCTTGGCAACCAGGTTCAATACACGCTCGATACCGCATTGGGAGAAATCTTTGCAGTCACGGTGCCCGACGCCACCCCATTCCGAAAAGGTGACACGGTGCATGTGGGTTTCGACCCGGTGGCGGCCCGCATCGTCTCGATCTGAAGGGCACAGACCGGCGCTCGACTTGTTCCATGTCGGGCGGCGCGTCCGTGCGCTCCGCAGCGAAGGTTGGGCAGCCCCCTCTTCGCCGATTTGCTCCGGCATAACGCTACTGCCTGCTTTTCGCTCGCACTTCGCTCGGTGTGCTTCCGGTCCAGCGCCGCACTGCCCGCGTAAGGGTTTCCTGATTTGCGTAGCCAAGCTCCCTTGCCAGGTCCTTCAGCACTGGCCGGTCCGGTGCCTGCAACCGGCGAAGTGCCGTGTTGGCGCGCGTTCGCTCGACGATTTCAGAAAAGTTGACGCCTTCGGCATGCAGGCACCGCCGAAAGGTCCGTTCGCTCATTCCGGCGATCGCGGCAACGGATTCGACAGTCGGTTTCGTTCGCGGCAGCATGCTCGACAAAAGGGCGGCAACGTCGTCTGCAAGAGTGTCTCCCTCTGTCAGGGGCCGGGCCGGAAAACGGGATTTCTCGGAGGCGTACTTGCGCACCTCATCGGGCATGGCCATGTCCGCCACGGCCTTGTCGACTGAAATATCGAGCAAGCGGTCGTCGCGTCCGCTGACACGCTCACCGAGCCACGAGCGCAGATGCGACACGCCCATTCGCGGAAGCGGAACAAGGCCGATCTGCGCGACGCTGGGGGCGGTCCCCGTGGCGGAACTGCAGATCATATCCACCAGGCCGGCCACGTATTGCTGAACGAAATGCAGGGTTTCGTCGTCGCCGAGATTCACCGTCCAGCCGTCGGTGACGGTCAGTCCCGGCCCGTCGGTGCGGACCCTGAAGACCTCGTGCGTGCTATGGGCAGACATCTGGCGCGACAACCTGCGAAACCCCGCGCGGACGGTTGGTCCCTGAAGGGCCGCGGCACCGATGAAACCAATTTCGAACCCGCCCCGCTTCCTGGCAATCCGGTAGGGCGCATCCGGCCCCTCGACACGCGCCATGTCCACCAGCAAACGAACCGGTCCACTTAGCGGGATTGGCAGAAGCGGATCGTCGAGGCAAACCCAGCCGATGCCAGCACGTTCCAGGAACGGTCCGGGGTCCCGGCCCCGTTCGACCAGCCACCTGACCATTGGCATGAGCGACGCGGCCCGTATCAGGGGAATGTTCCGAGACATGCTGCCTCCTCTTCGGCGGAGCACATAATTTGGCCGGTAAAATCAAATCCGACAGCCAAAAATGATTCATGTCAAGTTCCCGGATTGGCAACCTGCCACACTGGCGCCGCGAACACGGCCCGGAAAGTGGGACTTGGACCTCGTTTGGCCGGGGAAGGTGTTTCCAGTTTGGAGCAAACCGAGATGACACAGAGACTTGCTGTTCTGGCCCTGATTTTGGGCCTTGGCGTGGCGATGCAATCTCCGCCGCCAAGCCATGCCGAGACTTCCGGCTCGCCCGCCTCAACGATAACGCTCGACGGCAAGCAGTTGCCGCCGCCGCCCATGGCCTTTGGCGGCAAGATCGAGGAACAAGCGAACAAGTCCACGCCATGGTGGCCACCGCGCATCGTGCCGCCGGAAGATGCGCCGAACGTGCTGCTGATCATTACCGATGACGCGGGCTTCGGCGTGCCCAGCACCTTTGGCGGCGTCATCCCGACGGAAACGATGGATGCGCTTGCAAAAGAGGGCCTGAGCTACACCAACATCCATTCCACGGCGCTCTGCTCGCCCACCCGTGCCGCGCTGATTACAGGACGCAACCACCATTCCGTGGGCTTCGGCGTGATTTCGGAGCAATCGACGGCCTATCCGGGCTACAATTCCATCATTACCAGGGACAAGGCGACCATTGGCCGGATCCTGCTGGAGAACGGCTACAGCACGTCCTGGTTCGGAAAGGACCACAACGTGCCCGCCTTCCAGGCCAGTGTGGCCGGCCCCTTCGAGCAATGGCCGAACGGACTCGGCTTCGAGTATTTCTATGGTTTCGTCGGCGGCGATGCCAACCAATGGCAGCCGAACCTGTTCCGTAACACGACGCAGATCTATCCGTTCGCCGGCAATCCGGAGTGGAACCTGGTCACGGGCATGGCCGACGAGGCCATCGACTGGATCACCGACCTGCACCAGGTCGATTCCTCCAAGCCGTTCTTCGTCAAATATGCCCCCGGCGCCACCCATGCGCCGCACCACCCGACCAAGGAGTGGGTCGAGAAGATCGAGAGCATGAAGCTCTTCGACGATGGTTACGAGGCATTGCGCCAGACGATTTTCGAGAACCAGAAGAAACTGGGTCTCGTCCCCGAGGACACGAAACTTGCCGCCTGGCCCGCTGACAAGCTCAAGCCCTGGGACCAACTCAGCGACGACGAGAAGAAGCTCTTCATCCGTCAGGTCGAGGTCTTCGCGGCCTATGCCGCTTATAACGATCACGAGATAGGTCGGGTCGTGCAGGCGATCGACGACATCGGCGAGCTCGACAATACGCTGATCATCTACATTAACGGCGACAACGGCACCAGCGCCGAGGGCGGGCCGATGGGAACGCCCAACGAAGTGGCATGGTTCAATGGTATCGCCGAGATGCCGGCCGAGACCCAGATGCAATGGTATGACGTCTGGGGCACCGAGGAGACCTACAACCACATGTCCGCCGGCTGGTCCTGGGCCTTCGACACGCCGTTCGACTACTTCAAGCAGAACGCCAACCGCCTCGGCGGCATCCGCCAGAACATGGTGGTCTCCTGGCCGAATGGCATCTCCGACAAGGGGGGACGGCGCGACCAGTTCATGCATGTCATCGACGTCGTGCCGACGATCCTGGAGGTGGCCGGGATTGAACAACCCGAGACTGTCGACGGCATCCAGCAGTCGCCCATCGAAGGCACCAGCTTCGCCTATACCTTCGACAAGGCCAATGCCGAGGTGCCCTCGCGCCACAAGACGCAGTATTTCGAGATGATGGGCCAGTGGGCGCTTTATCACGACGGCTGGCTGCTGAGCACCGAGGTCAACCGGATGCCGTGGGAAACCCCCGGTACGCCCAACCCCGACCCGCTCAACAAACAGGTCCTGCAGCTCTACGACCTGAGCAAGGACAAGAACCAGTCGACGGATATCGCCAAGGATCACCCCGACAAGGTGAAGGAGTTGAAAGCCTTGTTCATCGAGGAGGCGAAGAAGTACCAGGTCTTTCCGATGGATGCCTCCGTGACCACGCGGCTCGCCAAACCGCGCCCGAGCATCACCGCAGGGCGGAACGAGTTCGTGTACACCAAACCCATGACGGGGGTGCCGCAGGGCGACTCGCCCAGCCTCCTCAACAGCTCCTACACGATCACCGCCGAGATCGAGGTGCCCGAGGGCGGAGCCGAGGGAATGATCCTGACCTCCGGCGGCCGGTTTGCCGGCTATGGTTTCTACCTGCTCGAAAGCAAGCCGGTCTTCACCTGGAACATGGTGAACCTGAAGCGGATCAAATGGGAAGGAAAGGAAGCGCTGGCCCCCGGCAAGCATACGGTCGAGTTCGATTTCAGATATGACGGGCTCGGCGCGGCAACCCTCGCCTTTGGTAGCCCGAGCGGGTTGGGCCAAAGCGGCACGGGCACGCTGAAGGTGGATGGCAAGGAGGTCGCCAGCCAGAAGATGGACCACACCATCCCGACGATCCTGCAATGGGACGAAGCGTTTGATGTGGGCTCGGACACTCTGACGGGCGTCGACGATAACGATTACAAACCGCCCTTCCCGCTGACAGCAAAGCTGGACAAACTGACGATCAAGATCGACCGGCCGGAGCTGAGCGAGGCGGACAAGAAGAAGCTCGAAGACGCCGTGCAAAAAGCGAGCGACTGAGATCGTCTTGTGAGAGAGCATCAGGCGACGGGCCGGTCCTGATCTTTTCCTCGGCAGAATACTGTTTGCGGGCCTGGCGCTCGATGCGTCTGACCAGCTTGTCAGCGGCGTCCTTCGATGCTCCGGATGTTCTGTTCATCTTCGCTCCACAATGGTTTCGATGAACCAGAAATCCTCCATTTCTCAACCGCCTAAATCTGTGCGGTAGGTGCTGACGTCAGACAACCCGAGTCGAGATCCGGTTCATTCCTGATCGGGCTGACCTTCTTCAATCAACCCTTCAAGGTGCTTCATGCTTCGCCGCAGTGCCCGTTCGACCTGTTCCCGAGACTCCGGGAAACGGCTTGAAGGGATAGGAATGGAAATCGAGTGCAGATCGCCGGACCAGTCGGGAAAGGCAATGCCGATAGCGCTGATCCCCGGCGTGTGCTCGTCGAGATCATAGGCCAAGCCGGTTTCCCGCACATCTCGGAGGCATTCCAACAAGGCGTCCATGTCGCCCTCCATGCCGGTTCTTTTCCATTCCGCACGTGCGAGATCGCATGCCTGCTGTTCCGGCAAAAGCGCCAGGCAAGCGCGCCCGTTCGCCGTTGTCGTCAGGGGAAAGGCGTCGCCAACCGCGGAGACCGTGCGCAAGCGATGCGTTCCGGGGACCTGATCGAGGAAAATCATCGCCGGTCCGCGGAGAACGGAGAGGTCTGCCGTCTCGCCTGTTGCCTGTGACAGTTCCGTCAGGAAGAGCCGGCAGCTTTCGACAATGCTGTGATGCGCCGCCGAGGCGAGGGTGCTCAGTTCCGGTCCCAGCCTGAAACGACCACCGTTCGGGCCGGCGATGACAAGGCGCTCGGTTTGCAGAGCACCGACGATCCGCTGCACCGTGGAACGTGGAAGTCCCACTGCCTCGGCAATCTGCCCGAGGCTCATCCCCGACCGGTTCTGTTTCAATGTCCGCAGGATCAGCGCAGCCCGCCGCTACCGTGGACGACTTTCTCACCGCCGTTCTCATTCTGCTCTTCGCGCTGACCATCGGCGGGATCTATACCGGCGTTTTCAGCCCGACCGAGGCGGCCTCCGTCGGTGCCTTCGGCGCGATCGTCCTCGGTTTACTGAAACGGTCCCTGTCGATCGCGCGCCTCGTCTCCGCGATCCAGGCGAGCGTTCTCGTTTCCTGCGCGCTGTTCATGATCATCGTCGGCGCCACGCTGTTCTCGAATTTCATCGTGCAGACGCGCCTTCCGGATAACCTGCTGGCCATGGCGCAGGGCGCAGAGCTATCGGCCTGGGTCGTGATGTCGATCATCGTGGTGATTTACATCGTGCTTGGCTGTTTTCTCGAAGGGCTGGGCATGGTGCTGATCACGGTGCCGGTCTTCCTGCCGATCGTGGCCGGCTACGGCTTCGATCCGATCTGGTTCGGGGTTCTGGTCGCCCTTCTCGTGGAACTCGGGCTGATCACGCCGCCCGTCGGTATGAACCTCTTCATCATCCGCGCCCAGTTGCCGGAAGTCAGGATGTGGACGCTCTACAGCGCCATCCTGCCTTTCCTGATCGCCCCGGTCATCCTGATCATCGTGCTCTTCGCCGTCCCGTCGCTGGCGCTGTGGCTACCCTCCGTCCTGTATTGAGGCCGAAATGTCCGTACTGATCCTTGATTCCAAGCCTGAATACTATGCCACCCGCCTGAAGGAGGCGGTTCCCGGGCTCGACTTCCACGCGGCCCTCACTGAGGCGGAGGCCATCTCGCTCGCGGCGGACGCAACCGTGCTCGTCGGGCTCGCCCCCTATCTCAGCCCGGCGCTGATCGCGGCAACGCCACGCCTGGAATGGATCCAGGCGCTGACGACCGGGGTCGACAACCTGAAGGGGCTCGACGGCATCGCGCTCACGAATTGCCACGGCATCCACGGCCCCCAAGATGTCGGAACTCGCGGTTCTGCTCATGCTCGCGGCGCTCCGGCGCTTCCCGGCAATGCAGGAGAACCAGAAAGCGCACCGCTGGGAGCGTTGGCCGCAGCCGATCCTCGCCGGGCGCACGGTCTGTATCGTCGGGCTCGGTGCCATCGCCGAGCATCTGGCGGGCGTGCTCGCAGCCTTCGGATGCCGCCTGACAGGCGTCTCCGGAGGGCGCAGCGAAGCGCCCGGTTTCGATCAGGTCTATCCCCGCGACAGTCTGGAGGCGGCGGCTGCCGAGGCCGATTTCCTGGTGTTGCTGACGCCGTATTCGCCCTCGACGCATCACATCGTCGATTCCTCGGTGATCGCGGCGATGAAGCCCACGGCGGTTCTGGTCAACATCGCCCGCGGCGGGTGCCTCGACGAGGCGGCGCTCGCAGATGCGCTGCGGGAGAACCGGATCGCGGGAGCGGCGCTCGACGTTTTCGCCAATTCGCCGCTCGCCCCCGATGACCCGGTCTGGGACCTGCCGAACCTGATCGTCACCCCGCATATCGGCGGTTTCGCGGACGTCTATCACGAACAGGCATTGCCCATCGTTGCGGCGAACATGGTCGACTACGCGGAAGGCGGCGTCAAGGCACTCAAGGAAAGGCTGGACCGATGAGCAATTCACCGATCTCGAACGCGGAGATGGAGCGGCGATGGAGCGTGACCCGCGGGGTGATGGAAGCGCTCGGGATCGACGCGCTGATCTACCAGGCACGCGAGGACTGGATCGTCGGCTATGTCCGCTGGCTGACCGACGTGCCCGCCAATAACGGCTACCCGCGCACCGTGACCTTCTTTCCGGACCGACCGATGGTCGTGGTGGAGATGGGCGCCTTCGGCACCGACCGCGCTACCGACCCGGCTTACCCCGCCACGCGAGGCGTCGGTCGGGTGCTCGGCACGCCGTCCTTCCATTCCATCGGCTACACCGTGGACTACGACAGCGAACTCGTCATCGCCGCGCTGCGGGACAGCGGCGCGCGCCGGGTCGGAACGCTCTGCCCGCAAGCGCTGCCGCATGGGTTGATGCGTGCGCTGGAGGCCGGGTTCGACATGGTCGACGCCACAGACGCGCTTGACATTGCAAAGGCGCCGAAGAGTGCGGAGGAGATCGCGCTCATCCGAGAGATCGCGCTTCTTCAGGACAAGGTCTTTGCCGAGGTTTGCGATTTCATCCGTCCCGGCATCACCGACCGCGACGTTGCCGCGCATGCCGAGGCGGTGGGGCGCCGGCTCGGCTCGGACCAGGGTATCTATCTCGGCCTTTCGGCGCCGATGGGTACCCCCTCCCGCTTCCTCAACCGCCCGTTCCAGACTCGCGAGATCGCTACCGGCGACCACATGTCCCTGCTGATCGAGATCAACGGCCCCGGTGGTCTCTACCTCGAAATCGCGCGTACCATGGTGCTGGGTAAGGCTGACGCTCATCTTCTGAAGGCCTTCGAGAACGTGAAGGCGGCGCAGGAACACACTCTGTCGCTGATGAAACCCGGCGCCGAACCGGCCGCCATCGCCGCCGCGCACGATGCCTGGATGGAAGCGCATGGCCTGCCGCTGGAGACCCGGCTCTACGCGCATGGTCAGGGCTGCGAGATGGTCGAGCGCCCGCTGATCCGCCGCGACGAGACGATGCCGCTCGCCGAGGACATGTGCCTTGCCGTGCATCCCGGCTACGACGACGGTCGCGTCTTTGCCGTGATCTGCGACAACTACCTGATCACCGGCGATGGGGTCAGCGATTGCCTTCACAAGACAGAGAAGAAGGTTTTCGAACTCTGAGGCGGTTTGGCCTCGGAAGCCACTTCATTATCAGGGATGACACACAGCAATGAAATCATTACAGAAAAAACTTTTGTCAAAGGTGACGACAGCGGCGCTGGTCGTCGCAGCGGCAGGGACGGCGCAGGCTGCAGGCGGCATGAAGCTCGGCTCACCGGCTTTCAGCGACCACGACATGCTGCCCGCGAAATACGCCGCCAAGGGTGGCCCCCGGAATTGCGACGGCGAAGGTGTCTCGCCGCCGCTGGAATGGTCCAATACGCCCGAGGGAACCAATTCCTACGCCATCATCGTCCACGATTCCGCCGGCGCACATGGCCTTTGGGTAACCCACTGGTTAGACTGCGAAATTCCGGGAACCTCCAGTAGCTTCCGGGAAGGCGAGGTCAGCGGCGCGCCGGCCGGCGGCAACTATGTCGACGGGACCAACCGTATCGGAAAGCCCGTCTGGTTCGGACCGTGCCCGGACGTTGGCAACAGGCCGCAACATTACGTCTTCACCCTGATCGCGACAGACCTAGAACCGGACGCACTGGAGTCCGGCCTCGACAAGGCCGGTCTGCTTGCGGCGCTCGAAGGTCACGCACTCGGTGCCACCAGCCTCGTCGGGCGCTATGCGCGCTGAGGGCCAGTGACTGCCACCAACGACACATCCGCCACCGCCGCAGCCAAGGAAAGCAAGATGCCGGACCTCACTCCCAAGATCGCTCTCGAAGAACATTTCATGCATCCCGATTTCGTCGACTACTGGGCGACAACGGCGCCGAATATCAGCCCGAACCTCTTTGGCAAGGCCCGCGCGGCGTTGGAGGATTTCGGCGAGGCGCGGCTGGGCGCGATGGACAGCATCGGGGTCGAAAAGTCGATCCTGTCGCTGGCCGGCCCCGGTGTTCAGGCCGAGAAACGTACCGAAACCGCCGTCCGTCTGGCCCGGGAGGTGAATGACTTCCTCGCGGCGGAGATGGCGAAACGCCCCGACCGCTATGGCGGCTTCGCACACCTTGCCATGCAGGACCCTGCCAGCGCCGCGGACGAGCTCGAGCGCTGCGTTACCCAGCTTGGCATGCAGGGTGCGATGATCAACGGCCAGACCGGCGGCACCTATCTCGACGACGACCGTTACGCGCCCTTCTGGGAACAGGTGTCGGCGCTGCAGGTCCCGGTCTACATCCACCCCAACAACCCGCCCGAACAGGTCCATATGTATCACCAGCACCCGGAACTCTGGGGACCGGTCTGGTCATGGACTGTTGAGACGGCAACCCACGCCCTCAGGCTGGTCTTCGCCGGCACTTTCGACCGTTACCCCGGCGCAAAGCTGATCTTCGGGCATCTGGGCGAGACCCTGCCATACCTGATGTGGCGGCTCGACAGCCGGTGGGAGATTTCCAACCGGGGCGCGATGCGGCTTGCGCGGAAACCGTCGGACTATTTCCGGGAAAATATCTGGGTCACCACGTCCGGAATGTGTTCGGATGCAACGTTGCGATGTGCGTTGGACATGCTGGGGTCGGACCGGGTGATGTTCTCGGTGGACTACCCGTTTGAACGCGCGGCCGAGGCCGGTGAGTGGATCGAGGCCGCGCCGCTTCAGGACACGGAGCGCGCCCAGGTCTGCCGGGGCAATGCCGTGGCGCTGATGAACCTGTGATCCATCCAATGTCCGGGCGGGACACTGGGCTCGCCCATCTTGCCCGAGTTCTGGTGCCCGCGACAGGAGCGCAGGATGGACGCCCGCGCACTACCAGCTGCCGCTGGCACCGCCACCGGATGAGCTGCCACCGCCGAAGGACGAGCGGCTGGAACCGGAGGAAGAACTCTCTGAAATCTTCGGAATCGTGCGGGTTTCGCTGTCGGAATAACTGCAGTTCTTGCAGTCATAGTCGATGCGCTTGCGACCGGTGCTGGTCTTGGTTGCGGCGCTCAGTACATGCGACGTGGTCTCGAGCGTCCGGTAGCCACATTCAGGGCAGGTCGAGTAAGTTGTGAACCACCCCTGGTAGCGTTCGATCGTCATGTGCCCGCAACCCGGGCAATGCCAAACATCGTAGTCCACCGACTTGAGGAATTCCTCCAACCTCTGGCCGCCGTCGAGATGCTCGTCGTCGGCTTCTTCGCCGGCACGGAGCATCATGGTGCCGCAATGACCGCAGGCACGGGGACGGTTGCGAAGGTAGCGGCGGAACCAGACCAGCGCCGCGCCGAGCGGCACCGCAACAATGCCAAGGAACCATCCGCCCAAGTTCTGAAGCGACCGCCAGATAACGGACCATCCGCGTTCAAGCGTGGAATGCTCATAGCCGCCGGGATACACACCGGCGACTTCACGGATGGTGGCATCCACGCCGGCTTCGATCCCCTCCTGGTATGCGTCACGGCGAAAGGCTGGCAGAAACACCTTGTCGATCACGCGTTGCATGTCTTCATCGCGCGAAGCGGCATATCCGGCGCCGATCTCGATGCGCATCTGCCGATCATAGCGCGCAACGAGGATCAGAACGCCATTGTTCTGGTCCGCATTCCCGATGCCCCAGGTGTTGAACAGCCTTGTGGAAAAGCTCTCGATGGTGCCGTCGTAGCCGTAGTCCTTCATCGACCCGATGGTCAAAACGGTCATTTCTATACCGGTCTGGTCATAGAGTTCGATGAGGTCGAGCCGGATGCGCTCCTCGGCGGCCTCCTCAAGGAGACCGGCGTAGTCGTTGATATAGACGTCACGATAACCGGGAATCGGCGTACCGTTGTTGCCACGCTCGTCGACCTGGCTGCCCGCCTCGAAGGTTACCGGTCCTTCGGGCGGCGCGCTCGATACAGGCCTTTCGCCGCCGCTCATCAGCCCGGCGACGTAGCCCATTACTAGGAAAAGCGCCACCAAGACCGCGACGATCTTCGCGGCAATCCCATAATCTTGTCTGGTCACCGTGTTGCCTCCGGATGCATCACACTCCAGAGTGCACGCCCTCGCCCCATTCGAGTCAAGGGCCGCCAGCGGGTTTCGAAAACCTGTCCGAACCCGATGCGCCAGAGGTCACCCCCGGTGTTCTCCACCCGAGTTGTTCCGCGAGGTTCGTTCAGTTGCCGCGGCGGTGCCGGCTAATTCGATCCGGTCAGCAGGCCGCGGTCACGATGATCTCCACCTTGAGATCGGAACGGGCCAACCTTGCCTCGCAGCAGGCGCGTGCCGGGGCGTAGCCCGCAGGCACCCACGCGTCCCAGACCGAATTCATTTCGTCGAAATCTGCCATGTCGGCGAGCCAGATCACCGCCTGGAGCATACGCTCCGGCGAGGATCCGGCCGTCTCCAGCAGCCCTTCCACGCGCGAAAGGCAATCCCGCGTCTGCTCGGCAACCGTTTCTCCGTCGCCGACCTGACCGCACAGGTAGGCAACCCCGTTGTGCTTCACGATCTTGCTCATGCGGGTGCCGGTTTCGATCCGTTCAATCATCTCGTTTTCCTGTTCCTATTCCGCTGCGCCCTGTACCGGCGTTTCTATTGCCGCCAGTTCGCCAAGTGTCACCGGCTTCAAAGGCGGGCGGATCCGGAAATATCCTGTCTCGTCCGGCGTCTGCCCATGGGCCTCCGACAGTATGGCCGTGACGGTCAGCCCGCAATAGCGGCCCTGGCATGGGCCCATTCCCGGCCGGCCGAAGGCCTTGGTCTGGTTGGGGCCAAGGCAGCCCATTTCCGCGTAGCGCCTGACATCGCCCGCCGTGACTTCCTCGCACCGGCAGATGATCGTTGCGTCCTCGGGCAAGAGCGCCTCGGCCGCCGGCGGATAGGCCGTGTCGAGGAACGGACGGATTGCCATGTCCCGCGCCTTTCGGCTGAAGAGCGGTGCGGCCAGCCTGTCCCGCTCCGCCTCGGAAAGCCGTTTGGCCTGCGTGGCGATCTGCAGGGCGGCCAGCCTTCCCGCGACCTCGGCAACCTCGGCGCCACCGATCCCGGCGCCATCTCCGGCAATGTAGACGCCCTCCAGTTCGGTCGCGCCCCATTGGTCGAGCACAGGTGAGAATGCGGCTTGTGTCGCGTTCCAGCGGTGGGCAACTCCGATCGATCGGGCGGCCTGCGTGTTGGGCACGACACCGTGATGCAGCAGAACCGTTTCACATTCGAGACGCTGGTTGCGCCCCCTGCTCCGGAAGCTCACGGCCTCTGCGCGGCCATCGCCCTCGATGGCGATGTTCGTTGCGCCTGTGTAGCGGGGTACCCGTGCCCGGGCGATCTCCGCCATAAGCTTCAGCCCCTTTGCAAGGTACTGCCAGCCGCGCAGCGCGCCGCCGGCATGACGGGCAGCGCGGCGGAGGTCCGCACGCGACTGCGTCTCGACGAGCGCAAGGGGCGGCGTGCCCGCCCGCACCATCTGGGCGGCGATCAGATAAAGCAGCGGGCCGGAGCCGGCGATGACGGCGCGGCGTGCGATCACGCCGGACTGCTTGAGCAGGATCTGCGCCGCCCCGGCGGTCATGACCCCGGGCAGGGTCCAGCCCGGAACCGGCATCGGCCGTTCGAGTGCGCCTGTCGCGAGGAGGATCCTGTCGGCCGCAACCTGCGAGGCGGGCCCTGCTTTCGTGTAGGAAATCCGGAATCCGTCCTCGATGGCCCAAACCACCGCCCCGGTAACATGTTCGACCGCGCTCTCGCGGAGTGCCCGGGTCAGGGCCGTGCCGTGCTTGAAGTCTGGACCAAGGATATCGCCCCGCTTCCCGGCTGCGCGGTCGACATCCCGGTAGATCTGCCCGCCCGGCCGGGACTGTTCATCCAGAAGCGTCACGCTCAGGCCCTTTTCCGCGGCGGTCGCGGCCGCCACCATGCCGGCGGGGCCTGCGCCGATGACGACGAGATCACTCCGGTTCATGCTTGCCCCCTGTCTCATGCGGCTTGGAAACCCGCAGTCCTTCGACAACCTCCATCATGCAGGCCTGGCGCACGACGCCGTCGATTTCGACGAGACAGTCGAAACAGGCGCCCATCATGCAGAAAGGGGCGCGGGGCGCGGCGGAGACGGGCGTGTGGCGAAACACCCCAACACCCGCGGCGAGGAGTGCGGCGGCAAGATTCGCCCCGTCGGGCAATTCCAGCGGCGCGCCGTCGAACCAGACCGCGACAAGCGGGCTGTCCTCCAGTTCAAGAAACGGTGAATCGGTCTTCACTGAACACCTCCAGATCCGGGGCGGCATCGGTCCGCTCAAGCCAGTCCGGCAGGTAGCGGGCATGGGCGGCGGCGAGCGTGATGCCGCTATGACAGGTGACGAGATAGCAGCCGGGCATGTCCGGGCTCTCGTGGTAGATCGGCAACCCGTCGGGCGAGAGCACCCGGAGCGCCGCCCAGCTGCGTACAAGCTGCGCCTTGCCGAGCGCCGGGTAGGCCGCGATCGCCTGTGCGGCGAGACCGGATAGGCCCGGTTGGGTCACATCGTCATTGAAGCCGACTTCTTCGTTGGTGGCGCCGATCTGGATGCCGCCTTCGTCCACCTGGCGCGCGATCAGGGACGGGCGGTTGATCATCTTCGGCAGTTTCTCGGTGATGAGCACCTGTCCGCGTTGCGGGCGCACCCGCGCCTTGAAGCCGAGCGTCGGGCCAAGTTTGGCAGCGCCGAGACCGGCGGAGAGGATGACTTTTCTCGCTTCGACAATCGTGCCGTCACTGCATCGCACGCGGAAGCCGTCCGGCTTGCACACCTCGGTGACGGTCTTGCCGTTGAGGGCCTGCCCGCCCATGCGGCGCACGTCGTCGGCAAGCGCCATCAGCAGCTTGAGCGGGTTCGCGTGCCCGTCCTGGTAGTGCAGGATCGCACCGACGACCTTCGGGCCGATATGCGGCTCCTCCTTCCGAAGGGCGTTGTGACCGAGAACCTCGTACGGGTAGTCGCCGTCAAGTTGCCCCTTGAGCACCTCGTATTTCTCGACGGTGGCCTGCAGGGTCTCCTCGGAGAAATGCAGGTCGTAGCCGCCCTTCTGCTCCAGCGGCACGTCGCGGCCCGTATTGTGGCCCAGTTCCGCGGCAAACTCGGCCCAGATTGCGGCGGATTCCTGCGACCAGCGCGCGTAACGCGGCTGGTTCATGCCCTTGGACTGCACCCAGACCAGGCCGAAATTCCCCCGGCTGGCGCGGAATGACCCGTCATCGCCATCGAGCACGATGACGCGATGGCCGCGTTTCAGAAGCCCCCAGGCCACGGACAGGCCGACGACTCCCCCTCCGATGATCGCATAGTCTGCTTCCATCGTTTTGTCCTTGGACGAGATGTGGTGGGAAATGGGGCGACGACAGGCGTCGCCCCGATTGTCGTTACTTGCCGATCTGGTCGAGGATCCCCTGCCCCCACTCGGCGCCGACATCTTCGAGGACGATCGGCCAGACCTGTTCGCGGACCTTGGCGGCCATGGCGGCCAGTTCGTCGTCGGAGAGTTCCACAAGCTTGGTGCCAAGCTCATCGACGAGGCGTTGCTCCCACTTGCCCTGGTCTTGCTCGGCGACCGTCCAGCGCTGTGCTTCGAACTCGGTAGCGGCGGCCTTCAGGGCCTCCTGATCCTCGGCGTCAAGCTCGGCCATCGAGCCGTTCGAGATGATCATGTACCAGACTTCGAAATGCGTGTTGGCCGGCACATAGGCCTTCGTCACGTCGCGGAACGAGGCGTAGTAGCCCTCGGCACCGGAGCCGATCACGCCGTCGACAACGCCGGTCTGGATGGCGGTGAAGGCTTCGGAGAACGGGATCGGCGAAGGAATGTAGCCGAGCGCCTCGCCGGTCAGCTGGAAGGACTTGATGCCGGGCACGCGCACCTTGATGCCGTTCGACTGGCTCGGATCGCCCGGGTTCACCGGATCGGTGTTGAGCGAGATGCCACCGAAATAGACCGGGTATGCGGCGAGCATGGTGATGTCCTGCTCGGCATAGAGGTCGGCCATGACATTGCGGACCGGGCCGTTGGGGCCGTAGATCGCGCGGGCGTCTTCCCAGCTGTTCGCGAGGTAGGGGAAGGAGCTGATCTGCATCCGCCGGTCGGCGGCGGTGGCGGCGGGCTGGGTGGCCATGTCGATGGCACCGACGCTGACCCGCTCCTGCACGGTGGTGTAGTCGCCGAGCGCGGAGGCCGGGAAGATGTTTATTGTCACGTCGCCACCGGTGGCCTCGGCGACAGCCTCCGAGAAGGCGCGCAGTTCGACGTCAATGGTGGCGTCCTGCGGTCGCACGTGGCTCATCTTGAGATCCGCCGCAGTGGCGACGCTCGAGAGCGCCATCAGGGCGGTGGCAGCCGTTCCGATCAGAAAGCGTTTCATGGGTAGTCCTCCGTTGGATATCAATAGGTTATCGTTGAGGTAGTCAGTAGCCGAAGAGCCTCGGCAGGTAGAGCGACAGGTCTGGCCAGAGCGAGGTCAGGAAGACCACGGGCACATAGCCCGTGACGATCAGGACCATGGCGGGCGGGATCACCTTGGTGACCTTCACGTTGCCGATCCGAGCACCGAGATAGAGGATCGAGGCATAAGGCGGCGTCACGCCGCCCATCGCGGTATTGACCCCCATGATCGCGGCAAACTGCACCGGGGTGACGCCGATGGCGTTCATCAGCGGCAGCAGCAGCGGGGCGATCAGGATGATGGCGGTGACGTCGTTCACCACCATCCCCACCAGGAACAGCAGGATGTTGATCAGGATCAGCAGGATCACCTTGTTCTCGGTGATGCCGAAGATCGCGCTGACAAGCTGCTGCGGGATGCTCTCGTAGACATACATCTGGCCGAGGATCATCGAGAACAGGATCATGATCATGATCGCACCGACGGCGGTCGCGGCTTCGCTCCCGGCGCTGAGGAAATTCTCCCAGCGCAGCCCCTTGTAGACGAAGAAGCCGACGGGAACGGCGTAGATCACGGCGAGGGCGGCCGCCTCGGTGGGCGTCATGATGCCGCCATAGATACCGCCGAGGATCATTACCGGCATGAGCAGCGCGGGCGTCGCGTTGAAACCGCGCTTGACGACCTCGCTAGACAGCTCGCTGAAAGTCGGTTTTTCGTCGAGCTTCAGGTCGAACTTGCGGCTCATCCAGAGGTTTACGACCGAGAAGTTGAACATGATCAGCAGGCCCGGCCCCAGCGTGGCAAGAAAGCAGGCGAGGATCGAGGTGTCGGTCACCCATCCATAGACGATCATGGTGACGGAAGGTGGGATCAGCAGGCCCAGGATCGAGGAATTGGCGATGAGCGCGGTGGCGTATTCGCGCGGGTATCCGCGCTTTTCCATCTCGGGGATGAGCAGCGGGCCGATCGCGGCAATGCCGGTGAGGCCGGAGCCGGAGATGGCGCCGATCACCGCGCAGGACACGGCCGCGACGACGCCCAGACCACCGCGAATATGGCCGATGAAGGCGTTGACGAAGCGGAGCAGCGAGGCCGCGATACCGCTTTCCGACATGATCGTACCGGCGAGGACGAAGAGTGGGATAGCCAGCAGGACCGGGTTGCCGAGCTGCTGGAATCCCCAGATCATCATGCCTTTCATCGTCACGTCGCCGATGAAATACATCACCATGAGGGCAGCGCCGAAGCAGTAGGGCAGCGGAACCCCAAGTGTGAGCGTCAGAACAAGGACGGCGATGGCAAGGAGCGCAATCTCGATCATCGGGCTGTCTCCCGGGAAAGGGTGCGGATGTGTCTCAGCAGGTGCAAAGCGGTGTAGAGCATCATCAGCGCCAGCCCGATGAAGAGCGAGATATCGGAATAGAAGGTCGGGATGTAGAGGGTCGGGCTCTCCTTCCAGACGCGCCAGGAGTAGCGCGTGAAGTCCCACGCCCAACTCAGAAGCCACAGGCCGACAATCAGGCTTATGATCTCGCCGACAATGGCAAGTACCGTGTGCTGGCGCTTGGTGGTCAGCCAGATTTCAAGGACATTCGCGCGGATATGAGTGTTCTCGCGCGAGGCGTTCACCGCGCCCAGCATGTAGAGCCAGACCGTCGGATAAAGCATCGTCTCTTCCAGCCCCATGACGGGAATCTGGAGAACGTAGCGTGTGATCACCTGCACGAACTGACCGAGCGCGACAACGCCGATCAGGCACGTGAGCAGGTATTTCGAGAAAGTGTCCATGGTGTCCCCTAGTGCGGCGCTCTCCCGGCGCGGCTTTCGTAGGATTTCACTGGACAGCGCCCATTAAATCAATTTGATAATTTTTGTGAAATCATAAAATTGCTTTATACTCACGCTATGAACCTTTCGATCCGACAACTCAGCACCTTCCGGGAAGTCATGCGAAGCGGATCGATTTCGCGGGCAGCAAAGACGGTTGGGCGAACCCAGCCCGCAGTAAGCACGATGATTGCCACGCTGGAGGCAGAGCTTGGCTTTGCCCTGTTCATCCGGGAGCATGGCAAGCTGACAGCGACCCCAGAGGCGCATTATCTTCTCGAGGAGGCCGAGGCCATCCTTGCACGAATTGAACGCACCAAACAGACACTCAGCAGGATCGGATCTCTCGAAACCGGTCGGCTTCGCGTCGCCTGTCATCCGGCCGCCTCCGGCCTGTTCATGCCGCGTCTCCTGGCCGAATTCCTTGCCGGAAAGAGCGGTGTGGATCTGTCGCTGATCATGCGCTCCTCCGACATCATCGAGGATCTGGTGGCGTCCCAACAGTTCGATATCGGCTTCGCCGAAACGCCGGTGCGGCGAGCTTCGGTGAATCAGGTGGACTTCGACCTCGAATGCGTCTGCGTCTTGCCGGCTGCTGACCCGCTTGCCCAGCGCATGGAAATCACGCCTGGAGACCTCGACGGCAAACCGATGGCCGTTCTATTCGAAGACCATACGACGGCCACGCAGACCGAGGCGGCCTTCGTTTCCGCGGGGGCTCGCTTCAACAAGCGCCTCGAATTGAGAACATCCCTTCCGGGCCTGGAGTTCGTGGCGGAGGGTTTCTGCTACATGGTCTGCGACATGATCACGGCCTACAGTCATGTCTTTCTGGGGTCTGATCAACGAGGACTTGTCATCAGGCGATTTCGGCCACGCATCAGCAACAGTGTTTCCATCCTCCGGCCAGCCTATGCAGGCAGCGCCCGGCTGGAACAGGCATTCTCTTCATATCTGACCGACGCCATTCAGGAAATGCAGGCGAAAACGGAGGCTCACCTGATGAAAGGTCCGATCGCAGGTATCGAAAGCACGACCGCCGACGCGGATTGAGATCGCCGCGCGACAAGGATATTTGGCATGGCTTCTCTCACATGCTGAGATGCATTCCGAATTGGTGGAGGCAGGTCGATCCGGGCTCAGGTCATAGGCCGGTTTTCGGGCGCCGTTACCCAATCTCTGCAGCACCGTCCCCGTGTTCGAATGAACAAAACGGACAAAGGGACCGTCCAGGGCCTGGCATGGCGTCATCGGGACGAGCAGTGCCCGCTTCAATCTGGCCTATTGCGCTTGAAACCAACGGCTCGAACCTTGTTCCGCCGTTCTAGGGACTACACTGCCAGGTGAAGGGAGAATCCGGGATGACGTCTGCAATCTTGGTCGGCCATCAATTGGAGGAAGCCTTTTGCCGCCGCCGTCAGGAGGCGCTGCGCGAAACCCTGCGGTCCGCAGGCTGCGCCGCGCTTCTCGTCGCGGACCGTGGTCAGCTGTGCCGGCTGTTCAACTACTGGGCACGGGATGTCTTCCCGGCCCTCGGGCTGATCCAGGCCGACGGCCCCGCCGTGCTGTGTTGCATGACCCCTGGCGATAGCACCCCGTTTGCCGACGAAGTGCGGGCGTTCGAAGGCGCGCAGATGTCTTCGCTGCGCCCACAGTTGCGGGATCTGGCGCTGGACCAGCTGCGCGACCTGTTACCTCGCGGCGGTCGCCTTGGCGTCGAAGGCAATCTGCCGCTCGCGCTCTGGGAACAGGTAGAGCCCGTGGACATGCGCATGGACATCGACCGGTTGAGCCGCGCCAAGGATCGCGACGAAATCGCGCTGATCGCGGCGGGTGCCGCGGCCGGAGAATCCGCCTTTGCCGCCATCGAGCCGTTGCTGGTCGACGGCACCCGCGAGATCGACCTTTTCGCGGCTTATCAGGCGGCGGCGGTGGCGGCAGCGGGCCAGCCGATCGGCGAATTGGGAAACGATTTTCGCGGCTGCGCGATGGGCGGCGCGCCACGCACCGCCCCGCTTCGGGCGGGAGACCTCGTCCCGATCGACACAGGTGTCATGATCCGTGGCTACTATTCCGACCTTTGCCGCACATATCCGGTCAGCGGGGTATGGGCCCCGGCACAACGCGACGCCGCCCGCCGGGTCGCGCAGGCGCATGATCTCGCGCTGTCGATGATCGCACCGGGGGTCTCCTGCCGCTCCGTCTACCAGGAGGTGTCGCGTTTCCTCGACGGCTATCGCGGCTGGAGCTTCGGGACGCATCTGGGGCACGGCATCGGTTTGCGCCCCGTTGAAACGCCCCGCATCAATCCGCACTGGGACGACCGGTTCGCGGCAGGCGATGTGTTCACGCTTGAGCCGGGCCTCTACGACGCCGAGTTGCGCGCCGGCGTCCGTATCGAGAACGATTACGTTCTGTCCGACACGGGCGTCGAGGCGCTCTCCGATTCCTGTTCGGTCGTCCCGGCCTGATCGAACCGCGCAAACCTCAGGTAACGCCCCCCAGGCCAGGAAGGTAGTTCTCGGGCTCCCACGGAGCGCAAGGATCCCCAATCCACCGCGCCGCCTCCCGGTTCCGGGCGTTTTTCCCTGTTTCCTGCGAATGCTTCGGCCCGGTCCGGTTGGCTTTGGGCTGCCTTCACGACCACTTGTTCCCGGAATTCGTTCCGCCCTTCGATTGGCCACGCGTTGCGCCCAGTTGCAGGCTGCACATATGAGACTTCCCGACCGACCGGAGCACGGCTAGGGTTGCATCAGGAAAGTCGCCGGGAGACGCACGATATGATCGATTACGATTCGCTGGACGCAACCGCGCTTGCAGGGCGTGTTGCCAACGGCGAGGTCAATCCCGGCGAACTGCTTGATCTTGCTCTGGAAAGGGTTCGGGCGGTTAACGGCGAATTGAATGCCGTCGTCATGCTCGCCGAGGACGTCGCGCGGAAAAAGATCGCCGAGGGTTTGCCCGACGGGCCGCTCAGGGGGGTGCCCTTTCTGCTCAAGGATCTCGGCGCCGAAGCGGTAGATTATCCGACCAATAACGGCTCGCGGCTCTTCGCCAATATGCGTTACGCGCAGGATTCGGCGATCTATGCGCGGCTGGAAGCGATGGGGCTGGTGGTTTTCGGCCGCACCACCTCGCCCGAAGGCGGCATTGGCCCGGCGACGGAAGCCGCTGTCTATGGCGGGCCGACCCGCAACCCCTGGGACCTCTCGCGCACGCCCGGCGGCTCCTCGGGCGGCTCGGCGGCGGCCGTGGCGGCGGGCATCGTGCCGGCGGCCCATGGGTCCGACGGCGGCGGCTCGGTCCGCATCCCGGCCTCCAATTGCGGCCTATTCGGGCTCAAGGCGACGCGGGCGCGCCTGCCGGATGGACCTTATGTCGGCGAAGGCTGGGCGGGCATGGCCATCGACGGCTTCCTGACCCGCTCGGTCCGCGACACGGCGATCCTGCTCGACGGCTGCCAGGGGGCGGATCTCGGCGCGCCCTACCGCGCGCCGCCGCTGGAGGAGAGCTTCGTCGAGGCCATGGAACGCGCGCCCAAAGGTCTGCGCATCGCGCTGTGCGAGACCAGCTTCACTGGTGCCACGGTGCATCCGGACTGCGTGGCGGCGGTCCACGATGCGGCAAAACTGCTGGAAGAGATGGGCCATCACGTCACCCCCGCCCTTCCGGCCGAGGCGGATACCGCCGGCATGATGCGCGCCTGGACCGATATCGTCGCTTGCGGGGCGGCACTTTCTGTCCGCCGCGCGGTGACGGCCCGCGGCCGGCCGCTGGAGGATGGTGAGATCGAACCGGTCATGCAAAGCGCAGTCGCTCATGCCGCGACGGTCAGCGGCGACCGCTACCTGGAATGCGTCAACATCGTCCATGCCTATGGCCGTGCTATGGAGGGCTTCATGTGCGGATACGACATCCTGCTCTCGCCAACCATGGGCGAGCCGCCGGCGAAGATCGGCCGCTTCGGCCATCACCGCGCCGACTATGTGGATTACCGCACCGGCCCCGACGGCGTCTTCACCTATTCCCCGTTCACCGCGGCCTTCAACGCCACCGGCCAGCCCGCCGCGACCGTTCCGCTCCACTGGACGGCAGAGGGACTTCCGGTGGGTGTTCATCTCGCGGCGCGGTTCGGTGCGGACACATTGCTGCTGTCGCTTTGCGCGGAAATTGAACGCGCCCGCCCCTGGTTTCATCGCCGACCGCCCATATCGAAGGCGCAAACGCCCATCTCTTAGGCAACGCCCAACCTCCCGTAAGGGCGCCGATAATTTTATCAAAAGGCAGAGTTGCATCTGTCCAGCTTGTGGAAAGGATTTGATCATATTCATCGAACACCCGGAGGCACAGGTGCGGGACGTCGCAATCGAGGCAGTTTCACTTCGCAAGGTCTATGGCACGGACCAACATGCCGTCGTAGCGCTCGACGACGTATCGATCAGCATCAGGAAAGGCGAGTTCTTCACCCTTCTGGGTCCGTCTGGTTGCGGCAAGACCACGCTTCTGAAGATGATCGCCGGCTTCGAGACGCCGAGCGAGGGCAATATCCTGCTCAACGGCCATGACATTACCGAGCAGCCGCCGAACCGGCGTCCGGTGAACACGGTTTTCCAGAGCTATGCGCTGTTTCCCCATCTTACCGTGCGCCAGAATGTCGGCTTCGGGCTGAGCATGCTGGGCCGGCCAGCAGCCGAAATCGATGAGGTGGTGAACCGCGCGCTTGGGCTGGTGAAGCTCGAAGCCATGGCCGACCGCAAGCCGCAGCAACTCTCGGGCGGTCAGCAGCAGCGCGTGGCTCTGGCCCGTGCACTGGCGCCCTCGCCCGAGGTTCTGCTGCTCGACGAGCCGCTCTCGGCGCTGGACCTGAAACTGCGCAAGGAAATGCAGACAGAGCTCAAGCGGCTCCAGCTCGAACTTGGCATCACCTTCATCTTCGTCACGCATGACCAGGAAGAAGCGCTCACCATGTCCGACCGGATCGCGGTGATGAGTTCCGGCAACCTGCTCCAGGTCGGCACGCCGAAGGAGATCTACAACCACCCGGTGAACCGCTTCGTCGCGGATTTCATCGGCGAGACGAATTTCATTCCCGCGCAGGTCGCGGGCACAACGGCAACCATAGGCGGCGACATCGCCTTGCCCGTCGATCCCGCTTCTCCCCAAGGCTCTCACACGCTCGCGGTGCGTCCCGAACATATCCGCATCGTCCCATCGGGCGCGGAAGCGACGCTTCGGGCGCTTATCACCGAGTCAGTCTATTTCGGCACCGACAGCCATGTCCGGCTGCGGCTGGCCAACGACATCGAACTCGTCGCCCGCTTCCAGTCCGACGAGGCCGGCGGCGACGCGCCGCCCGTGGATACCGAGGTCGGGCTGATCTTCGCTCCCGGCGCGCTTCAGGTCCTAGAGGATTGAGCCGATGAGCGCAGGCGAAGAAAAAACCGCCCGGGGCGAGACCCGCAGCATGTGGCTGCTCTCCTCGCCGGCGCTGATCATCCTGATCTTCGCCGCCGCCGGACCGCTCCTGATCATGTTGGTCTATTCCTTTCTGGCACCCGGCAAATACGGCAATGTCGTCTGGGAATTCTCGACAGATGCCTGGGTCTCAACGGTGCTCACGCGCGACATCTTCGATGGCACGCTGAGCCTCGCGGATGCGCATCTGAAGATCTTCTGGCGCTCGGTGAAACTGTCGTTGATCACGACGTTCTTTACGTTCCTCGTGGGCTTTCCAACCGCATGGTTCATCGCCACGCGTCAGGAACGTTCCCGCGCCGCACTGCTGTTCCTGATCACTATCCCGTTCTGGACCAACCTGCTGATCCGCACCTTCGCGATCAACCAGATCATCCGCACCGAAGGTATGCTCAACACCTTCCTTCTGTGGCTGGGCGTGATCGACGAACCGCTGATCCTGCTCTACACCGATTTCGCCGTCTTCATTGGCATGACCTATGTCTACCTGCCGCTGATGGTGCTGCCGCTCTTCGCCGCCATCGACCGTTTCGACATGCGGCTGATCGAGGCCGCCTACGACCTCTATGCCTCGCGCTGGCAGGTTCTGCGCAAGGTGATCTTGCCGATCGTCAAGCCCGGCATCATCGCCGGCTCGATCCTTGTCTTCATCCCCTCGCTGGGTGCCTATGTCACGCCGCGGATCCTCGGCGGTGGACGCAACATGATGATCGGCAATTTCATCGAGATGCAGTTCGGCCCTGGCCGCAACTGGCCGCTCGGCGCGGCGCTCTCGGTGCTGCTCCTCGTGATCGTCGCGGCCGCGCTCATTGTCTATACGCGGGCGGCAACGAAGGAGGGTCCCCATGGCTAGACGCGACTTTTCCGCCGCCCGCCTGCCGGGCTTCGCCACCATTGCCATCACCGTCTTCGTCGCGCTTTACGCGCCGATCCTGATGCTCGTGGCCTATTCCTTCAATGCCGGCGACAGCATCGCGATCTGGGAAGGCTTCTCGCTCAAATGGTATCCTGTCGCCTGGAACAATGCCGAGGTGCGCGAGGTCACGCTGCGCTCGCTGACCATCGCGGCAACGGCCTCCGTTCTCTCGACCACCGTCGCCACGATGGCCGCCCTCGGTACCACCCGCCGCCGCCAGACCCGCGGCCAGACCTTCATCTACCTGCTGATCAACCAGCCGCTGATGGTGCCCGAGATCGTGACCGCCGTGGCGCTGCTGATCTTCTTCGCCTCGATCAAGGTCGCCACCGGCTACCAGGGGCTCGGCTACTTGATCGCCGCCCATACCGCCTTCTGCATTCCCTTCGCCTACCTGCCGATCCGCGCACGCCTGGAAGGGATGGACCTGACGCTGGAGATCGCCGCCGGCGACCTCTACGCCTCCTCCTGGCAGACCTTCCGCCATGTTACCCTGCCCCTTCTCGCGCCCGGTATCGGCGCGGGCATGATGCTGGCCTTCGTCACTTCGCTCGATGACGTTGTGATTACCCTCTTCGTGAAATCGGCCGGGCAGGATACGCTGCCGACCTACATGCTGGCACAGATACGCCGGTCCGTTTCGGCCGAGGTCAACGCGATCTCGACCTTGCTGCTCTTGTTGACGGTGCTTTTGCTCACCGCCTTCTTTCTACTCACGCGAAAGCGGGACTGAACCCGCGAAAAACCAGATACCAACCCGGAGGTAATTATGAAGAAGATACTCCTGACCACGGCGATGACCCTCGTTGCCGCCTCGATGGCGCAGGCCGAGGGCGAGCTGCAGCTGTTCAACTGGGGCGACTACACCAGCCCTGAACTGCTCGAGAAATTCGAGGCCGAGACCGGCATCAAGGTGACGGTCACCGACTATGACAGCAACGAAACCGCGATGGCCAAGATCGAGGCCGGCGGACATGGCTACGACCTCGTCGTGCCGTCGAACTCCTGGGTTCCGATCTATGTCGAGAAGGGCCTGGTGCAGGAGTTCGACATGTCCAAGCTGTCCAACCACGGCAATATCGCCCCCGAATGGCTGGAATCCGAATACGATCCGGGCCGGAAATACTCTGTGCCGTGGCAATGGGGATCGACGGGCGTCGCGGTCAACAAGACGGCCTATGACGGGGATATCAACACCTCCGCGATCTTCATGGACACGCCCGAGGCGCTGGTCGGCAAGATCAACGTCACGCCCGAGATGAACGACGTGATGTCGCTCGCTCTGTGGTATGTCGGCGGTGAGCCCTGCACCGAGGATACCGAAGTTCTGAAGAAGGCGCGTGATGCGCTGATGGCCGCCAAGCCCAACTGGATGTCGATGGATTACGGCATGACCGAGAAGATGGCCGCCAATGACGTCATGGCCTCGGTCTACTGGAGCGGTGCCATTTTCCGAGCCCGGCTGAAGAACCCGGACGTGGTCTATGGCTACCCGAAGGAAGGCTTCCCGCTCTGGATGGACCAGGTGATGCTGCTCGCGGGTGCCAAGAACGTCGAGGAAGCCCACCAGTTCCTCAATTTCATCATGGTGCCCGAGAACGCGGCGATGATCTCCTCCTTCGCGCGTTATGCCAACGGCATCGCCGGCTCGGATGCGTTCATGCCCGAGGACATGAAGACCGCGCCGGAAATCATCGTTCCGGAGGAGCTGAAATCCGCCGGCCACTTCCTGCCCACCTGCTCGCCCAAGGCGCAGGAATATTACACCGCCATCTGGACCGAACTTCAGAAGTAAGCGAAATCACGATGCAAGACGGGCGGGCGCTTCGGCGCCCGTCTTCATTTGGAGGGCAGGATGCCGGAACAGCTCATCGATTTCACCGCAACCCGTCTTCTCGCGGAAATGCGCGCGGGAACGCTTTCGCCGCCCGATGTGATGGCCGCTTTTCTCGAACGCATCGAGGCGGTCAATGACAAGGTCAACGCCATCGTCACCCTGCGCCCGCGCGCGGAACTGCTCGCCGAGGCCGCGCAACCTCGCAATGGCCCGCTCGCGGGCCTGCCCATCGCGGTGAAGGATCTGGTGGCGACGAAGGGCATCCGCACCACCTTCGGCTCGCCCCTCTTCGCCGATCATGTCCCCGAGGCGGACGAGTTGGTCGCAGCCCGGCTGAAAGCGGCCGGCGCGATCCTCATCGGCAAGACCAACACGCCCGAATGGGGCCACGGCTCGCATACGTTCAACCCGGTCTTCGGGCCGACGCGAAACCCCTATGACCTCTCCCGCAGCGCCGGCGGTTCCTCGGGCGGCGCAGGCGCCGCGCTGGCCGCGCGGATGCTGCCGCTTGCCGACGGCTCCGACATGATGGGCTCGCTGCGCAACCCCGCCGCCTTCAACAATGTCTACGGCTTCCGCCCCTCCTGGGGGCTGGTGCCGCAGGATGCCGGCGGCGAGACCTTCCTGCATACGATCGCAACCGAAGGCCCGATGGCCCGCAGCCCGCGCGACATTGCGCTCCTTCTCTCCGTTCTCGCCGGTCCGAACCCGGAGGTGCCCTTCTGCCGCGCACCGGAAGATTTCACCGCCCATTTCGGCGTTCCCCTTTCCGGCAAGCGCATCGGTTGGCTCGCCGATTGGGGCGGCGCTTACCCAATGGAGTCCGGTATCCTTGAGACCTGCGAAGCCGCGCTGACGGTCTTCGAGAGTCTCGGCGCCACGGTCGAGCCGCTCGCGCCGCCCTTTCCCGCCGAGGAGCTGTGGGCCTCGTGGACAACACTCCGCGCGGGCCTCAACGCCGGCGCGAAGGGCGATTATGCGAGCGATCCCGCCAAGCGGGCGCTCACCAAGCCTGAAACTCTCTGGGAGATCGAGCAGGGCGCAACCCTGACCGCTGCCGAGTTCTACGCTGCCAGCATGACCCGTTCGCGCTGGTACAAACGCACCTCGGAGCTTTTCGCAAGCTACGACGCGCTCGCCCTGCCCTCGGCGCAGGTCTGGCCATTCCCCGTCGACCGGCGCTGGCCCGAAACCATCGCCGGCCGCCAGATGGACACCTATCACCGCTGGATGGAAGTGGTTGTGCCGGTCAGCCTCGCCGGGTTGCCCTGCCTCGGGCTGCCGGCGGGCTTCTCGGAGGGCGGCCTGCCGATGGGGATGCAACTCTTTGGCCCGACCGGGGCCGATGCCCCGATCCTCGCCATGGGGGATGCCTATCACGCGGCGACGGACTGGCCGGGGCGCCGCCCGCCGCCGCTCTGATCCGTCAGCCGCCGAGCTGCATCAGGGGCCGGTAAAGCTCTGGGCGCCGGTCGCGGAAAAGGCCCCAGCTCCGCCGAAGCGCGCCGATCTTGTCGAGATCGAAACGCGCCAACAGCACCGCCTCGTCCTGCCGTCCTGCCTGGGTCACCAGTTGCCCGGTCTGATCGGCAATGAAAGAGGTGCCGTAGAAGGTCACCTCCCGTCCGTCATGCACCTCGCGCCCGATCCGGTTCGATGCCGCGACAGGCATGATGTTCGCCGCCGCATGGCCGCGCATCGTCATCTCCCAATGCGGTTGGCTGTCATAGTCCGGCGCCGGCGGCTCCGAGCCGATCGCGGTCGGATAGAGCAGCATCTCCGCGCCCTGAAGCGCCATTGCGCGCGCCGCCTCCGGGAACCACTGGTCCCAGCAGATGCCCACGCCGATGGTGCCAAACGCCGTTTCCCAGACCTTGAAGCCGGTATCGCCCGGAGAGAAATAGAATTTCTCCTCGTAGCCCGGCCCCTGCGGGATATGACTTTTGCGGTAGTTTCCGAGCACCTTGCCATCGGCATCGACCATCGCAAGCGAATTGAAATGCGCCTGCCCCGCGCGCTCGAAATAGGAGATCGGAAGCACCACGCCCAACTCGCGGGCAAGCTCTGCGAAACGCGCGATCAGCGGGTTGCCCTCGAAGGGTGCGGCCAAGTCGAAATAGCGCGGGTCTTCGGTGATGCAGAAATAGGGGCCGTGGAACAGCTCCTGCAACAGGATCACCTGCCCGCCCTCCGCGGCGGCCTGCCGGACCAGCGCCTCGGCACGGTCGGCATTCGCGCCATGATCGTCGGAGCAGGCAAATTGTGTGACGGCGATGGTAACTTCACGCATCAAGGAATCCTTCCAGAACGTTCACGGTATTGATGCCAACCTGCTGGATGGCATAGCCACCTTCCATGCAGAAGACGGTTGGTAGGCCGTGCGAGCCGATCCGACGCCCGGCATCGAGGAAATCGGGGCAGTCGAGCTTGAAGAAGCTGATCGGGTCGTCCTTGTAGGCATCCGTGCCCAGAGAGATCACCAGCGCCTCGGCGCCAAACGCACGGATTCGCGCCAGCGCCGTGTCGAGCGCGCCGGACCAGACATCATAGGCCGTGCCCGGCAGCATCGGGTAATTCGCATTCGCCCCCTCACCGGCACCGATGCCGGTCTCGTCCGCATAGCCGAGGAAATAGGGAAAGGCGTCCTCCGGCGCGCCGTGCAACGAGGCAAAGAAGACATCGCCGCGCCCGTAGAAGATGTCCTGCGTGCCATTGCCGTGGTGGAAGTCGATATCGAGGATTGCCACCCGCCCTGCACCGTCACGGCGGAAGGCCTCGGCCACCAGCGCCGCGTTGTTGAGGAAGCAATAGCCGCCGAACATGTCGGCGGTGGCATGGTGCCCCGGCGGGCGGCACAGCGCGAACGCCGATTTCGCGCCGGCGGCGACATGGGCCTGCGCGGCTTGCGCGGATGCCGCCGAGGAGAGCGCCGCCGCCCATGTGCCGTTGGTGAGCGCGGTCTCCGAGGCCAGCGAGTAATAACCAACCTTGCCGTCGATATTGCGCGGCGGGCGGGATATCTGCATGCGCCGCGCCGGGAAATTCGCGGCGATCACCTCGCCTGCGAAGCCTTCGGCCTTCCACTCGTCCCAGGCGTTTTCGAGGAAGTCGAGATAGCCCGGATCGCACAGCGTCCGGATCGGCGCCATGTCCACCGGACCGGGGGCGACGATGTCGGTGAGCCCTTGTTCCTTAAGCCGCCCGAGCACGTATTCCACCCGGCTCGGCCGTTCGAACGGGGTGACGAACTCGCCGCCACACAGTTCCGCCTGCGGGAAATGTCGTCGGTGTTCCTCGCTGAAAAATACCTTCACTTCGAGCCTCTTGCGTGGTTTTTCAGCAAAGCGTTCGGCCGCTGTACGTCAAAGGTCAAGCATAATAGCCCGATCCAACCGCGCTATCCCGCCGAAATCTGACATGTCAGCGTAAGGAATATGCACAGACGCTTGCCTCGCTGGGCATCAATCCGGCTTGGCAGGCCCAAACCCCGTCTCGGGACCGGACACATTCCGCAATGCCCTATACGCCATCGGCGAGGATGACGGCTCGACAGCAAGCTGCGACGCGCATTTGCTGCACCGTAGCGCGGGGCCGCGAGTGAATCTTCGGGAGAATCGAAGGCCACGATATAGATGGACGAGCTCATTCCAGAAAACCCGCAAAAGAGGCGGACGTGATGGGTCTTTCAAAGCGGGCCGCGTGCTCCGCGGCCCGCCTTTTTTTCAGGCGAATGCGACTATTCCCATGAACCGAAACGAATTCTTCGCACCGGCTCGCTTGGTGCGATCAGAGCCGCGACAGAAGTTCCATTTTCTTCTGGTCGAACTCGGCATCGGTCAGGATGCCTCTGTCGCGCAGCTGGCCCAGCTTTTCGAGGCTGTCGAATATCGCATTGCTGTCGACCGCCGGTGCGCTTGTCACCGGCTGCGCCGGTTCGACAACACTGGCAGGCATTTCCGCGGGCGTGGGCTCCGGGTTCGCTGCCGGCGCGGCACCGCCCATCGGCACGACTGGCAGGTCGGCAACCCGCACGAGCCCGAACTGGCTGGTGAAGGTCAGCGACTGGTCGCCGCTTTGTTGCTGGCCAAAGCCCCCGATCTGATGCTGACCGGTGTCATAGACGGTCACATGGCCGCCCTGCTGGATCGCCAGCCGGGACATCATCGGGAAATAGGCGTAGCGCAGGTCATTCTGTGCGCCCGTCGATCCGGGCTGACCCAGATCCTGCGGCCACCAGTTGCTGGACCCCGGCCCCGGCACGAACAGGCTCGACTGGCCCATGCCGCCAGAGCCTTGCATCTGCATGCCGCCGCTGCTCTGGGACTGGCCCTGATAGGACACCGGCTGCGGCGCGGGCGGTTGAAACACCTGCGTGTTCATCAGCGCGTTCGACAATTCCGAGCACAGGCCGTCGACCCGGGCCTTGAGACCGTTGTTGAACATGTCGCCGATCATGGTCATCCCACCTATCGACCACTGGCCCATGCCTCCCAGTTCGAAATGGTTGAACTGTGCCTGGCTGCCGCCGCCCTGATCCAGCGCGATCAGCACATGGGTGACAGCATCCGGGCTGAACCCATGGCGTACGGATACGTCGTTTACGACGGCTTGCCCCTCAGGGCTGAGGTGCGACATTGGAAGGCTCCTGTTCATCCAGAAAATCTGGTCAAAAATCTATGGGTTCGTCTTGAGATCAAGCGGGCTCCTAACACAGCTCAGCCCTGTGCCACAGGGGATTCTTGCCCCTGGATGAAAAGGCGCCGGGCGCGGCGTCCTTCGGCTCCGAGCTCTTTCGCACCGGTTTCACCACCAAGGGGAGCGATGCCGATTAACCGCCACACTCGCCGATACCAAACAGCCGGCGTCGGGAAGCCCCGGCACCGGCTGAAAGAGCCAGAGGGCAAACGCGCCCGACCTCGTGCTTACCAGGCGTTGTAAGAGAGATACTTGCCCGACATCTCGACCTTCGCCCGGTCGCCCTTGGGATGTTCGACGCGGGTGACGCCGCAATCGATGATCTTCACCGTGCCATCGGCGTCGATCATCAGGTTTTCTGGACGCAGATCCTGATGCAGCATCTGCTTGCGGTGAAAGGCGCGCAACCCGCCGATCGCCTGCCCCATAATTCCGCGGAACTGTATCAGGCTGACGCTCTCCTGATCCGCCATCCACTGGCGCAGGGTCTGCCTCTCGACGAACTCGGTAAGCACGTAGAGGCTCGACCGGCTCTCCGGCGCGGGCGCGGGTTTGAGCTCATTCGACGAGTCGAGCCGGCGGGCGATCCATTCCTCCATCAGGAAGCGGCGCAGCCAGGCGCTGTCTTCCTTGGCCTCGGTGGAAAGAATCTTGAGCGCGACCCGCTGGCCGTTCGGCGCGGTGGCGTGGCACTGTCTCGTGGCATCTTGGCGCTCCGGAAAGGAGGAAACCCCGCACACGGGCTGGGCTTCCGGTGGATTGCGGATTACTCGGCGGGCACGCCCACGGAGTCGTCGCTCTCAACCTTGCGTGAGGGCGCGGTCTTGTAATGCGTGGAGTAGATCATCGCGCCGACGAAGGTTACCCCGCCCACCGGGTTGCCGATAACGGTCGGGATCTCGTTCCAGAGCAGGTAGTCCATGATGGTGAACTCACCGCCCAGCAGCAGCCCCGAGGGGAAGAGGAACATGTTTACGATGGAATGCTCGAAGTCGAGATAGAAGAAGATCAGGTTCGGCATCGACATGGCGATGACCTTGCCGGAGACGGAGGTGGATATCATCGCGGCGAAAACGCCGGTGGAGACCATCCAGTCGCGCATCACGGCACGGATGAAGAGCGTCAGCATCCCCGAGGCGCCGACGAAATTGCCGACAAAGACAAGGCCCCAGTTGCACAGCAGCGCCTTGAAGTCGATGCCCGGGCGCTTGTCCGAATAGGCCAGCGGCACGAGGGTGAACACGCCGGTCAGCAGGTTTAAGCCCAGCAGGCAGAGGGTACAGAAACCGACCGGGAAGAGCAGCGCGCCAAGCACAAGCTGCACCCGCTCGACATGTTGCGCCAGCTGGAGCAGTCGGAGGCCGACGGGCAGTTGGCCACCGGGCTCGACCAGTTGCTGCTGCGCCATCTCGGCTTCTTCAATGTCGAGCCGAACAGCCCCGGCTACATGATGCGCCTGCGCACGCCCGCCAACATCCTGCGCACCCGCGAGCCGCAGGGCATCCCGCGCAAGTTCAGTATCGCCTTCGACAATGCCGGCTCCATCTCTTGCGTCTCCAACACCAACGATATCGGCTCTCTCGCCGTGGAGGTGCGGGCAAACGGTCAGGGCGTGGAGACCGCTCCAATCGCGGCAAGGCGTGCCAAGGCGCAGCTGAAATACCTGCTGGACGACAAGGGCTTCGAGTGGCTCTGCGCCCGGACGCAGGAGAAGCTCGACGCTTTCGGAACCGGCGTGCGGCTGACCCCGCTCGCGCCCGCGCATGATGCGCCGCGCCCGGCGATCAAGCGGCAGGGACATATCGGGGTGCATCCGCGAAAACAGCCGGGGTAGAACTTTATCAGCGTGGCGCTGGAGCTGGGGAGGATGTCACCGGAGCAGATGCGCGGGCTTGGCCGGATCGCGGCGCGATTTCGCAGCAACGATATCCGGCTCGCCGTCTGGCAGAACCCGTTGATCGTGGGTGTGGCCGATTCGCATGTGGATGCGGTCTGCGCCGAGATCGAAGCGCTCGGGCTGAGCACGAGGGCCACCGCCTTTGCCGCCGGCGCTGTCGCCTGCACCGGCAAATCGGGCTGCACGCTGGCCTCGGCCTATAGCAAGCAGGATGCGACCGCGCTGGTGCGCCACCTGGAGGCACGCTTCACGCTGGACAGCCCGATCAACATCCATTTCACCGGCTGCGCAGATTCCTGCGCCCAGCATTATATCGGCGATATCGGGCTGGCGGGCGCCGCAGCGCCCGAGCCGGTCGAGGCCGGTCCGGCTTTCGACAAGAACCGCCCGTTCATGGCCTCGCTTATAGCCTCCGAGCGGTTGAGTGGCGCGGAGTCGGCAAAATCCGTCAACCATATCGAGCTTTCTACTGGCCGGTGGCGGCGCGGATCTCGACTACGCGATCGGCGATGCGCTTGGCGTCTTGCCGGTAAATGCCCCCGACGAGGTGGCGGCGATCCCGGAAGTAACCGGGCTCAAGGGCCCCGAGACCGTCCAGCTGAAAACCGGCCCCGCGGCATTGCGCTCGGCGCTGCTGACCTGGCTGGACCTGAGCACGGTCACGCCGAAAACGCTGGAGGCCTGGGCGGTGGAGGCGCGGCCCGAGGACATGCAGGTCATCGACTTGTTGCGACGGCCGGATTTCACGCCGGAGGCGCAAGTGCAGGTGGACGGGCTGCGCCCGCTGCAGCCGCGGCTCTACTCGATCTCCCCAAGTCCGAAGACGCATCCCGGCGAGGAGCACCTGACGGTGGGCGAGGTTCGCTACCAGTTGTTCGGTTCGGACCGGCAGGGCGGCGCCTCCACCTATCTCGGCGAGCGGTTGGCTCCCGGCAGCATGGTCGGCGTCTATATCCAGCGCTCGGCGCATTTTCACCTGCCCGAGGACGACACGCGCCCGCTGATCATGATCGGCCCGGGCACCGGCATCGCCCCTCTCCGCGCCTTCCTCGAAGAGCGTGACGCACGCGGGGCGGAAGGGCCGAACTGGCTCTTTTTCGGCGATCAGCACGAAGCCTGCGATTAACTCTATCGCGACCAGATCGGGCGCTGGCAGCAAAGTGGATTGCTGAACCGGACCAGTCTCGCATGGTCCCGCGACGGGACCGAGAAGATCTATGTCCAGACCCTGCTGGAGCAGGACGGGGCGGAGGCTTTCCGCTGGTTGGAACAAGGCGCGGCGATCTATATCTGCGGCGACGCCACGCGCATGGCCGCGGACGTGGACGTGGGCGTGGAAAGGACATTGCTGGACGTGATCGCCCGGCATGGCGGCCTGTCGAGCGAAGAGGCGTCTCGCTATCTGGACCGCCTGTCTTCGGAGCACCGCTACCAGAGAGACGTCTACTACGAGCCCTGCTCGTTTCATCCGCCACAACAAACAGGACGACCTTCCGAGATATTCCCGGACGGCCGCAGGTAAAAGTTGCCGGGATAAGGATGCGTCAGCCGTTGTTCCAGCGCATGCCGCGCCCTTTGCCACCCTGCGAGCGTCCGAAATCCGCAGAGGTCAGCACGCCGTCCCCGTTCAGGTCCATCCGGTCCCGCCAGAGCCGCGCACCGTCCACGTATTCCTTGCGGGAAATGTAGCCGTCACGATTGGTGTCTATCTGGCTGCGCAGAACGCCGGCTGTCCCGCGCAGGCCGTTCGCCTGACGCCCGCCATTGGATTGCGGCGAGATGCGATCGAACTCGGCAGAGGAAAGCGCGCCATCCCGGTTCGTGTCATAGGCGTCGAAATAGGCGGCACGTCCGGACTGGATCTCGGCAAGGGTTACCCTGCCATCATTGTTCGCGTCCCACCGGGTCAGCATGTTTCCACCCGGCACGAATTGCTGCGCCATGGCAGAGCTGCCGAACAGAACGAGGGCCATTGCAATCGGAAATGCGAAGCGAGTCATGAACTCCTCCCAATGAATCATCGTCGCGCATTTCTGATACGCAGTCTGCGCCTGTTTCCGTCGCTTGTCAGCAGGATCATGGGCGCGCGCCGTCGACGCGCGCCCTGCCCGACGAACCCACGCAGCCGTCAGGTGGCCACGTGGGAGACATCCTTGCCGGGCGAATAGATGTCGAGGATGTTCCAATGCCCGGTCGTGGGCGTCGGATTGTTGATCATCGGCACGTCCAGAACGGTCGGACGACCACTGGCAATCGCCGCTTTGAGCGCGGGCAGAAGCGCGTCGGCCGAACTGATCCGCAGCCCTTCGGCGCCATAGGCCCTCGCGATCTCCGCATAGCCCGGCCCGTTGGTGGGGGCCTCGACGGAGCCGGCGAAAGTTGTGCCATAGGTCAGGCCGTAATGCGCCTTCTGCAGTCCAGCGATGGTGCCGAAGGCGTTGTTGTTCATCACCAGCCAGATGATGGCAAGATCCAGTTCCACCGCCGTGGCGAGCATGGCCGGGTTCTGGCCGAATCCACCGTCACCGACGAGGCTGAGCACCACCCGGTCGGGTGCGGCGAGCTTGGCCCCGATGGCCCCCGGCGGGCCGAAACCCATGGTGGCGAAGCCGCCCGGGGTCAGGATCGAGCCGGGGGTCAGGATGTCGAATTGCTGGCCGACGCCGTTCTTGTTCCAGCCAACATCGGTGGTAATGATCGCGTCCTCCGGCAGGGCCGCGCGGGTATCGGCAAGGATGCGCTCCGGCATCATCGGGAAGGCGCTGGAGGTTGCCAACTCGCGGTTGCTTTCCTTGAAGGCCACGCGAAACGCTGCGATCTTGCCGACCATTTCGGGCCGCTGGAAGCCGTCCGGATACATCTCCTTCGCCACCCGGATCAGCACCCTGAGCGCCGCTTTTGCATCGGCCACCGCGCCGATCTCGGTCGGGTAGTTACGACCGATCTCCTGCGGTTCGATATCGATATGGATGACCTTCGTCTTGTCCCCCTTGCCGCCGATATTGAAGGTGTAGCCGGGATACCAGGAGGAGCAGTCCGCCTCCTTGAACCGGGTACCGATGGCAAAGACGACATCCGCCTCAAGGCAAGCATTGTTCGTGAGCGAGGTTCCCCAGAAACCGGTCATGCCGAGCACGAGCGGGTGGTCGTCGCGCAGCAGGCCCTTGCCCATCAACGAATGCGCCACCGGGATCTGCATTTGATCGACAAAGTCGCGCAGCTCCTCGGAGGCCTTCGCCAGCAGGATGCCGCCGCCGCCATAGATCACCGGCTTCTCGGCCTCGGCCAGTTTCCGCACGATGGCGCGCGCGGTCTCATCATCCAACGACGGCTTCACCAGCGCGCGGGTATTGCCGGCGATGCGTTCGAAGCTGTCCGACGGGATCACCTCCGAGAAGATATCCATCGGCACGTTAACCAGCACCGGCCCTGGCTGCCCGCTCTCGGCCAGGTGAAAGGCCTTTTCGAGGATCTCCGCCATCAGCTCCGCCCGGTCCACGCGCCAGGCGCGTTTAACGAAAGGACGGTAGATCTCGTATTGCTGGGCATCCGCGTGCAGGTTCACCTCCTGGTGCGGGTGCTTGCCGTAGTAATGGGTCGGAATATCGCCCGCGATCACCACCATCGGGATGCAGTCCAGCGCGGCATTGGCGACGCCGGTCGCACAGTTGGTGAGGCCGGGGCTCAGATGCGAGAGCACGACAGACGCCCTGCCCTGCACGCGTGCATAGGCATCGGCGGCGTGGCTGGCGATCTGTTCATGGCGTACGTTCACAAACGCGATCGGGCTCCCGGCCAATGCCGCCAGCACGGCGATATTGGTATGACCGCAGAGGCCGAAGACGTGGGTGATCTCCCGCCGCTCAAGGAAATCGACGATATGTTCAGCGACGGTCTTGTCGTTCGCCATCACAGCGCTTCCTTGCCGTAGAACTCACCGAACAGCTCTTCTTCGGAGGGCCGGTCCTCCGGGATCGGACGGCTCACCCAAGTGTAGTTCATCATGTGTTTCATGGTGACGTTCTCATTGGTGATATTGCCGCCCCAGATCCCGCAGCCGAGGGATGAGGTCATCGGCATACCGTTGGTCCAGGCACCGGCATTCGCCTTGGATTGCGGCTGACGGACCATCATCCGGCTGACCGGCGCGAGACGGGCGAGCGCGTCGATATTCGCGTCATCATGCGAGTAGATCCCGCAGGAATGGCCCTTGCCGCCGGTCTCGTAGATCTGGCGGACGGTCTCCAGCGCGTCGTCGAAGGTCTCGAAATGGTAGAGCGCCATGAGCGTGGTCAGCTTCTCCTTGGAGAACTTGTGCTCAGGACCGATCTGGCCCTGGTTCTCGACCATCAGGAACTTGCGGTCCTCGGGGATGGAAAAGCCGGCCACATCCGCCGTCTGTTGCGGACGGCAGGCGATAGTCGGGAAGGTGCGGTTGCCCTTCTCGTCCCACATCGCTTTCTCCAGCAGCGCTTTCTCTACAGCGGAGCAAAGGTATCCGCCCTCGGCCTCCAGCGCCTTCACCATGCGGTCATAGATCGAACGCTGGATGATGATATTGCCATCCGCCGAGCAGCCCGAGCCGAAATCGGAGGTCTTGGATATGCGGGTGTTCTGGGCCGCGATCTCGATATCCGCCGTCTCGTCGATGACGATGGAGGAGTTGCCCGCGCCCACGCCATAGGCCGGCTTGCCGGAGGAATAAGCAGCCTTGACCATTGGCTTGCCACCGGTGGCCAGAGTCAGGTCGCAGATCTCCATCAAATGCTGCGTCAGCGGGATCGACGGTTTCTGGATCGACTGGAACAAGTCTTCCGGCGCGCCCACGGCCCGGCAGGCCGCACGCATCACCTCGACCATCTCATAGGTCGTCCCCGCGGTGCGCGGATGCGGTGAGAAGATCACCGCGTTGCGCGCGTTGGCCGAGGAGACGCCCGTGACCGGCGGCGTCATGGCCGGGTTGGTCATCGGGATCAGCGAGGCGATCACGCCGGCGGGTTTGGCGTATTTCACCAACCCTTTCGCCTCGTCCACTTCGACAATACCGGTCGAAGGCGTGCGCAGCACGTCGCGAAGAACCATGTGGATCTTGAAGCGCTTGCCCGGGCGACCGTCGCGGTCGCCAATGCCGCTTTCATCCACGCCGCGCTGTGCCAGTCGGGTGAAAGTCTTTGCGTTGCCCGCGTACCAGGCAATGGCCTGCGAGAGGCGGTCCAGGTCGGCCTGGCTCCAATCCTCGATCTCGGCCATCGCCGCACGTGCGCGCGACAGCATTTCCGCAGCCAGCGCCGCTTCTTGTTCCGTGAGTTCTTTGGCCATAATGTTCCTCGTCTCCCTGAATGGCAGCCATCTCCGGCATGCGGTGGCGGGACCGCGCATTCCCTGCCAGGTCGATTTAGCTCTCGCCTGAATTGAGCCGCGCGTCGCGGGAGAGCTGGATCATGCCCTCGCGCGCGGTGAAATGCCCTCGCGCGCGGTGAAATGGACCAGCTCCCGGGTGGCCGCCTTGATCAACGCAAGAATCGCCCGCGCAAGGAGCGACCTGCCGCCGTTATTCCTGAATTCATGGGACATTTGGGGTTCCTTTCGGACTTGCATTGCCAGCATTAATAATCATTTGATTCTCAAAATATCCGATATTTTTTAAATTATCAACTATGAAGTTTGAGAGCACGATCTTCTGCCGGAGGCCCGATCCAAGCTGCATCCGCCAAGGTCGATGACAAAGGAAGGGCTACGCGAACGCGTTGCCCTCCCTGGTATCGGTATCTGGATTTTCCGCCGAGCGACCCGTTTTACGGGATCTTAGTCCCGAGAGATCGTGACGGTCGTTCCTGTTTCGGCCGAAGCCTGAATCGCCTCGACCACCCTGAGCGTGCGCAGCCCTTCGCGCCCGCTGACCAACGGCGCCTCCTCACCTCGAATCACGGCGGCGAAATGGGTGATCTGATTCAGAAGCGGGTCCGAGGACTCCCGCACCATCGAGGTCGCGCTGATCGGGCTCCACCAATCGCGTTCACCTCCGTGACGCCAGAGCCGGAGGTCGGGCAGCGAGAGCGCACCATGCGACCCGCCGATCAGGTAGCAGCTCTCGGAGGTACGCGGGTAGATCGGGTATTCCTGCGAGGTCAGCTCCCAACTCCATGGCGCGACGATGGAATCGGAGACGGTGATCGTGCCGATGCCGCCATTCTCGAAGCGAAATACCGCCGCGGCGACGTCCTCGTTCTCGAAACCGCGCAGCGAGGGCGTCGCCTGCGCCTGCACGCTTATCACCTCGCCGCAGAGATGGCGCATCAGGTCCACATCGTGGACGAGGTTGACCGAGATCGGCCCCGCGCCTTTCTGTTTGCGCCAGGGCGCGACCTCGAAATACCCGTCCGGCTTGTAGAACCAGGAGGTTGCCTGAACTGCTCGAACCTGGCCGATCTCGCCGGCGTCGATCAACTCCCAGGCCTTCCGGATCAACGGGTTGTGCCGCCGGTGGTGGCCGACGAGGATCGGCACTTCCTTGCGTTCGGCCTCCGCGACCAGCACAGCGGCCGCCTCCGCCGAGGTTGCCAGCGGTTTTTCTACCAGCACGGGCAGCCCCTGCGCGACGCAAGCCTGCGCCTGTTCGACATGCAGGGGCGTCGGTGTCGACAGGATGACTCCGTCCGTGACCTGCGCACGCAAAAGCTCTTCGAGCGTATCGAAATGGCGAAGCCCGTTCGCGTCCGCATAGGCGCGTCCCTCCTCGCTGGGATCGACGACCCCGGCAAGGACTGCCCCAGCCGTTCTCGCGATCGCATCGACATGGCGCCGCCCGACAAGGCCGACGCCTGCAACAGCAATACGAATTTCCGCCGTCATGCCGTACCCCACCCGGAAAAGCGAACCCGCGCCTTTCGTCTCTCGCTTCCAATGAACATGAATTCTCCCTCCCAAAACGGCGCGGTGCCACCTCCGGCGACTCGCGACTGTTTCGGAGAGATTAGGGTATAGGCCAACAACCTTCAATAATTTCTGATATTTTATAATTTATAGGTTGTTAAATTTTCGTTGAGCCAACTTTGCTGCCTGTCTATATTCATGACAAAATCTGAAAAATCTGATGAATGCCCAAGATGACAAAAGCACATAAGACGGTAGGGACGAGCACCTACCAACGGATCAAGCACGACATCATCTTCGGCGTCCTCGCGCCAGGCGAGAAGCTCAAGCTGGAGCCACTCAAGGACCGGTACTCGGCGAGCCTCTCGACGCTGCGCGAAACGCTCAACCGACTGGCCAGCGAGGGTTTCGTCGATGCGCCCGAGCAGCGCGGCTTCTTCGTAACGCCCGTCTCCCGCGAGGATCTCATCGAAGTGTCGAACCTGCGGGTATTGTTGGAATGCCACGCGCTGGAATTGTCGATCTCGAACGGAGATACCGAATGGGAGGGCAATCTCGTTGCCGCCCATCACAAGCTGCACCTCATGGAACAGCGCATGCTGCAGGGAGACCACTCCGAGGTAGAGGCGTGGAAGCGCTATGACTGGGAGTTCCACCTAGCCCTGATCCAGGCCTGCAACTCCAGGAACCTGCTCTCGCTGCACGCGCTGCTTTACGACAAGTACCTGCGCTACCAGATGCTCGTGCTGACCAATCGGGGCGAAACCGCTGTACGTGAACACCGCGCAATGCTCGACGCCGCCCTCGCGCGGGACGCGGCGAAAGCCAGTGAAATCCTCGAAGCCCACATCCGCGGAGGGCTGGCCCACACGCTGGAGGCGATGAAGGAAGTCGCCTGACGGAAGGGTCGCTACAGTTGGAGAGCTTTGTCCTGCGCCGCGGGCCGCGCAGCTTTACCTATAGACCGGCGGGCGTTTCTGCATATTTGCCATGATTGTCTCGACCTGGTTGGGTGCCCCCATCAGTTCCGCCTGCAGAACGGCCTCCAGCCGCAGATGCTCGGCGGGTTGGCCGGCATAGATCGCGTCCACCAATTGCTTGCCGGAACGGATCGCGTCGGGAGAACGCCCGGCAAGGGCCTCGGCAAAGGCGCGGGCCTCCTGGCGCGGGGCGTCCGACAGCCGGGTCACAAGGCCAAGCGCATGCGCCTCCGCACCCGTGATCACGCGGGCAGTCATGATAAGCTCTTTCGCCCGGTCGGCCGGCAGCAGCTTCGGCAGGCTCTGCGAGATGCCCATATCCGGGATCAGCCCCCATTTTCCTTCCATGATCGAAAACCGCATGTCCGGCCGGGCGACACGGAAATCCGCCCCGAGCGCGATTTGCGCGCCGCCGCCGAAACAGACCCCTTCCAGCGCAGCGATGACCGGCACGGCAAGCTGGCTCCACACCACGGCCGGAAGCTGGAAGCGGTTGGCGATCTCACACTCGGGCGGGCTGAGCATTTCCTGCTTGATCGCATCCATCTTGCCCGCCATCGCCATGAGCGCCCCGGTGTCGAGCCCGGCCGAGAAATCGCCCCCTTCGCCGGACAGGATCACCGCCCGCAGCCCTGGCTTGCTCGCCAATTCCTTACCGGCGGCGACCAGCGCATCCAGCATTTCGAGCGTCAGCGCGTTCTTCTTCTCGGGCCTGTTCAGGCGCACCTCGGCAATTGCCTCGTCGGCCCCGATAAGTTCCACGAATTCCTGTGACATCCTGCTCTCCTCCGTCCCTTGCGCAACAAAGGCCAGAGGTTACGCTGAGGTCAAGCTTGACGGAGGGTCCTTTCGGCTCAGGCGTGACCGACCGGTTTGGCGTCCACGCAACGGTCCGCGGCGCTTTCCATTTCCAGAACCGAATGGCGTATGCCGAAACGGTCTGCCAGAAGGGTCTTGAGCGCCGCCTTGACCGGTGCGGCCGCCGCTCCGGGTGCGAGCACCACATGGGCCTCCAGCGAAATCTCGTGTTCGCCCATCTGCCACAGATGGAGGTGGTGAATCTCCACCACGTCGGGGCATTCCTCCATACTCGCGATCGCGTCCTCGACCGTTGGCGAGCCCGGGCTGGCCAGCATGAGAATGCGAATGACCGGGCCGATTTCGCGCGCCGTATGCCACAGGATATAGCCCGCGATCATCAGCGTCACGATCGGGTCAACCAGCCGCCAGTCATAGAGCAGGATCAACGTGCCCCCGATGATGACCGCCACCGAGCCCAGGGCATCCATGAGGTTGTGAAGAAAGGCCGCGCGCATGTTCACGCTGTCCTTCGACATCCGGAAAATCAGCAACGCTGTCACGGCGTCGATCACCAACGCGACAGCGGCCACGACAACGACCAGCCAGCCCTGCACCTGTGGCGGATCCAGCAAGCGATTGATGCCCTCAACCGCGAGGTAAAAGGCGATCACGATCAACACGGTATAGTTGATCAGCGCCGCGACGACCTCGGCCCGGCCATAGCCGAAGGTCATTTTCTCGTCTGCCGGCCGGCGCGCGATCTTGCGGGCGGCAAACGCGATTACCAGCGAGAGCGCATCGCTCAGGTTGTGGATGGCATCAGCCACCAGGGCGAGCGAGCCGGAAATGACCCCGGCAACGATCTGCACGAAGGTCAACAGGAAGTTCACCGCGATGGCGACAAAGACCCGGCGGTCGCCGCTCTCGGGATCGAGACCGTGGTGATGGTCATGATGATGGTCGTGCGGCATCGGGTCCCTCACACCTGTTTCTTCCATCCCGGGCTACCTCTCTCGCCGCCGGAGATCTAGGTGGCACGATCGGTCCATGGACATAGAAGCTACGGGTTTCGGTCGATTTATTTGGCGTGCCCTGAAGGACGAATTCCTGTAGAATAAACCCCGTCGTCGCTGATCACCTGAAAAGTCGGCACTCCCATTCGGGTCCTTCTCCAGGGTGAACAGAAAGCGGTGACGGGTCGATTTTCTGGACCCTATTTTGTTTGATTTCCGGCATTAACCGGATCGTTTGCGTTTGGCATGTGCCTTTTTTTATGGACCTTTAACAATGTTCAACCCTGTCCCGATTCAAGACAACTTGCCCCTCCTCCTTCAAATCTGTGGCGTAATAGGGTCGATTGTCTATGTCGGCGGTTTCGTGCTGGTCCAGTGCGACATCGCCTGCGGTAATGGAACGGCCTATTCGGTCTTCAAGATCATTGCCGCAGCCCTCGTCCTTTTGAGCCTGATCGACTCGTTCAATCTCGCGGCCTTCCTGATCCAGATAGGTTTCATCGGATTCGGCCTCTGGGGGCTCGCCCGCCGCACCGGCACTTCCGCCGACCGTAAGGAGACCCCAACGAGATCGACGCCGCTCCGCTACGAACGTCCCGCGGCATTGACCTGTGAAGGCGCACCACGGGCAATCCGCGAGCAGGCAAGTTGAGACGGACTTCCGTCACCGCGCGCGGTGACGGAGCACTCAATGCGCCTCGGCCCAGTTCGCCCCCTGCCCGGCATCGACAACAAGCGGCACGTCGATCCTCACCGCCGGCTCGGCGGCGGTCTCCATCACCTCGCGGACACGCGCAATGGTTTGGTCCACAGCGTCCTCGGCCACCTCAAAGATCAGTTCGTCATGCACCTGCAACAGCATCTTGGCTGGCAAACCGGCGATTGCGTCCTCCATCCGGATCATCGCCCGGCGGATGATGTCCGCCGCCGTGCCCTGGATTGGCGCGTTGATCGCCGCTCGCTTGGCAAAGCCCGCGCCCGGCCCCTTGGCATTGATCTCCGGCGTGTGGATGCGGCGGCCGAACAGCGTTTCGACCCGGCCATGCTCCTTGGCGAAGGCAACCGTGTCGTCCATGTAAGTCCGGATCCCGGGGAAGCGCTCGAAATAGCGGTCGATGAAGCCCTGCGCCTCTGAGCGCGGAATCCGCAGGTTCCGCGCCAGCCCAAAGCCCGAAATGCCATAGATCACGCCGAAATTGATCGCCTTGGCCTGTCGACGGATATCGGGCGTCATCTCGTCCAGCGGTACATCGAACATTTCCGACGCCGTCATGGCGTGAATGTCCTGCCCTTCGCGGAAGGCCTGTTTCAGCGCATCGATCCCTGCCACATGAGCAAGAATGCGCAGTTCGATCTGGGAATAGTCGAGACTGACCAACAGCTTGCCCGGCTCGGCCACGAAAGCCTCCCGGATACGGCGGCCTTCCTCGCTGCGCACGGGAATGTTCTGCAGGTTCGGATCGGTCGAAGCGAGGCGGCCGGTATTGGCGCCCGACTGGATATAGGAGGTGTGCACCCGGCCGGTCTCAGGGTTGATATGGTCCTGCAGCGCGTCCGTATAGGTCGATTTCAGCTTGGAAAGCTGGCGCCAGTCCAGCACCCGCGCCGGAAGCTCGTGCTCCGTGGCGAGGTCTTCCAGAACCTGCGCCGGGGTCGACCATGCGCCCGTCTTGCCCTTCTTGCCGCCCTCCAGCCCCATCTTGTCGAAGAGGATCTCGCCAAGCTGCTTGGGCGAGCCGACATTGAAGCTCTCGCCCGCCAATTCGTGAATCTCGGCCTCCAGCCCCGCCATCTTCTGCGCAAACGCGTTGGACATGCGGCTGAGCGTATCACGGTCGACCTTCACGCCGGCCATCTCCATCCGCGCCAGAACCGGCGAAAGCGGCCGCTCCAGCGTTTCGTAGACGGTCGTGACCTTGTTCAGGTGCAATTGCGGCTTGAACAATTTCCATAATCTGAGCGTCACGTCAGCATCTTCGGCTGCATATTTTGCAGCCGTTTCCACTTCGACCTTGTCAAAGGTGATTGCACTTTTCCCACTTCCGATCAGTTCCTTGATCGGGATGGGAACATGCGAGAGGTAGCGCTCCGAAAGCGCGTCCATCCCGTGGCCATGCATCCCCGAATGCATGGCGTAGGAGAGCAGCATCGTGTCGTCATAAGGCATGACTTCGATGCCATAGCGCGACAGGATCTTGGCGTCGTATTTCATGTTCTGGCCGATCTTAAGGACGGCCTCATCTTCCAGAACCGGCTTCAGGAGCGCGAGCGCCTCCTCGAGCGCCATCTGCCCTTCGGCCAATGCCTCCTCTGCAAACAGGCCTTCGCCCCCGCCCGCCTTGTGCCCGAGCGGGATGTAACAAGCCGCGCCCGCCTCAACGCAAAGGCAGATCCCGACCAGATCGACGGTCATCTCGTCCAGCCCTGTCGTTTCCGTATCTACGGCGACGCGACCCATGGCGTTGATCCGGTCGATCCAAGCCTGGAGCGCCGCGGCATCGCGAACGATCTCGTATTTCGCGTGATCGAAGGGCAGCGCTTCCGGGGCATCGGCTTCGGTCGTCGCCGCGGGCGCCTCCGCAATTGCCGGCGCCTCGACGCCAAGTTGATCGGCGATCCGCTTGGAAAGCGTCCGGAATTCCATTTTTCCCAGGAACCCCAGAAGCGCCTCCGGCTCCGGATCCCGCACTTCCAGATCGTCGAGGGTAAAAGCGAGCGGGGTGGCGCAATCCAGCGTGACGAGCCGCTTGGACATTTCGATCTGCTCGCGCTTTTCCATCAGGGTCTGGCGGCGCTTAGGCTGCTTGATTTCCTCGGCGCGGTCCAGCAGCGTTTCGAGATCGCCATATTCCTGAATGAGTTGCGCGGCGGTCTTGATGCCGATCCCCGGTGCGCCGGGAACATTATCCACCGAGTCGCCCGCCAGCGCCTGCACATCGACCACCCGCTCCGGGCCGACGCCGAACTTTTCCTCGACTTCCTCGATGCCGATCCGCTTGTTCTTCATCGCGTCGAGCATCTCGACGCCGCCCCCGATAAGCTGCATCAGGTCCTTGTCGGAACTGATGATCGTGCAGCGCCCACCGGCCTCGCGCGCCTGACAGGCCAGCGTGGCGATGATGTCGTCGGCCTCGTAGCCCTCGATCTCCTCGCAAGCGACGTTGAATGCGCGCGTCGCTTCCCGCGTCAGCGGGAATTGCGGCACAAGATCCTCCGGAGCGGGCGGACGGTTGGCCTTGTAGAGATCATAGATCTCGTTGCGGAAAGTCTTGCCCGAGTAATCGAAGATCACCGCGGCGTGCGTCGGCGCATCCGGCCCGGTATTACCCTCGATATAGCGGTGCAACATGTTGCAGAATCCCGCCACGGCGCCCACCGGCAACCCGTCGGACTTGCGCGTCAGCGGCGGCAGCGCGTGATAGGCCCGGAAAATAAAGGCCGAGCCGTCGATGAGATGCAGGTGATGTCCCTTGCCGAATGCCATTCCGCGCTCCCTGAAACAATGCTTCGCCTTTGGTGACATGTTCTGCGCGGGAGAACCAGCCCGCCAGGCACGACCCGAAGTGGCGCCGGGGCTGTGCGCAGGCGAAGCATGGTCCACCGGCCGAACGTTATGGCAGGGCTTGGCAAAAGTCGGGGGCTTTGCCCCCCACGCGCTCTTGAGAGCGCTCCCCCCAAGGTATTTGATGAAAAATGAAGAGATACCCTTCTGGGCTTCATCTATCCCCAAATACCTCCGCCGGAGGCACAATCCAAAGGATCGTTTGCGCGCGCGAAGCGCGTGCCACCGATTGGCAGCCTGGTTCGCAAAGTTGACCGACAGAATTGCGAACGACACCAACGATCGCTTTTGGATCAGGTCTTGGATTTACCTTCCAGGACAAATTTCTTGTCGCAGTAAGGGCACTCGACTTCACCATCCTCGCCCAGGCTCAACCAGACCCTTGGGTGGCCCAAAGCTCCCTCGCCGCCATCACAGCAGACGCGCTTGGCGGTTACGACCTCGGTTTCGGGAGGCTGGGGGATCACGGACATGAACAGGCTCCTGGCAATCTGGTCCGGCGGCTGCTTGTGGCGCCGCTCGGCTCGGAATAGGTTCGCAGCATCATAGGGAACGCCCGTGCGCGGGCAAGTGCCGGAGCGCCGCATATGAGCCAATTCGCCATCGAAATCGAAGGACTGGCAAAGACCTACGCCGCCCACAAGGGCGAACCGCCAAAGGAAGCGCTCAAAGGGGTGGACCTGCAGGTGCCTCAGGGGTCCATTTTCGGCCTGCTGGGTCCGAATGGGGCCGGGAAATCGACTCTCATCAATATCCTTGCCGGGTTGGTGCGTAAAAGCGCCGGGAATGTCCGAATCTGGGGCTTCGATCACGATGTGAACCCGCGCCAGAGCCGCGCGGCCATCGGCGTGATGCCGCAGGAACTCAATCTCGACCCGTTCTTTACCGCCCGCGCCGCACTCGACGTGCAGGCCGGGCTCTACGGGGTTCCGAAACGCGAGCGGCGCACGGACGAGATCCTCGAGATGATCGGGCTGACGGACAAGGCAGATGCCTATTCGCGCACCCTCTCAGGGGGGATGCGGCGGCGACTGCTGCTAGGCAAGGCGCTGGTGCACAACCCGCATGTGCTGGTGCTCGACGAACCGACGGCCGGCGTCGATATCGAGCTGCGCCAGATGCTTTGGAACAATGTCCGAAAGCTCAACGAGCAGGGGATGACGATCATCCTGACGACGCATTACCTCGAAGAGGCCGAGCAGATGTGCGACCAGATCGCCATCATCCATAATGGCGAGAAGATCGCGCATGACCGCACAGATCGCCTGATCGGCCGCCTCGACGCAAAAACGCTGGTCATCCAGCCCGAGGGACCGGTGCCTGCGGAGTTTCCCCTGCCAACGGATGTGACCTGCGAACGCCGCCCCGGCGGAGCCATTGCGCTCTCCTATCGGCGCGGGGCGACATCGGCCGAGGATGTGCTTGACGCCGTGCGCGCGGCCGGCATCCGGATTTCGGACGTCGCTTCCGAGGATCCCCGGCTGGAGGACATTTTCCTCGCGCTCACCGCTGGCGCGCACAGGGCCGCCTGACCCGTGCTGTCCTTGTCGCGTCCCGACAGCAAGCTGATGGCGCGCACGGCGCCCTTCGTTCGCATGCTGTCCGAGGCGGCGGAAGCGCTCGGTGTCTCGCTGGAAATGGACAGCGAATATGGTTTCGTTGGACGGATCGTCGATACGAAAGGCCGGCGCCATCCGATCTTCGGAAAATCCATCGGTCTGAATACCGATGCCGCCGCCCATATCGCGGCCGACAAGGATTACACCGCCCGCTGGCTTGCGGCAGACAATCTGCAGACGCCCGCTGGCAGGATCGTATTCAGCCCCGCCTACCAGGACCGCATGACGTTGCGGAATGCCGACACCGCAGCCCGCCTGCCCGGCCCGGAAGCCGCCGTCGCGTTCGCCGAGGCGCAGGGCTGGCCGGTGATCGTCAAACCGAATACGGGCTCCGAAGGGCGGGATATCCGCCTGTGCACGGACCGCGAGCACCTGCTTGCCGACCTTCGATTGGCTTTTGCCAGCGACGACATCCTGCGCGTCGAACGCCATGTTCCCGGTCGCGACTACCGGTTGCTGGTTCTGGACGGGCGTGTCGTTCTGACCTACGAGCGCATCCCTCTCTCGGTCATCGGCGACGGCACCACGCGATTGGCGAAGCTTGTCGACAAGGCACTCGCGGAGCTGCGGGAACGGCATCGCGGTGCCAAGATCTCCGTCGAGGACCCGCGCCTGCATCACCGCCTTGCCGCCGATGGCCGTAACTTCGAAACGATTCTACCCAAAGGCGAAAGCCAGAGATTGCTGGACAATGCCAATCTATCCACCGGCGGTACCCTGCGCGACTGGACAGGCGAGCTTCCCCCCGAAACCGAAGCCCTCGCAATCCGGGCGGCCGACAGTCTCGGCCTGCGCCTTGCCGGGGTGGACATACTGGCCCCGGCCCTCGAAGAGGCCATGGAGGGTGCAACCATTCTCGAGGTCAATTCGGCGCCGGGGCTCGACTATTTCGCCACCGCCACGCCGAAGAACTGGTCACGCGCCCGATCTATCGTAACGGAAATGCTCCGGCTGCGGATTGGCGAGGGCTGAGGCGCCCCCTGCCCGTTCGAGCCGGCGCCGCGATCACTTCGCGGGTGCCAGCATCCGTCCGAGCATCCGTCCACCAAGTATGTGGACATGCAGATGGGGAACCTCCTGCACGCCATGCGCGCCGGCATTTGCGATCAGGCGGCAACCGTCGCCGGCCGCATCGGCTTGCACGCCAAGCATCTTGCAGATCCGCCCGACAGTGCGGGTGAAATCGACGATCTCCGCATCGGAGGCTTCGAGAGCGAAATGATCGTAGCAGACATAGGGCCCTTTCGGGATCACCAGAACATGCACGGGCGCTTGCGGGTTGATGTCGTTGAAGGCCAGCGAATGCTCCGTCTCCAGCACGGGGCTGTTGGGGATCTCGCCGCGCAGAATTTTGGCAAAGATATTCTGGTCGTCATACACATATGCCATTTTCCTACCCTTCTCCTTCCGTTCAGTCGTCAAACAGGTTCTCACACGCCGCAATCTTCAGCGCTGTCTCCTCCGGTATAGACAGAAACGCCGCCAGCGACAGCGCATTCTGTTCCGGCGTCGCATCTTGCGCGATCACATGATGATGCTGGAATCCGGCATCGCGGATCCGGTCTGTTTCCTGCGTGAAATCCCGGCGCAAGGTGTCGATCAATTCCGCCAGAGTCTCGGCATTGCCGCCGGCCCCTGCCAGCCCCACACGCTCGGCATGGCCGAGCAGATCCGCATCGGAGAAGTTGCAGCGGACATCGAGGATACGCACCGTCGCCCGGTCTCCGGCGAAATCGCTGATGATGTCGAACATGGACGGGTCCAGGCAGAGCGCCAGCTTCGCGGTGTCATGGTAGCCGAAAAGCATCGATACGAGCACGCGCCGGTGCCGCATGCGCTTGTAGATGCTGGTTTCAATCCCGCCGAGATCGGGCAAACCGGCGTCCTGTTCCGCAAACAGGTACTCCACCGCGTGCAGGCCGGTCTGCCGACGCACCTCGCCGATGAGACGCTTGGCGATATGCCACTTCTTGCAAACGACAAGGAGCAGTTCCTTGTCGCGCTCCAATCCCCCACCTTCCTCCCAGAAACGCGGGGAAAAGCGCCGCCCTTCCCGGCCGCGCCTGGTGAGGTAGTGAAAGAGATTGCGCCCCTCGTCCGATATCCGGAATTCCTTCCCCTTGGCGGAATAGAGTTTGCCGAGCCGCGTCTTCAGCTCCGCTGCCTCGGGGCTGATCTTGCGGGCGAAAAGCGCGTCCTGCGCCAGCAACAAATCGTGGTGGTCGTTGTAGAAATTGATCGGCATTCCGTAATCGGAAAACATCAGGAAGGTCAGCGTGCGCGAGCGGATCTCTTGCCGCGGGATGAGGTGGCGCACGATGGTCTGGAAAAAGGTCTCGTCGGGAATCCACGTCGTCGCGAAGAATCGCATGACATCGCGCCGCGTGTCCGCGAAATCCAGCACCGCCTCGATGGTTCGCCGGCGCAGGCACCACCATTGGCTGCCGATCATCATCTGCAGGTCTTGCGGCACCTTGCGCTTCAGGCCGAGCCACTTTTGCATCTCGAAGCTGCGGTAGAACAGCCATTTGCGCTGGCGCTCATTGAAGAAATGCCGGTAGATCAGGCGCTCCTCCACGAAGCCCGTCTTGATCCAGCCGCCATCGAAATAATCGACGGATTCGATGTAATCCACATCCTCCGCCGCCAGGAAGGCATGGGCATATTCGGCCGATTTCACCGGCATGCAGTCGCCCGAAAGCATGTAGAAATGGGTGGCACGCGGAAAGGCGGCAGTGGCAGCCCGGATCGCCTCCAGCGATGCCGCGACAAGGCTCCATTCGCCCCAGCCGCATTTCCGGCGCCTTGCCGCAAAGGTGACATTGGGATTGTCGGCCAGTTCACTGCGAATCTTCGCAAAATCGGCCGCGGAAGCGCGTGCATCGAAATGAATGGACAGGCAATCGCCCGCCGCTGTCAGCCGCCGGGCCTGCGCGACGATCGCGTCGGGATCCTTGTGACAGAGCAGGATATAGGCGATCTGTACCATTTCGAGAACAATCTTCGGGGCTTGCGCGGCATTGTTCAAGCCAGATAGCCCGAACGCCAATTGAAATGACAGGGTTTGTTTGCTTTTTTATGAGTATCTCTGAAAAGAGAGCAGAACAGTCAGCCCAAAATTAGGACAAATTCCATGGGATATCCCGGCACCTGGATGACGGAAAGCGAAAGCATAGTCTATCGCGTGGTGCCGAAATGCGCCTGCTCGACCATCGGCCAGATCATGTTCTATTCCGATCATGGCCGTTTTTTCGACGGGGACATACACGATTCCGCCGAAGGGCTGCACAAATGGGCGCAGGAGGAAAGCCAGCCGCTGATCGAGGCGAACGTCTCGGCGCATCGCTCGCGCACCTTCACCTGCGTTCGCAACCCTTATACGCGCATCTTGTCCTCGTTTTTCGACAAGATCGCTGGCATCCAGCGCAATGGCCGGCGCTATCGCGGCAACCTCGTGCCCAAGCTCGCGCAACAATACGGTGTGACGGTCGGCTCGCCCGAAGATAATTTCGATTTCGACCAGGTGAAGAGCTTCCGCCGTTTCCTGCTATTTGCCCGCGACACGATCCGTTTTCGTCGCCCGATGGACCCCGACATTCACTGGTCGGCCATGTCGGGCCATATCTCCACCTTCATCGTCAACGGCGGCCGCTATGACCGCATCGTGTGGACGGAGAAATTCAACGATGGCATGGCGCAGGTCCTTGACGGGCTCCCCCTTCCGCATCCGGTCGACCTGAGCACAATCCCGCGTTTCAACGAGAGCGAAGGGCACGGTCCGAAACGTGCGCACCCCGTCGAGGACTATTTCGACGACCTGTCAATGCATCTCGTCTACGAGATCTACCACCGCGACTTCGAGCTGTTCCGCTACGATTTCGAAAACCCGGCCAACAAGATGCCGACCGGAGAAATCGACCTCGACGAGGTGCACGCCAAGCTCGGCCGCTGATCCGGCCCTACGGGGGCCTGCCCTCCGGCTTTGGCGCTCACGCGCAGCCCGCCGTTTGGGGGGGCGCACATCGCCACTCGCCTCGCCCAGGACTTCTTCTGACTCCAAATATCCCCGCCGGAGGCAGGCCGCGCAGCGACCTTCATTGGTGCAGAACACGTCGTCAGAGATTTTTCTATTTCATCGACTTCAACAAAACGTGCAGCTCATAGCCGTCCTCGGTCTCGGTCCAGGTGGCGCCCGCCTTGCCCAAAGCCTTCTCCAAGGCCCGGACCGTCGAATACCCGGCGCCAGCGCCGCCTTCCAGCCGCTTGAGTGTCTGAACATGGACACCGGCCGCCGCAGCCAGCTCCTTTTGCTTCAAGCCAGCCGCGCGCCGCGCGCGGGATATCACTTCGCCGATTTTCATGCGCGCCGCATCGCACTTGGGAATGAAGAAATCAACCCTGCTTACCAGAATTGCTACCTGCGGTATATTTTGTCATTCTGAAACCATAGTAAGTTCTAATGTTTCAAGGAAAATTCGCAATGATTGTATTCGCTACCGGTTTTGCCCTGCTCCTGGCCGCTTCGCAGGGGGAGGTTTACGTGGCGCGCGGCGACACGCTCGTCATATCCGGAACCCCCATCCGCTTGCACGGAATAGAGCGCCCTCAGAACTCGCGCAAAGAGGCTGAAACCGCACGTCAACAGATGCAGCGAATTATTGAGGGCAGCTTCGTGACCTGCGGTATTTCGGACAAGCGGATCGGACATCAGCGGATCGGAACCTGCACGGCGAATGGCGAGGACATTGCCGCGGCCATGGTGGCCAGCGGACATGCGCTCGATTGCGAGCGTTTTTCGGAAGGACGTTACCGCGCGTTGGAGCCCAAAGGCGCCCGCAGCCGGCTGGTTCCCAGCCAGCAATGCGAGAAATAAGCGGTCAGAGAAGCCCCGCCGCGTGGAACAGATCGTGCGTATCCGTCTGCGGACGCGGTCCCATGTGGGAAATCACCTCGGCCGCACAGATCACGCCCATTCGGCCACAGGTCTCAAGATCCCGCCCGGTGCTCAGCCCGTAGAGGAATCCGGCGGCGAACTGGTCGCCCGCGCCGGTCGCATCCACAGGGATCACCCTGTGCACCGGGACCTCTACCCGCTCCTCGCCCCGGACCAGGACGACATCGTCGCCGGAACGGGTACAGACGACCAGATCGCAATCCACTGCCGCCCGGGCGAGGGCTTTCTCCAAGTCCTCGGTCTCGTAGAGCGAACACCACTCATGGCTGTTACCGATGACGTAATCCATTTCTTCCGACACCAGCGAACGGAAATCGTCGCGGTGACGGTCGACGCAGAACGGGTCGGAAAGTGCGATCCCCGCCTTGCCACCACTGGCCTTGCAAAGGCGCGCCGCCTTCAGGAAGGCTTCCTTCCCCTTGTCCTTGTCGAAAAGGTAGCCTTCGAGGAACAGGATCTCGCTGCTGCTGGCAACCTGTTCCGGAACATCCTCGGGACCAAGCTCGGCCGAGACGCCCAGATAGGTGTTCATCGAGCGCTCCCCGTCCGGCGAGACGAAGATCATCGAGCGCGAGGTCGGCAACTCACCGTTCGGCACTGGCGGATTGACGAAATCCGTCCCGTCCTTGGTCAGTGCGTCGGCATAATACTGCCCCAGGTGGTCATCATGCACCCGGCCCATGAAGGCGGTCTTCAACCCGAGATGGCCGAGACCGGCCAGCGTGTTGGCCACCGAGCCGCCCGGTGCCTGTTGGCGTTCATCCATCGCGGCAAAAAGGATCTCGGCGCGTTCCTTCTCGATGAGCTGCATGATCCCCTTCTCGATCCCCATGATATCGAGAAAGTTGTCATCGGAATGGGACAGCACGTCCACAATGGCGTTGCCGATGCCGACAACTTGGTATTTTGCACTCACTCGACGCCGTCCTTCTGGCAGAATTCCTCGATCACGCAGACACCGCAATTGGGTTTGCGCGCCTTGCATACATAGCGGCCGTGCAGGATCAACCAGTGATGTGCGTGATGCTGAAAATCGGCGGGGATGTTGTCCTCGATGGCGCGCTCTACCGCGACCACATCCTTGCCGGGCGCTATACCGGTCCGATTGGCGACCCGAAAAATATGCGTGTCCACCGCCTGCGTCGGCATACCCCACCACATATTGAGCACCACATTAGCCGTCTTGCGCCCCACACCCGGCAGGCTCTCCAGCGCGGCGCGCGAATTGGGCACCTCGCCACCGAACTCCTCCACGAGGATGCGCGACAGCTTCATCACGTTCTTCGCCTTGTTGCGATAGAGGCCGATCGTCTTGATGTGCTCGATCAAGGTTTCCTCGCCGAGATCGACCATCTCCTGCGGGGTCGAGACCTTCGCGAACAGCGCGCGCGTCGCGCGGTTCACGCCCTTGTCCGTTGCCTGTGCAGAAAGCGCCACGGCCACCAGCAGCGTGTAGGCGTTGGTATGTTCCAACTCTCCCTTGGGCTCCGGCTCGCTCTCGCGGAAGCGTTCGAAGATCTGCCGCAGAACATTGTAATGAAGTTGTTTGCTCATGACCCGGTCTTGCCCGCGCGTGCCGCCGGGCGCAAGACCTGCAAGGCGTGCCTTCAGCGGCCGATGACGCCTTCACGTGGGGGAACGCCCGCCTCGGGACAGTCCCGATAATAAAACCATCAACCGATTGGTTGAATTTGCCCTGGCGGGTATGTCATGCGCTAACGGCCGAAACCGAATCCACGGCTTCAATTTTTATTGATATTTATCAACACACTAAACGCCAATGCACATGCAGCATAGCTGATTGACTCTGAGCACAACCCCGGCATAGTGTCCGACGCAAAGGTTGGAGGGTGCCCCCCATTGGCGGAAACTAGCGAGCGAGAGCGGCTCAGGCAGCTCGAAGAGAAAATCGCGCGCGCCAAAGGCGGGAAGACTGACGCCCCTTCGACGGGAGACATCTCACAGGCGAATATTGCCTGGCAGATGGTGACAGAGCTTGTGGCCGGCATCGTGATCGGCCTTGGCATCGGCTTGGGATTCGACGCCTTGTTGGGCACAAAACCCTTCATGCTGGTGCTGTTCATATTGCTGGGCTTCGTGGCTGGTGTGCGCGTGATGATGCGAACCGCCGCGAATGTTCAGGAGAAACAGTTGGCCAAGGCCGCTGAACAGGAAACGAAGACGGCGGACGCTGTCGAGGAAGAGAGGGACTGAGACGTGGCAGAATCGAAGGCTTCCACTGCGCAAAAATCCGGTAATGGCGGCAAGCTGTTTCTTGGTGGTGCAATCGGTCTGGCCGTGCTCTCGGCGCTCTTCCTGAATACCGGAACCACCGCCATCCACCCGATGGACCAGTTCACGGTCAAGCCGCTTTTCGGCGGTGACCATGTCGGGATGCTGACGATCACCAACGTCACCTTCTGGCTGGCAATGTCGGTGCTCGCGATCACGCTTCTGCTCGTTGTCGGCACCCGCGGCCGCGCGATCATCCCCAGCCGCGCCCAATCGATTGCCGAACTTGCCTACGGTTTCGTCTACAAGATGGTGGAAGAAGTGGCTGGCAAGGATGCCGTCGCCTTCTTCCCCTACATCATGACGCTGTTCATGTTCGTGGCATCCGCCAACATGCTGGGCCTTCTGCCCTTCTCCTTCACCACGACGTCGCATATCGCGGTCACCGCGGTGTTGGCGCTGGCCGTGTTCCTGACCGTGACTTTCGTCGGCTTCTGGAAAAACGGCACCAAGTTTCTGGGCCTCTTCTGGGTCAGTTCGGCACCGCTGCCGCTGCGCCCCGTGCTGGCGATCATCGAGCTGATTTCCTACTTCGTCCGTCCGGTCAGCCACTCCATTCGTCTTGGCGGCAACATGATGGCCGGCCACGCTGTGATCAAGGTCTTCGCGGGCTTTGCCGGCCTGATGGCCGTCGCCCCCTTCTCGATCCTGGCGATCACCGCCATGTACGGGCTCGAGCTGCTGGTGGCCTTCGTCCAGGCCTACGTCTTCACAATTCTGACCTGCGTCTATCTCAAGGATGCGCTGCACCCGTCCCACTAAGGGCGGCGCAAAGGTCCCGAATACCAAATACATCAACTTCCAATCGCAAGGAGAAATCATCATGGAAGGCGATCTCGCACATATCGGCGCAGGCCTCGCAGCTATCGGTTCCGGCGCTGCCGCCATCGGTGTTGGCCACGTGGCCGGCAACTTCCTCGCCGGCGCCCTGCGCAACCCCACCGCGGCTGCCAGCCAGACCGCCACTCTCTTCATCGGTATCGCATTCGCCGAAGCCCTGGGCATCTTCTCGTTCCTGGTCGCGCTTCTGCTGATGTTCGCCGTCTAAGAGACACTTCTGAGATCCTTGCCGCCAGGGGGGCGGGCCTGAACCGGCCCCCTTGGTGAATCTTCAGATCCAGGAGGACAGCATGGCAGGCGACAGCCACGCAACCACAGTAACGGAACACGCGACGGATGCCGCGCACGGGGCCGCCGACGCAGCTCACGGCGCCGCCGACATGGCCCATGGGGCCGAGTCTGCCGGCATGCCGCAGCTGGACTTCTCGACGTTCCCGAACCAGATTTTCTGGCTAATCATCACGATCCTGGCGATTTACTTTATCCTGACCAAGATCGCGTTGCCCCGCATCGCCGGCGTTCTCGCCGAGCGGAAGGGGACGATCACCAATGATATTGCCGCGGCCGAAGAGCTGAAGCTCAAGGCGGTCGAGGCTGAAAAGGCCTATGAAAAGGCTCTGGCAGAGGCACGCGCCGAAGCCCAGAAGATCGCTGCGGAAACCCGCGCCGCGATCAAGGAAGAACTGGGCGTTGCCACCGCCAAGGCGGATGCGGAGATTTCTGCCAAATCGGCCGAATCCGCAGCCCATATCGCCGAGATCCGCGACAGCGCGATCGAAGCGGTTGATGCCGTGGCCAAGGAAGCCGCTGCCGAGATCGTGGCGAGCCTTGGCCGTCCGGTCGATGCCGGCGCCGTGGCCGCAGCTGTCGAAGCCCAGATCAAGGGAGACGCCTGATGCGCAAGCTCATCCTGAGTGCGGCCCTCGCGGGCGCTGCCGCGCCGGCCTTTGCCGCGTCCGGTGCGTTCTTCAGCCTCGGCAACACCAACTTCGTCGTCCTGATCGCCTTCATCGTCTTCGTTGGCGTATTGCTTCACTTCAACGTGCCGAGCATGCTTGGCAAGATGCTGGACAATCGGGCCGACACGATCCGCAGCGAGCTGGACGAGGCCCGTGCCTTGCGCGAAGAAGCCCAGACCGTTCTGGCTCAGTTCGAGCGCAAGCAGCGTGAGGTTTCCGAGCAGGCCGCTCTTATCGTGCAGCATGCCAAGGCGGATGCCGAGGAAGCCGCCAAGCAGGCCAAGCTGGAGCTGGAGAAGTCCATCGCCCGCCGCCTGCAAGCCGCCGAGGACCAGATAGCCTCTGCCGAAGCGAGTGCCGTCAAGGAAGTGCGGGACAGCGCCATCAACGTGGCGATCGCCGCTGCCGGCGAAGTCGTTGCCAAGGGCATGACCGAAAGCGACGCCGCCGCTCTGATCGACGAGAGCATCAAGGTCGTGGATGCCAAGCTCCACTGAGCCTGGGACTTCGGAGAAATGGACAAGGGCCGGCCTCGCGCCGGCCCTTTTTCGTTGTGCTGGTCATTTGCAGCGCCCGGAGGTGTGCCTCGCGCGTCGCGTCCCTTGGGGGTTTCACCCCCAAACCCCCAGGATATTTGACGTCAGAAGAAGACTGGCGCGATCACCGGGGCATTGGGGGAAGTCGGACCGGGGCGTTCGATTCGTCAGGCGGCCCAATCCGCAATCACGTGGAACGAAGCGCGGTCCGGCGGTCCCTCGAGATGCTCGCTGAAGGCTCCCCAGAGTTGGTTGACCTTGTTCGCGGTGTCCGAGTCCATTGCCTCTTCGGTCGAAAGCGCAATGACGTATCCATTACCATCGTCATTCATCACGTTGATGAACCGGGTCATTCCGGGCAGCGCCAGGATATCGGCCTTCAGGCTGTTCATGATCTCGGTTGCGGCCGCGCGCGAACCCGGTTTCATCTTGTAATTGGTTACTCTGGCAAACATTTTTGTCCTCCCTGGAATGATCCGTCACTGGACGGAAGGTCGACTGACCCAAGGGAAAGGTAGCATAATTAAACAAAATCTCCGAATGCGCGCCCAGCCAGGGTCGCGCGACAGGCGCTCAACTGCCCCTGGTATGCTGCAATCGCTGGCGTGCGACAGCCTCGTTCCGCTCCGAGCGCCGCAGGTCGAGCATTGCCGCTTCGACATAGTCCAGATGCGCCTCGACCGCGGATCGCGCGCCTTCTGGATTGCGGTCCGCGATGGCATCGCGGATCGCCCTGTGCTGGTCCAGCAGCGCGCTGCGCGTCACCCGCTGACGAAAGAGCGCCTGCCGGTTGTAGAAGACCCCTTCGCGGAGCAGGCGGTACATCGCGCGCATCATGTGCAACATGACGATGTTGTGGCCGGCCTCGACGATCGCGAGATGGAAATCGGCATCCAGCCGCGCCTCTTCCGCGCCGGATCGATTGCTGTGGGCCCGCTCCATCTGCGCGAAGATCTCCTTGATCACCGCAATGTCGGTATCGGAGCCGACACGTGCGGCCCGCTCCGCCGCAAGGCCTTCCATGTCCCGCCGAAAGGAGAGGTAGTCAAAAACCGCCTCGTCATGCCGGGAGAAAAGATCGATCAGGGGGTCCGAAAAGGCAGCGCCGATGATCTCGGCGACGAAGATCCCCGCACCGGCCTTGCGGTGGATCAGGCCACGCTCTTCCAACTCGGCCAGCGCCTCGCGCAGGGAGGGACGGGACACGGCGAGCCGTTCGGCCAGGTCGCGCTCGGCCGGCAGGCGCTCCCCGGGCTGCAGGATGCCGCGCAGGATGAGCTTTTCGATCTGCTCAATAACCGCTCCGCTGAGCTTTTCCGACTGAATCGCTGTGAAGGGCATCTCTGAAACACCTGAATTGGTCAGAATACTTGACCACCAATACAGATCGGAGGCAAGAGGGGGCCGAATTGACCGGCCCGCAAGCCCCAACCCCGCCGGATGGGATCAGCTGTTGGCCGGGCGAATGAGGATGTCGACCCGACGGTTTCGGGCGCGCCCTTCTTCAGTCAGGTTGGAAGCGACCGGGTTGTCCTCGCCCTGACCGCTCGCCGACAGCCGGCTTGCGGCGACGCCGTTCGACGCCAGAACGGCCGAAACCGACTGTGCCCGCCGGACCGAAAGATCCTGATTGTAGGCGGCATCGCCCGTGTTGTCCGTATGTCCGACGATCTGGGCGGTGGTGTCCGGGTATTGGTTGAGATTGCCGGCCAGAGCGGCCAGGTCACCCTGCAAGGCGCCCCCCACCTCGGTGCTGTCGATGGCAAAGAGGATGTCCTGCGGCATGGTCACCCGCAGCATGTCACCCTCCTGGGTGACGGTGATATTGGGGTTGGAGATCGATTGCCGCAACGCGGCTGCTTGGGCGTCCATCCGGCTGCCGATCAGCGCGCCGGCCCCGGCCCCGACGGCCGCTCCGATCACGGCCTGCTTGGCCTGTCCGCCGCTCGCGGCGAGCCCCGCGATGGCACCGAAGGCACCGCCAGCGATGGCGGTGTCGCGGGTATAATTGGCGTTCGGGTCGAGCCGCGAAGGATCGGTACAGGCAGACAGGGTCAGGGCGGCGCCACCAAGGACGATCAGGGAAAGACGGGGGATCATGCTCTCAGCCTCTTCGACGTTTTTTTCTGGCCCCGTGATACGGCAGTTACGCCGCTTTGGCAGCCCCCGATTGCTTAGCCGGGCGAGGTTTCGCCGCCTGCGATGCGGCCATCGAGCGCAGCATCGGCCCGGGCAGATTCCCAGGCCAGAAGAGCGCGTTTCACGGGCAGCCCCCAGTGATACCCCCCCAGGCCGCCCGATTTGCGGATCGCCCTGTGGCAAGGGATCAGCCAGCTGACCGGGTTGCGGCCCACGGCGGTTCCCACGGCCCGCACGGCGCGCGGGTGGCCGATGGCACCGGCGATCTCGGAATAGGTGGTCACGTGGCCGGTCGGGATCTGCAGCAGCGCCTCCCAGACCTTGATCTGGAACGGCGCGCCGATCAGGTGCAGACGGGCTTCGCCACCCTCGCCGACGGCGGCTTGCATCCATTGCGCCAATCGGGCGGGGTCTTCGCGGAACTCTGCCTCCGGCCAGCGGCTGACCATGTCCTGCATCGCCGCATTGCGACCGGTTTCGGAAGTGAAAGCCAGCCCGCAGAGTCCCTTCTCCGTCCCCATCGCAAGGCTCTCGCCAAAGGGCGTGTCGAACCATCCCCAGTAGATGCGAAGACCGTGCCCCGAGCGCGCATATTCCCCCGGCGTCATCGCTTCCCACCGCAGGAACATGTCATGCAGGCGGCTGGAGCCCGACAGGCCCACCGCGTCGGACACTTCAAGCGTGGTGAAGCTGTTTCGCAGCAACACCTTGGCCTGTTCCAGCGTCAGGTATTGCTGGTAGCGCTTGGGCGAGACGCCAACCCATTGGCTGAACAGCCGCTGAAAATGCGCCGGGCTCATTTGCATCCGGTCGGCCAGCCCCTCCAATGACAGAAGCTCGCCCGCCTCCTGCGCGGCGTCGATCTCGTCCAGCGCACGGCGCATGACGTGGAAATGATATTCGGAAGTGGGCGCGTTCATCTCGGACCTGTTCTGTTTGCTGCCCCGACCCTAGGCCGCGACGGCACCTGGCGCGACCCGATTCCTGCGGCTTCGCCTCGATCCAACGGTTGTGTGGTGCGAATTTGTTCAACCATAAGATGACTTTGGCGATGCGCCACGCTGTGTTACGCTGCGTTAATCAGTTCAGTCCATTTTCCTGGAGATTGCCATGAAGACGATTTTGAGTGCCGGAGTTCTCTCGATTGCCTGGGCCACCCTCGCCGTTGCCGAAACACCCGAGGAACGTGGGGAATACCTCGTGCGCGGCATCGCTGGCTGCGGCAATTGCCATACGCCGCTTGGTCCGGACGGCCCGGTCCCGGGGCAGGAACTGGCCGGGCGGCTGGTTGAGAAGAACGAGGCCTTCACCGCGATCGCGCCGAATATCACTCCGGCGGGTCACATTGCCGACTGGTCGGACGAGGAGCTTGCCCGCGCCATTCGCGAGGGCATCCGCCCCGATGGCAGCCTGATCGGCCCGCCCATGCCCTTCGCGATGTATCGCGGCCTTTCCGATACCGATCTTGCCGCGATCGTCGCCTTCCTGCGCACTGTTCCGGCCGTCGAAAACGATCCCGGCAGTTCAGTCTACAACATCCCCCTGCCGCCGGCCTATGGCCCGCCGGTCGAGACGGTCGCCGATATTCCGCGCGGCGTCAGCGTCGAGTATGGCGCCTATCTTGCCGGGCCCGTCGCCCATTGCCTGGAATGTCACACGCCCATGGGGCCGACCGGACCGATGCTGGAGACCGATCTCGGACGCGGCGGGTTCGAGTTCAAGGGGCCCTGGGGCATCTCGGTTTCCAGCAATATCACCTCCCACGACGACGGGCTGGCAGCGCATACGGATGCAGAACTAGCCCAGATGATCACCAAGGGGATGCGCCCGGACGGTTCGCCGATGCTGCCGCCGATGCCTTATGGTTATCTCGCCGGCATGAGCGACGACGATCTGGCCGCGATCATCCTTTTCCTGCGAAGCCTGCCGCCCTTGCCAAACAAGGGCTGATAGGAGCCCTAGCGGGCTTGCAGCCAGTCATTGATCGCCCGCTCCGCATGGTCGGCGCCACGGCCTGAACTGTAGACATGCGTGATCGGCTTCGCTTCGGCGGGGCCGCCCCGTTCGGGCACCAGCACCAACGCCGGACGGTACGTCTTCGAATTGTTCTGGCCGCCCGAACTGGACTGGACGACAGCGCGTTCCAGCCGATCCAGCGCATGGGTTTCCTCGCGGTAGCCCAGCAAAGTGCGCCGGCGGATGCGCAGCAGGTTCGTATCGCGGTTCAGCACCACCTGCAGACGCTCGACAAAGACGGCAATGCAGATCAGCCCAACCCCGCCACCGATAAAGATGAACAGAAGCCCGAAAAGCTCTCCACCGATGAGAATGGACGAGCCGATCGCGACGAAAACAAGCGTGAAGAGAACAAGCGCCACGGCCCAGAACCAGGGAACATGGTCCAGAATCAGCTGCTGCGGGGTGTTGCGGCTGGTTTTCATGCGTCGATATTGCGCCTGTCGCGCAGCGCTGTCATCGCGGCAGCCGCAAGTGCGGCATTGTCACCCAAGACGCAGATGCGGGCTCAACTCGCCAGCTCGGGCATGCGAGTCCGTTCGACCCCCAGCCAGTCGTTGATGGCATCGGCGGCCAGACGGGCCATGTCGTCGCCGGTGAAGATCTCGGTGATCGGACAGGCGACCGGACCGGCCAAACCGCGCAACATCAGAACCGGTCTCCAGGTCGTCCCGCCGCTCTTGCTGTAGGAGGTCTCGACCACCGCTCCGAGCAGATCGCCAAGGTACAAGCGGTCTTCCTCGTGGTTGGTCAGGGTGCGCCGGCGCACATGAACGGTTTCGCTGTCCCGATTCAGGACAACCTGAAGCCGTTCGACATAAATCACCAGGCAGGTAACACCGAGTCCGCCCCCGAACAGCGAAATGAAAAAACCCATCAGGTTGCCTGAGAAGACCAGGCGCAGGCCAGCGGCCACGAAGGCAAGCATGATGAAACTGGCAACAATGGCCAGAAACCATGGTGTGCTTTCCATAACCAGTTGTCGGGAGGTATTTCTCATTATCTTCATACGGGTAACCAATTTTCGAATACTTTTTAAAATTCGTTAACGTTTAACGCCCGGCGACGAAAAAGTCGCCCATCGATTATAATCAAGCCGCAGAAAATCAGTCCCATCCCGAAAAGATGTTCAGGTTTGACCGGATCGCCGAGCAACAACCACCCCAGCAGCACGGCTGAAACCGGCGCGATGAAGGTGACGGTGGAGCCGTTCGTCGCTCCAACTCGGCTGACAAGCGCATACATTGCGATGAAGGACAGCCCGGTGAGCACCACGCCGATACCCAGCAGAGATCCCCAGCCCTCGGGCGTGACGATCGCCGGGATACCTTCGACGGCCAGCATTACCGGGGCAATGGCGAGCGCTCCGCTCGTCAGCGCCATGGCAGCAATTACCGCCGGGTCGATGCCGCGGAATCGGCGCAGTAGATTCATGGCCACCGCGTAGCAGATCGGCGCGAGCAGCATGAAAAGGATCGCCCATGCCTGCGAGCCGGCGCCCGAGGCGAGCGCCGGCAGCGTCAGCACGACGATGCCGGCAAAACCGAAGAGAATCCCGAAGCTGCGCAGCACGGTTGCGCGTTCGCCGCCGGGCCAGAAATGCGAGACGATCACGACCATGATTGGCATCATCGCATTGACGATGCCGGCCACGCCACTGGTTACGAATTGCTGGGCGAAGGGATAGATCGCGAAGGGGATGGCATAATTGCTCAGCCCCAGAATCAGGACCTGGCCGGCCAGAACGGGCTTCCAGGGGACCGTCTTGCCGGTTGCGAACACCCAGGTCCAGCAGGTCAACGCGCCAAGCGCGATGCGCAGAAAGGAGACCGAGAGCGGCCCAATCTCGCGCAGCAGAACCGCGTTGAAAATGAACGACGCGCCCCAGCCGAAGCCGAGCAGCATAACCCAGAGCCAGTCTTTTGGTGCCATGCGAACCTCCGGCCCTTCCACTGCCATGTAGCACCGCCAAAGGCGACCCGTTTCCTGCGCTTGCGCGCTCTTTTCCTCGCTCCCTACACAGCGTAGGCTCGTCCTCATGCAGCCCACGCTCGACACCGTCTTTGCCGCCCTCTCGGACCCGACGCGCCGCCAGATCCTGACGATGCTGCTCGAAGACGACATGGCCGTGACCGATGTCGCTGAACCGTTTGAGATGTCGCTGGCCGCAATCTCCAAGCACCTGGTGATTCTTACCCGAGCGGGCCTGATCAGCCAGGAGAAGCGCGGACGGGTGAAATGGTGCAAGCTGGAGCCGGATGCGCTGCGCGATGCCTCGGTCTGGATGCAGGGCTTCGGGCAGTTCGAGGCGATCAATCTCGATGCGTTCGAGCGCTTTCTGGAGCAGGAATTGCACGAAGATAGCCCGTAACGCGGCGCGTCACTCGGTTTTCAGCAACAACAAGAGCGCGAGCATGGTCATGGCGATGCCGATCATCACCATCGCCGGGGGCACAGGTTCGCCGAACGCGCTCTCCCAGCAGATGACCCAGCTCGGAACGAGATAGGTATAGGCCATCACCTTGGAGGCCGGCAGGCGCAGCGCGGCGAATTGCACCAGAACGAAGGTCACCGAGGAAGCCGGGATAGCGATATAGAACAGGGTGATCCACACCAGCGGCGACAGCGCTGTCCAGTCGGTCGCAAGAATATCTCCCGCGCCATAGATTATTATCACAATCGCGGCGGCCACCAGCGTGCCGAAAGTGAACACGACCGGACGCTCGCCCCGGTTAAGACGCGGCACCATGGGCGCATAGGCAGCATGGGCGACGCAGCCCCAGAAGAAGATCGACTCGCCCCGGCCGATCTCGAACGCGCGTATCGCGGCGAAATCGGCCCGGAATATCACCCAAAGCGCTCCGAAGGCACCGATTGCCAGCGCCAACGCCATACGCGGTGTCAGAACCTGCCGTTGCAGGAACCAACCGAACCCGGCCGCCAGCAGCGGCGTCAGGGTGAACACGGCCGATGCCGAGACGGCCGGCGCCGTCTTCAGCCCCTCGAACATGGTCACGAAATAGATGGCAAAAAGTCCGCCCAGGATCAGGTAGCGCCAAGGCGCGACAAAGGCGGCGCGTTGCATTTGACGGCGGGCCAGCACCACCGCGCCGATCACGGCGGCCGCGAGGACGAACCGGGCGGCATTGAGTGCTGTGGGCTCGATCTCGTTGGCGACCATACCGCCGAGGCTGAACGAACCCGCGACGAGGGCGGAGAAGGCGAACATTGCGATATGCCCGCGCCGGGCTTGCCCCGGCACGCGCACCCGACTCACGCAGCCATCTCGTTTCGGATCCTCTCCTTGAGGAACTTCACCATCGTCTGCACCTTCGCGGTCCGGTGCAGATCGACATGTGTTACCAGCCACAGGCGGCTGTTCCACTCTGGCTTGGGCGGCATCATCTGCACGAGGTCGGGATTCGTCTCCGCATCCTTCACAAGGACGAAGCCGATCCCGGCGCCGGCCAGGATGCCGTCATGCACAGACCGCTGTTCCGAGGCACGAAAGGTAATCAGGTCGCCGGGCACATTTTCGAACATCCAGCGATAGAAGGGCACGCGGCTGTTCATCTCGTCGGTCGTAACGAAGCGGTGCCCGTCCCATTCGCCCTCCACCAACGGGCCGTGGCTCTCCACGTAAGCGCGGGTCGCATAGAGCGCCATGTCCTCATCCGCCAGATGCTGGACGATATTGTCCGGCTGGTCCGGCTTCGTTCCGGCTCGGATCGCCACATGCGCCTCGCCGTATTCGAGCTTGAACAGCCTTTGATCGGTCAGGAAACGTATCCGGATTTCCGGGTGCGCTTCGGAAAATTCCACAAGAAGCGGCGACAGGCGCGGCGACAGAACGGGAATGGAGGTCACGATCAACTCGCCCGACACATCCGAGCCGCGCCCGCGAATCCGGCCCACAAGCTGGGTGAACTGATCCTCGGTGGCCGCCGCCACCTGCAGCAGGTCCATCCCGGCCTCGGTCGGGGTGTAGCCGCGCGCATGGCGCTGAAACAGCTTGGTGCCGAGCCGCGCTTCCAGCGCATCGACATGGCGGATCACCGTCGCATGGTGAACGCCGAGCGCCTCGGCTGCCCCGGACACCGTTCCCATCTTGGCCACGTGAAAGGATGTCCTGATTTCATCCCATGCCTCAACTGTCATTCCACTCACACCCGCATATCGTCATTGTGTTGTGCATATATGAACAGTTCCGCTCAATTTTCAAAAGGTGTTTTTTGCCCGATGCCTTCCCACATGAGACTCAGTTCTCCCCTGGGCGCCGTCCCACATCCCCAATCGGGGCGGCGCCGATTTTGCTTAGGAAAGGCACGACGATGAGAAGAACCGCCGTTCTTGCCGCCCTCGTCGCCATCACGGCGATGCCGGCCCTCGCAAGCCAGACGCAGCTTGCCCAAACCGCTGGGGTCGAGCCCGGCCTCTACAGCACCAGCCAGTTGGTGCGGCTTGTCTCACTGCGCGAAGAGGGCGGCAATGCACAGGCTATCGAACGTATCCTCGCCAATCCCAAGGGCGCACCGCTCGTCGCCCACCTCTCGACGCACGGCCCCAGCATGGAGTGACTTGGGAATCGGCCGGGCCAACCCTGTCAGCAGAGAAGGCGCGCGGGAAACCGCGCGTCTTTTCCATTTCGGGGTCAGAAAGAAATATCGGGAAAATGCACTTCGCCGCGACGGATCTTTCGGGGCGCTGCGTATGAAATGACAAGGCATACAAGAACCCAAGAGGATCATCCCGATGAAACCGACCCTGATCTCCGTTACGGCATTCTCAGCCATCGCTGCCTCGGCCATGCTGGTCGCGCCCCTGTCGGCACAACAGGCAGATCCCGATTTCGTCCCCGGCGTGAATTTCCTGTCGAACTGGGACGCGAATGAAGACGGGACCGTTACCCTCGAAGAGCTCATAGAGCGGCGCAACGACGTCTTCTCCGCCTTTGACGAGGACGAGGACGGGCAGCTCTCGGCCGAGGAGTACAAACTTCTGGACGAGGCCCGCGCCGGCTCCATGCAGCGCCCCGGTGGCCGGGGTAACGGCACCGGACGCGCCGAGCAGGCCCTGACCTTCGAGGCGACGGACCGAGACAACAGCGCCTCCGTCTCTGTCGAGGAATTCGAGGCCGCCTCGCGCGCCTGGTTGCAGGTGATGGACCGCGACGGCGACGGCGTCGTCTCGGACCGCGATTTCGCCAATGGCGGCCGTGGACAGGGCCAAGGCAATGGCCAGGGCATGGGGCGCGGCAACGGTCAAGGCCGTGGCAACGGTCAGGGTCAGGGCAACGGTCAAGGCATGGGCCGTGGCCAGGGTCAGGGCCAGGGGCCCGGACAAGGGCGTGGACAAGGCCAAGGCTGGGCCGCCCAGGGCAACCAACCTCAGATGCAGGTGCAGGGCGGCGGCTATGGCCACCAGCCGGGCATGCAGCGTCAGGGTAAGGGACCGGGCCAGATGGGCGGACAGGACCAGTTCCGGGGTTCCGGCAAGGGCCAACGCCAGCCGGCCATCGCCTTTGAAGGCTTCACGACAGAGGATGGCCTCTGGATTGTCGATGGACGCACGGGCGACATCCTGCTGTGCAAATCCGTGGTCGACAGCACCGCTCCGGCCGGTTTCGTTCCGGTTTGCCTCGAAGCGAAAATCGGAAATTGACGTCCAGAATGTACCGGCCTCGGTGAAAACGGGGCCGGTTCACCGGGCCCGTATGCAACACGCCCCGCCTTCCCACAGGCGGGGCGTTTCCACGACCGGATCCGGCCCTGTAACGTCGCAGCGCACACGCTGTCTCCAGGTCGCCCGAAGGGAGTTTCACCCCGTGAACCGGCCCTCTCCCGGCAGGCGGGGCTCTATTCGGCTGCCTGGACGCCCTGATGAATACACCCACCCTTTTTCAACCGCTTCGGCTCGTTCGACTCCAGATAGGCCTCCTGCTCGGGGGTCAGATCGGTATCCTCGTAGCCGTCGATCATTGGTCTGACATGCGCGCGGAAGCCATGACCCAGTGTCAGAAGGTAGACATGGGTGATGACAAAGGCCCCGATCGCGTAGGCCGCGAGCACATGGAAATCGGCGATCACCGCCAGGACCATCAGCTTGCCCAGAAGCCCGACCAGCCGGTCGTCCTCGGTACCCGGCATGAACACGCCGGCGATATTGGCCAGACGTCCGTTGCGCGCGTGGCATTCCTCGCATTCCATGGCCTGCTTTGCCGGAGCGACCATGTGGGTGATCGGCCAGTACATCTCGGTATCGACGAAACCGAACTCTCCGGAATAGCTGTCGGCCTTGCCCGCCGCCTCCATCCAGGCCCGCATCGCCTTGGCTCAGTCGTAGTTCTTCCAAAAGGCGGTGTCGGTCTGCGGCCCGTAGACATGGGTTTAAACCAGCGTGTTGTTGACGCTGTCACAGGCCTGCCGCCCCTTCATGATCTTGAACGGCCAGATCCGGCTGTCATCTGACGCGGGATCGCCCCGGATCGCGTTCACGGGCGCGATGCCCTCGGGGTCGAGCACTTTCTCGTCATTGACGTATTCCACGACGCCTTTGAACCAGGCGTAGGCGGGCTCTGTATTCTCCGCCCACTCGAAATCGCCTTTCTGGGACATGTAGGTGTGCTGGTGCTTGCCGTTGCCTTGCGTGTAGTTCTCCTCCGAATAGGGCTTGCCCTCCGCGTTAATCTTGCCCGCCGTCGACCAGTCCCAGTAGCTCTTGGTGGCAACGCCGCTCCTGGCATATTCGGGGATATGGCAGGTCTGGCAGGCCACCTTGTGGGTGTGATCGTTGAGCTTGAGCCCGACGATGCGGTCTCGTGCGGGGTCGCTGTGTGGCAGCCCTCGCAGCTCGCGGTGAAACGGTCGCTGCCCGGCTTGCCGGTGCCGCCCAGATCCTTGGCCGCGGTATTGTAGCGCGAACCGGCACAGTTGTGTTCCTGCTAGCTGTGACAGGTCGAACAGGTGAAGTTCATCCCGTCCGCGGCCATGTGCACATCGACCGCCTTGTCGGGCGTGTAGAGCGCCGAGGACAGGTCCCCGTGCTTCACGTTATCGCCGCCGGTAATTGTCTGGGCGCCCCCCGGCACTGGATCGAGCGGCGGATGGCCGGCCATCATGGCGACCTTGGCGTAGGTGCCCGTCGTGTCATGGCAAACGAGGCAGGCGGCCGTCACTTCCGGCCCGGAGGTAAACTCCTTTTGCAATGGCTTCAGTTGGGCATGATCCGTCGTGCTGACATCTCGCAGCTTGTCCTGCGGCGGCTTGCGCCCCGCCTCGTCGCTCGACGTCTCTGTGCAGGCCGAGATCCTCAACCTGCAGAACGACCTGCGCGCCGAGCACAAGCTGACCTTCGTCATGGTCTCGCACGACCTATCGGTGGTCGGGCATGTGTGCGAGGGGGTCGAGGTGATGGATATCGAGACCATGCGCGCCATGCCCCCGGGCAGGACTATTCCAAGCACCTTCCAGAAGCCTCGCTGAACTGCTCCGCCTGATCTCCTTCCGCGCTCCGCCCGGGCAAAAAGCGGCGGCCGCCCATTGACCTCCGCCACGCGCGGACGTTGAGTACGCCTCCGGGGCCCTGTGCCCCGGGACGCGCTCTGAGGGGGGATGGCAATGCCGGAATTCGATCTCGTCATCTTCGACTGCGACGGGGTTCTGATCGACAGCGAACTGATCTCGGCCCGCATGCTCGTGGCCGAACTGGCCAAATGGGGCGTGAATGTCGATTTGCCCTACGTGGCCCGGCACTTCCTTGGCCGCAGCTACCCGGTGGTGATTTCGCAGATCCGCAAGGAGTTCGGGCTCGAATTGCCCCCGGAGTTCGAAGCTGACTACCGCGCCCGCCTTCTCGCGGCCTTCGACGCGGAACTGGAAGAGATGCCGGGCGCGCGCGCGGTGATCGAGGTTCTTTCTGTCCCCTTCTGCGTCGCCACCAGCTCCAGCCCGCCGCGCGTGGAACGGGCGCTTGAAATCGTCGGCATGTCCGCGCTTTTCGAGGACCGGGTCTGGACCGCCTCGGAGGTGGAACGTGGCAAGCCCGCACCCGACCTGTTCCTGCATGTCGCCGCAAAAATGCAGACGGCCCCGGAACGCTGCCTTGTCATCGAGGACAGCCTCAACGGCGTCCGCTCCGGGCTCGCCGCCAACATGACCGTCTGGCAATTCACCGGCGGCAGCCATATGCAGGGCGTGTCTTTCGATGGCCCCGACATTCCCCGGCCGCACCGCCGATTTGCATCCTTCGCGAATTTCTATCACCCTGCTCCTACCCTCCAGAAGACCGGCACCTGACTCATGAACCTTCCCAAGCAGCACGACCCGGACGCAACACCGCTGGACGAGGCGGCACGCGCGGCGTGGCTCTACTACGTGGGAGGCAAGACACAGGACCAGATTGCCCGGGAGCTGGGTATGTCCCGGCAAAGGGCCCAAAGGCTGGTCTCGCGCGCCGTCTCCGAAGGGCTGATCCATTTCCGACTGGAACACAGCCTGTCCTCCTGCATGGCTCTGGAAGCAACACTAAAGCGCAAATATGCGCTGAAACTGGTCCGTGTGGCGCCGGGCCTCGGAGCGGGAGCCGACCCCACGAAAAGCATCGCCCCGATCGCGGCGGTGGAAATCGAGCGGGTTCTGGCCTCTGCCGAACCTCTTGTGATGGCGGTCGGGACGGGCCGAACCCTTCGTGCTGCCGTCGAGCAGATCCAGACCATGCAATGCGAACGCCACAAGCTGGTCTCGCTGATCGGCAACATCTCTCCCGACGGATCGGCATCCTTCTATGACGTGATCATGCGGCTTGCCGACCGGGTCCATGCCGCGCATTACCCGATGCCCCTGCCGGTTTTCGCGGATTCGCCAAAAGAACGAGACATGTTCCACGCGCTCGATCCGATGCGGCGGACGATGGAACTTGCCCGCTCCGCCAACGTGACATTCGTGGGCGTCGGGCAGATGGACGACACCGCCCCGATACGGCTGGACGGGTTCATCACCCAGGAAGAACTGGAAGCCATGCGTAACGCTGGAGCGGCCGGAGAAATCGTCGGCTGGATCTATGACGAGTCGGGGCGATACCTGAATTTCGGCTCCAACCTTCGGAATGCCGGGGTCCGGGTTCTGCCGCCCGAGGAGAATATGGTCGTGGCCGTGGCGGCCGGAAACAACAAGGTTCCGGCTCTGCGCGCGGCACTTTCCGGAAACCTAATCAACGGCTTGGTCACGGATGAACCGACGGCCCAGGCGCTCCTCAACCCATAATACTAAAGATAATTGAGAAATAGACGACTCGGGAGTTGACAGAATCACGCCCATGAGTGAGCATATACCCACTACATGAGCATATGCTCAAATTGCTTAGGAGGAGAAGCATGAACATCAAGGTTTCCACCTTGCTCGGCGCTTGCGCCGCGGCCGCCCTGTGCACCGCAGCCACCGCCGAAGAGATTACCATTGCGACCGTGAACAACGCTGACATGATCGTCATGCAGAAGCTCGCTCCGAAGTGGGAAGAAGCCACGGGCAACACGATCAACTGGGTCGTTCTGGAGGAGAACGTCCTGCGCCAGCGCACGACGACGGATATCGCCACCGGTGGCGGCTCGTTCGATATCATGTTCATTGGCGCCTATGAGACGCCGATCTGGGGCGCCAAGGGCTGGCTTACGCCGCTGGACGATTTCGCAGATGACGCCGATTACGACCTGGAAGACATCTTCCAGCTGGTGCGCAACGGCCTGTCGGCCGACGGTCACCTCTATGCCGTTCCGCTCTACTCCGAGACGTCCTTCACCTTCTATCGCACCGACGTGTTCGAGAAGGCCGGTGTCGAGGCCCCGACCGAGCAGATCACCTATGACGCGTTTGCCGAGCTTGTCGCCAAGGTCCACGACCCCGACAATGGCGTCTACGGCACCTGCCAGCGCGGCAAGGCCGGCTGGGGTGAGAACATGGCGTTCATCGGCCCGCTCGCCAACGCCTTCGGCGCCAAATGGTTCGACATGGACTGGCAGCCGCAGCTCGACAGCGAAGAGTGGAACAACGCGATCACCTACTATGTCGACCTGATGAACAATTACGGTCCTCCGGGTGCGTCCGCCAATGGCCACAACGAGAACCGCGCCCTGTTCAAGGACGGCAAATGCGCAACCTGGGTCGACGCCACTTCGGCCGCCAATGACGTTCGCAACCCGAAAACCTCCACCGTTGCCGACGTGACGGACTTCTTCCAGGCACCGAAGCAGGTGACGTCGAACGGTACCGGCTGGTTCTGGTCCTGGGCTCTTGCCATCCCGGCAAGCTCTCAGAAAGCCGACGTTGCGAAGGACTTCCTGAAATGGGGCACTTCGAAAGAGTACTACGAAATGGTCGGCGAAACCGAAGGTTGGGTCGCCGTGCCGAGCGGAACCCGCGCATCGGTCCACGAAGATCCGCGTCTTCTGGAAGCTGCGCCCTTTGCCGAGACCATCAAGAATGCGATCTTCTCGGTTGACCCGGCGAACCCGACCAGGGATCCGGTTCCCTATACCGGCGTCCAGTTCGTGGCGATCCCCGAGTTCCAGGGCATCGGCAACTATGTGGGTCAGCAGATCTCCGCGGCCCTGACCGGTCAGGCGACGGTTGAAGAGGCGCTGGCAAACAGCCAGAAGTTCGCCGTCCGCGAAATGACCAAAGCGGGTTACATCAAGTAACCTCCTCCCGAAGCGGGCCGAAACCAAGCGTTTCGGCCCGTTTTTACCTCCGCCTGGCAGAAAGCATTCCGGCGAGGACCTGACAGCGGTCTTTCCCCGAGTGCTTACGTAAATTCGCAGGGAGGGCGAACCGTATGGCGACCAAGGCTTCCAGATCCTCTGCTCGATTGATGATCTCCCCGGCAGTGATCCTGCTGCTGGGCTGGATGATCATTCCCTTGAGCATGACGATCTACTTCTCGTTCCTGCGCTACAACCTGTTGCAACCGGGAAGTACCCCTTTTGCAGGGTGGGAAAACTATTACTGGTTCTTCACCGATCCCAGCTTCAGCGCGGCGATGGTGAACACGCTGGTGCTGGTGACAGGTGTGCTGACGATCACGACCATCGGTGGCATCTGCTTCGCGCTCCTGCTGGATCGACCGATGTTCGGACAGGGCATTATCCGCATCATGGTCATCGCGCCTTTCTTCGTCATGCCGACGGTGTCCGGCCTTGTCTGGAAGAACATGTTCATGAACCCGGTGAACGGCATCTTCGGCCGGATCGCGGGTGCGCTCGGGATGCAGCCGGTCGATTTTTTCGGACAGATCCCGATGGCCTCGATCATCCTCATCGTTTCCTGGATGTGGCTGCCATTCGCCACGCTGATCCTTCTGACGGCGCTCCAGTCGCTCGACCAGGAGCAGTTGGAAGCGGCGGAAATGGATGGGGCGAGCTGGCCGAACCGCTTCTGGTTCATCATGCTGCCGCATATGGCGCGCGCCATCACGGTCGTGATCCTGATCCAGACGATCTTCCTGCTCTCGATCTTCGCCGAAATCCTCGTCACCACGAATGGTGGCCCCGGCGTCGCAACAACCAACCTCACCTATCTGATCTATGTCTCGTCGCTGTTGCAATATGATGTGGGCATCGGCAGCGCAGGTGGTGTCGTCGCAATCATCCTCGCCAATATCGTCGCATTCTTCCTGATGCGGATGATTGGCAAGAACCTCGACGCTTAAGGGGAGGGAACAAAATGGCACGCGCAGTTTCGACAAAATCCAAGATGTTCAACACAGCAACGGCCGGAACACTGGGTTTCCTGATGTTCTTCCCGATCCTGTGGATCCTGATCCTGTCCTTCAAAACCGAGGAGGACGCGATCCGGGCGCCTCTCGAAGTTCTCTTCTCCTCGGACTGGACCACCGAGAGCTATGGCGCGGTTCAGGCGCGCTCCGACTACTTCAAGCACTTCATGAACTCGGTGACCATCTCGGTCGGCTCGACCCTCCTCGGGTTGCTGATCGCGATCCCGGCCGCCTGGGCAATGGCTTTTGTGCCCGCCAAGCGGACCAAGGACGTGCTGATGTGGATGCTCTCGACCAAGATGCTGCCGCCCGTCGGCGTGCTGATCCCGATCTACCTGATCTTCCGCGATTTCGGCCTG
>NZ_FNEK01000118.1 GCF_900099935.1 Aliiruegeria lutimaris | reverse complement strand
GACGGTTCGACCGATGGCAGTCTGGACGAGATCAAACGTTTCGATGGTCGGGTGACTTGGCTCACAGGCCCCAATCGAGGCGGTTGCGCAGCCCGAAATACCGGAGTGAAACTGTCTACAGGCAACTTCCTGCAGTTCCTAGACGCCGACGATATCCTCCCCTCGGACAAAATCGCCCGCCAGATCTCAGTGCTGTCTAAGGCACCAAGAAGAAGTGTTGCCATTTGCCCTTGGCAAGTTCTGCACGACGACGGACGTTGCGATCCCCCAGATCCGCGCGATTATTGGAAGAACTACGACGAAGGGATCGATTTTCTGTTGGCAATGTGGTTGCGAGGCGGATTCTTTCCTCCACACCCTTGGTTAGTTCCTCGGGCGCTTGCCGAAACATGTGGTCCTTGGAATACTAATCTGGCAGCCGATCAGGATGGGGAATACTTTGGTCGTTTACTCACCGTATCTGGCCCGGTACTCTACTGCTCAGACACGAGCGTGCAATATCGTAGTCCACCTGCTGGCGCCGTCAGTCTTGATAGATCTCGCCGAGCTGGTGAAAGTCGCGTTCGAGCTTTCGAAACTGTTGCCGAACACATCCTAACCATCCGCGACGACAGAGCTGCTCGCCGGGCCTGCCTCAGCCGGATAAGGACAACCGCCTATGCTCTGCGAGAGTTTGACGACATAATCACGCGGGCCGATGCTTGGGAAAGGCGGTTGTCCCTGTTTGACTTTAGTCCAACCCTCCCTCCGGCGACGCGACTTCTGGTGGGTTTGTTAGGGATAAGGCGCGGGCTTCATACCAGGGAATTGCTGAAAAGGCTGACAGGTCACTAATCCAAGCTCGATCGCAGTCCACTATCTCGTTTCTTCACATCAAAAAGGCCAAAGCTGGCATTCTCACTCACTACATATGCGGCTTACGGACGGATCACCGGAATGTACTATATATTTCCTGAACTTTCAGCGAACGAGACGGACTTTAGAAGGCGCCTCCTGCGGCTGGCGCAAAAAAAAGGTCTTCAACTGCCAAGTTCATTCTGCGGGGGATTGTCACGATTCTTGACAGAAAATTAGAAGACTGGAGCTGATTGATGGTCGCTATTTCTGTTGTCATCCCGGCCTTTCGCCCAAACAGCTTCGATGCACTGGCGCGCTCCATGAAAGCCAATGTCGCCGCCGATGCAGAATGGATTGTCGTGGATGATGGATCAGGGGCGGAATTTGATGCGATCTTTTCGACCCTTCCAAGTGCTGTTCAATTGATTCGCCTTCCAGAGAAACGACGGCAGGCTGCAGCCCGCAATGCCGGGCTGGCGCAGGCGCAGGGCAAATGGGTCAAGTTCCTCGATGCAGATGACGAGTTGGACCAGGGACATTTAGCTGCGCTGCTGGACCGAGTGGAGCAAGACAATACGATCCCGTTTGCGCCAACAAAGCACGTGTTTGCCAATGGTTCTATCTATGTCAACGACAGTTGGCGCGATCTGCGCGAAAACGCCGAGGCGCAGTTCCGCCGTCAGTTGGTGAGACCTTTTTTTTCCCATTGCGGCGCGTTGTTCCCGCGCGAATTGCTAGACCGGCTAGGCGGTTACGACGAAAGCCTGATCACCGACGAGGACGGCGATTTGATCTTGCGCATCCTCCACGAGGGGTATCACTTCACCCCGGTCGTAGGAGTGCACTACCTCTACATCCATCAAGACGGCCAGCCGCGCGTCTCTGCCGACGACGACATCCGCAAACTGCAGTCGCGGGTTCGTGTCTGTGACAAGGTCGAGGCGACCTTTAGTGGGCATATGACCCCGGGTGTGGCGCTAGCGCTGGCGCAACGGATTGACAAGATCGCCATGAGCTACTGGACTGCCTTTCCGGCCGAGGCAAAGGCGCTGGTCGCCCGCGCGCACGGCATCGCGCCCGGATATGCGCCGGACATTCGGGGGCCACTGCGCCTGGTTCGCCGGATTGGTGGCCCCGGCATGGTCTTTGCCGTTCAGGGGTTGTACCGAAACCTGAAGGGGCGACCAAAGGGCGGAGCTCAAGGATGAAACTGCTCGCCATCAGTGAACACTACTTTCCCCGTGTCGGAGGCACGGTCAATTACGTGCACGAGACACTTTGCGCAGTAGCAGCCCTCGGAGTTGAAGCGGAACTTCTGATACCCGGCCCGCCCCCGGTCGGTTGGCAATACCAGGGCATTTCTGAAGCACCTTATGCCATTACCTGGATCGACGCGGGGTACCCGGCCACGGGCGATCCCAGTCGCGAGCAACGCTATGAGTTCTGTCGCCAAGTTGATGTACTGGCGGCGGAGCGAGCAAGCAACGCCAATCGACCGAGCGTTTTGCATGTACTCTTTGGACTTTTCGTTATGGAGGTTCTGGACACCAGCCGCCTACGCGCAGCAGGCGTGCCTTGCGTCTCTACTGTACACAATGTGCCACCCATGGAGTGCCGCCAAACCAAACCCAATGCGACGCTGCCAACCCGAATTCGGGAAGAGCTACGCCTCAAGGCAGTGGGTCTGAAAAACCGCTCTCGACTGCGGAAGAGCCGCTACGACTTGCACATCGTACCTTCGGAACAGGTGAAGAGGTTCCTCGAGCCGGTGGTGAAAGATCCAGTCACGGTGATCGGCCATGGCCTGACCACGGACCTGCAATCGCTCATGACGCCGCCTAATACAAGACGCCCAGAAGGCTCCCTTCGTTTACTGACCGTTGGTGGTTACATGCCACACAAGCGCCAACACATCATTCCTGAGACTGCCGCGCGTCTGTTGCAAGATGGCATCGACTTTGATTGGGAGATCGTCGGGCCCTCGGAGCGGGTCCGGGGTTATTTCGACAGCATCAAAGCTGACATCCATGCACGCGGCTTGAAGGACCGGGTCATCTTGCACGACTCCGTTCCATTCCAAGAACTCGGCTCTCTCTATGATCGCGCCAACATCTATGTTCAGCCCTCAATAGAGGAAGGCTTTTGCCTGACGGCACTCGACGCTGCCGCAGCCGGGCTGCCTGTCATTGGTTGCCATGCTGGCGCATTGCCCGACATTATCGCATCTTCCGGCGGAGCGCTCGTGGAAAGCTCTCCGATGCCCCTATCCATTGCCATCTCCGATTTCGTACGAAACAACCGCTGGCAGGATCCCGCCGCGCAGAGCAAATATGTGATGTCACAGTTTTCCTGGAGCCGGGCCGCGTCAGAACTGAGGTCGCACTACGATAGGTTGACTGCATGAGTGATCCTCTACGCGTGCTTTTGTTGACCTCAAAGCTTTCTCCGGCGGCGGGGGGATTAGCGGTTTCGGTGCCGGGACTGGCCTATTCGATTGATCCGTTGCCGGACATGGAAATGCATGTGATGGGAACGCAGGATCCAGGAAATCCCACAGCGGCAAAGAGTTGGGGCCCGCGCGTGCAAGCCTTCGGCGTGATGGGCCCGCAAGCCCTGCAGTTCGCCCCTCAAATGTCCCCGGCCATGACTGCCTTGGCGCCAGATCTCATAGATGTGCAGGGACTCTGGACATTTCCATCGTTGGCCAATTTGCGCTACGCAAGAGCGTCCCACATTCCGTATGTCGTAACACCTCGGGGCATGCTCGATCCGTGGGCTCTGAAGAACTCCGCTCTGAAGAAGAAGATAGCGGGTAGGGCCTTTGAGAGCGCACATCTTCGGGGGGCGTATTGCCTGCGGGCCACAGCTGAGATGGAGGCCGAACACTTTCGCGAAATGGGGCTTATTAATCCAATCGCCGTTGTGCCGAACGGCCTCAATTTGCCGGACCTAGCTCCTCGGACTGAGCGCGATACGCGATCAGTGCTGTTTCTCAGCCGCATACACCCGAAGAAGGGCGTGGAGTACTTGCTGCGGACCTGGGTAGCGCTGCAGGCAGAATTCCCTGGTTGGGAAGTCATCATCGCGGGCATCGATGAAAACGGTCACGAGTCTGAACTGAAGACGATGGTCCAGGAGAGGCGCATTCCACGCGTCCGTTTCGTCGGTGAAAAGCATGGCGCGGCCAAGGAACAACAGTACCGCGATGCCGATCTTTTCGTTCTGCCCACTCATGCGGAGAACTTCGGTCTGGTTGTCGCCGAGGCTTTGGCCCAAGAAACTCCCGTGATTACAACGCGAAATGCACCTTGGCAGGGATTGGAGACTCACGGCTGCGGGTGGTGGATCGACCTCGAGCAAAGCCGGTTGACCGAAACCATGCGGGAAGCGATGTCCCGGCCAGCAGCAGAACTGGCCGCGATGGGTCAGCGCGGCCGCGCCTGGGTTCGACGCGACTTTTCGATGACACAGGTGGCCCAGAAGATGCGGAGCGTCTACCTATGGGCCGCCGGACGCGACCGAAGACCGGAGTTTGTCCATGAATGACCCAGCCCAGCGGCTCGACCGGTTCGAGTCCTCGAACTTCGACCGGGGCGCTTCTAAGCTAACTGAGTTCGCCTGGATGCTCACACAGGCTTGGTTTTTTGGCTCCTGGTTGCCGGGATCTGGCTGGAGGGGAAAAATACTGCGCGTTTTCGGAGCCACTATTGGCACGGGTGTTGTCATTAAACCCCGTGTGACGATCAAGTTCCCTTGGCGTCTGACGGTGGGCGATCACGTATGGATCGGCGAACGTGTCTGGATTGATAATCTGGCTCACGTGGTTTTGGACAATCACTCATGCATCTCGCAAGGGGCATACCTCTGCACCGGCAGCCACGACTGGAAGGATCAACAATTTGGTCTTGTCACCAAGCCCATCAATGTGGGGCCTGGTGCGTGGGTTGGCGCGCGGGCAACTCTTGCCCCTGGCGCGGTACTGGAAGATGGCGCCGTCCTTGCCATTGGCGCTCTTGGAATCGGGCGACTTGCCGCCATGACCGTTTATCGTGCGGACGGTACCACACAGCCTCGGTCTGCCCAGAGTGCCAATGCGAAGCCGAAAGCCGATAGATATGATTGACCCCTCCGGTTATCTTTGATCCACGCGCATACCCTGCCGCGAACTCGTGGCCCTTGACCTAGATCGGATCGTCCCATGGTGTTCGGCTACACCCCTCTAGACCCACTTGTCGTCCTGATTGGTACTGCAATGGCAGCCTGGTTTCTAATTAGGAAGCCGATCAGGCTGATGGCCTATATGCCCGCCGCATTGAGTCTCTACTTTTTCATCCCGACAATTACATTGATGACGCTTTGGCAAACGATTCCCTTGCTGCTCACTGGAAGGGTGTTGGCGAAGGGAACGCTAAAGGTCCCAAGTTTCGCGAAATTTTTCGTCTTTTTGTTTGGATCGGCGTTTGTGGTCTCGGCAACCTACAGTCTCTTCTCCGGGGATGATCGCACGCGCGCCATTATCCGTGTAATCTACTACTTGGGGATCTTTGCGCTTTTTTCTTTCTCGTACGAAATGGGTCGAAGACCCGAAGGCCTTCGGTTTCTGCTGAAAGGACTTGCAGCCGTGGGCGTTGTCTTTTCAGTCTACGGATTATATCAACTGGTGGCGACACCTCTTGGACTTCCAGTGCGTGGAATCTTACGCGGCACCTACGGCGCAGACATTGCGTACGAGTATGGTTTTGTCCGAATTAACAGTTTGACCAATGAACCCAAACGCTTGGGTTATGTCCTGTTTTGCTCCGCGCTTGCCTGTTTTGCCTTGAGTCGCCTGAAACCGGAGCGTGCAAAGCTCCTTCGCAAAACGTCCTATTTAATTCTGTTTATCTCGCTCTTCACGTTTTCTGGCTCCTATTTTTTGAGTATTGTTCTCTTTGGTCTCGTTGCAGTTATTCTCTATCCATCCAGAGCCACACCGTATGCACTGGGCCTAGTCGCGGTATTGAGCTTCATCATTGTGATACTTCCGGATAACGAAATTCTTGAAGCGATCCAACACGGCTATGAGCGACGCGCTGTAGAAGTGGAGATTGGAATCGACGGCCGTTTTGTTTATCGACAGGAGTTCTACGCTTGGGACTATCTTGCACACCACCCTTCGGTTGCAGTCACGGGAGTTGGGCTAGGCCAGTACTTCGTCGCATTAAATCAGGAGTATGGGATTGGCGTTGGGATTAACGAGTACGGTGGATTGGTACCTTTAAACTCCAACGTTCTCGAACTCCTTTTCGACCTCGGCGGTCCTTCCGCTGCGCTGTTCTACTTTACGATGATCACGCTGATCTGGAAACTTCGCCAGGCAGGGGAGCGGTTTCTTTGCCTTGCGCTTCTTTTCGTTACGATGCAAAGCCTGTCCATTCTGACGCTGCAGTGGATGGTGCTTTTTGCAGGAGTCGGTGTGGGCCGTCTTGCAATGAAACACGCAAGTAACCCCTCCGGGTATCGATCTTCAGTTAGGAAGCGAACTGTTTGACCTTCGATCGCAAATTGTGACCCGGCGATCGAGAACACTTTTGAGTTGACCACCGTTTCATGTTGCCGAGAAATTGGACTGGAATGAGAATACTTGTCACGCCCAAACGTTGTGTTCCGCCTGCTCCAAGTATCGCGCCAGAACGTTGACCGACTTCCACCCCCCTGCCCTCATGATTGCGGCGGTATCGAATCCATTGACCAATAAATCCTGTGCCGCGCCCACCCGCATTGAGTGACCACTAAAAGCGTCGACGTCAGCCGGATCTAGCCCCACTCGTTTCGCCGCATTCTTAACGAGCCGTTTGACTGTCGTCGTTTCCAGACTTCGATTAATTGGTTTGCCTTGGTAAATCGGGCAAAACACCCAAGGGATTATGTGTCCCCGCCATTCCAGCCACTCCAAGACCAGACCGGCCGTACGTTGCGACGTAAACGCCAGCCGCCCCTCTCCGAAGGGGTCGGACTTGCTGCGTCGGATCAATACCCGAAACGTCCCGTCGTCACGCAGTTCTAGATCATCGGTCCGAAGTGCGACAAGCTCGGATCGACGAGTCAGTAACTCGTAGCCAAGCGCCAGCATGGCCCGGTTCCTCAATCCCCATGGGTCGTTGGGTTCGGTTTCAATGAACTGGTCAAGATATTCTCGCGTCAGGCCCTTGGCTTGTTTGGGACGGGAGGGCTTGGATCGCCGAACGCGCCGAAAGGCCAAATTGATGTCTTCGTGGTAGGTGGGGTCCGGCAAGTCTAGTAGGCGATGAACCTTCCGTATTGCGTATAGGCGCCGTCGAACTGTCGATGGCGCCTTTGTTTTGCCCTGATCCTCAAGGAAGCGACAGACGGTTTCTACACTTGATGGAAACGGAGGGTTCACGTCATGTGCACAACACCAGGTTTCGAAGGCCTCGACATCTGCGTAGTAACTACGCATTGTCGCCGGCGAGTACGCCCCTTCCAGACGTTCCAGTTCGGTGCGCCAATTCATATCGGCAGAAAGGGCATAAGTGTCCATATGTGGCAGTATACTGCCACTTTCCGAGGAAGCAATGGTTACTGGCAACCAAATTCGAATTGCGAGGTTTGGACTTCGTTGGTCTGTTCAGCAACTTGGAGAAAAGACTGGCATCCCTGTCCGCACTATCCGGCGAATTGAGTCCGAAGATGGCGTTCCAGCGTCGAGTGCAAGTACGGTGCAACACCTGACAGAAACCCTCGAATCCGCCGGCATTGAGTTCATTGGCACGCCGAACGACGCCCCTGGTATCCGCATCCACAAGATCGATGCGCCTGGTTCCGATGAGTAACCAAACCGATTCTGCGGCAACGATGCGCAAGCTCGCTGTATGGATGACAGTGAGTACCGCCATTCTCATTGCCTGGGCAACGCTCGCGCCTTCTGCAAGTCTTCCGACACCGCCAGGGAACGACAAGGTCCATCACTTGATCGGCTTCGCTGCTCTCACCTTTCCGGCAGGACTGTTGTACCAGAGGTCGCTAATTTGGGTGCTTCCATTTGCGATCCTGTTTGGCGGCATGATCGAAATCATCCAGCCATTTGTCGGACGGCACCGTGAGGTCGCAGATTTTGTTGCCGGTACAGCGGGCGCTCTTGTTGGCGCAGGCATCGGGTGGACATTTCGGGCACCAATGTTGCTGGCGGTTTCCCGCGTGGAACGGTTTCGCGGACCGTAAAACAGAGGCAAGACCTCCGTGTTCGAGTGGGGCGGCGGATGACCACGGAACTCCGCTAACCCAGACCCTTTTGGCTATGCTGGGTAATCCTTATTGTTTCGCGCTCCAACTCCCTCATCCATTCAAGCATCTTCCTTTCAAGCGCGGTGCGTGGCCCGTCGTTGATAGCGTTCTTGATTCGCTGCGGCATACTTGATCCCGGTCACCTAGGCCTCGGGATCTGCTTTCGGCGCTGACGAAAGGAGCGGATCAGGTCGCAACCGGTGGTTTTCTTGAAAAACCACTGCAAAAGAGCGCGGTGTAAAGCTTGCGTTGTTGAGTTGGAGAAGACGGCCTAATACGCTTCGCCGAGCAGTTGTATGTTTTTTGCTGCGCCGGAATTGTCTTGGGGGGAGTGGTCTGCGTGTTAAAAAGAATTCTTTTGGGATCGGCGGTGCTTTCGTTGCTGTCGGCCTGCTCTCCAACGGTGACAGTCAAGTGCCGCCTGATGCCAATTACATCTGATCCGGTTTTCGCCGAAAAGTATGGCACCGCAACCGAGAGCGGCGCTTCGACGGATCTGGGCAATTGGGTCTGCAGCCAGTGAAGAACTGTTGGCGACGTCCAAAAGTGTTTCCGGGTTACTCCGCCTGAGGAATTGACCCTGACTATAGGGCGCATGGCGAAACCGAGCGCAGATCGTGTTTTGCTGTACCGGCAAGGAACCCCAATTTCTTCGCGAGTTCGATTACTTGTTATCGAGAGGCCGGAACATGCACTGGCTCCACGTGGCTTCGGAGATCGACGTTGAGTGCCCCCGGCAAAACAAGTGGGACACCGTCGCTCTGCACCCGCCTAGATCTTGCCTATGATCTCTTTCGTTTCTCGTTCCAGCTTCCGCATCTCCTTAGCGTCCTTGGTGTAAAGGCCATGCGTTGCCGCCATCTGCACAGCAAGCTTTCGCTAGACGGGATCGCGGGGGCCAGATTCGAACAAGGCAAGGGAGAAACTCGGCTCGGTTCCCGAGAACACCGCGCAGGAAATGTGCGCCGAGACCGGCTTCAAGGGAGAGCTGGTCTGCGACCTGAGCAAGCCGGGTGGAACCATGCGCAAGCTCATGGATGTCAGCGGCCCGGAGCGGCTGGGCTGGAAAGCCTCTA
>NZ_FNEK01000188.1 GCF_900099935.1 Aliiruegeria lutimaris | reverse complement strand
CAAGCTCGACCGCGCCGCTTCTCTTGCCGAGTGCCGCCAGCTTGGCGCGGCATAAGGAACACCAGCCATTCTGTCCTTGACGTGACTGGCTCTCATCAGTCTGACAGTTCCCTCCAGACCGATATCGATGCATGGCTTGTCCAACGCGACACTTAGAGACCGCACTTCGGATACCGAAACATGGGACGACGGCCCATCACAACCGGCACGTCATTCGTTTGCCAACAAGGTTGAGTGAACATCTTAGGCCCAGCTCAGGTCTTCAAGATCATCCCCTGTCCGGTAGGTAGGGCAAGGATATGGAAGCTGAGTTCCTGACTCAGCGTGTCCATGGCTTCTTTTTGCAATTCGAAGCCGTTTTGAGCATAGTCATCCAGCAGGACGATCCCACCCGGTACGATCTGGTCCCAAACATAGCGCAGTGCGTCCACTTCAGGCGCAGGATTGTTCAAATCAATATGAACAAAAGCAAGTCGGCTACTGGTCAACTGGTCCAGCGTGTCGGGGATAAATCCCACGATGATCTCAATATTTTTGAACTCTGCAAAATTCGCCCGCACCTCATCGGCGCTGGTGGCGTAAAACTCATTTGATAGGGAGGTGCTATTATATTCAGAGAGGTGATCTCGGCCCTTTTCCGAACTCTCTATATGCTCGGGTTTCATGCCAGCAAAGGAGTCGAACAAAAAGAATGTCTTGTTTCTCTTGTTCCAATCTACGTCCAGCATTCCCCCTGAAGCGAGCATGCCATAATTCACGCCGAACTCTACGAAATCCCCAGGAAGCGCCATTGCTGTTCGTATGCACCAAAGGCCAACATGGAAACGCCAGTACCAATGATGGTCAATTCCGCGCGCTGCCTGTGATCCCCGGTCGTAGGCTTTAATGAAATCGGGGTTCTGCATGAAATCGGCATTGTGGATCGTGGCAAGCCCATCGAAATCATACAGCCCTTCCTGCATTGAGGGGCGGCGCTTTTCCAAATAGCCGTAGCCGATGAAATGCTGCCAAGGGTCCAGTCCACTAGCCCGGACTTCCGGGTAATGTGAAAGGTAAAATTCTGGGTCAAACCAATTGGGATGCTGCGGCGCATCGGATGGCTTATTACCCGCTACATACCCTTTCTCCAGATAGTGCTGCCAAGGATCAAGGCCGCTGTCGCGCACTTCGGGATG
>NZ_FNEK01000021.1 GCF_900099935.1 Aliiruegeria lutimaris | reverse complement strand
CCTGCCGGACCGCATTCGCGCCCACGCGATGATCTGCTTCCTGGCACTCATCCTCTACCGCGTCATGCGCATGCGCCTGAAAGCCAAAGGGCAATCCGCCAGTCCCCGAACCGCCCTAGACCTGCTTGCGAGGATCCAGCGGCACACCACGCACATCGGAACCAAAACCTTCACCGGAACCTCAAGGAGCCAGCCCGAACAGCTCAATCTTTTCGAAGCACTCAACATCCCAAAACCCGCCTGAAAGACGCCTGTTGTGGCAATTCCCGCCAGCTCACGTAAACGATATCAATTGCTTATCAGCTTTACTGTCGAACTTGAGATTCCCGACTGGATGGCATCTGCGGGCGTGCCGACACCATCGAGAAAGTAACGTGCCATATCGAGCAGCGCCCAGGCGTTCTCGGTCTGGGCAGCCCGCTGCATGAAGTCAATTGCGGCCTCCGGAAAGCAAGCTCACGGAAGGTTGATCTGCTTCACGCGGATCCAGCGGACTGAGTTCACCCAAGTCTCTCGGATCCGATCGCTGCCGGAGCCTGTTTGGTCCATCCTGTTGAGAAACGAGAGCGGCAATTCTCAGGGGAGGAAAGGGGTAGCCAACGTCAACCGCGCGCTCCCAGATCTTTGCCAAGTCTCCATCTGACACGACATTCGATCGAGGTTCGGAACGGAATGACAGCGGTGGGAGCGGAGAACCATCAACATAGCCGCGATTCACGCACCAATTCATCATGATGCGTAAGGCCACAAAGGCATGTTGTTGTTCCGACGGTGTGTCGGCTAGTTTCTCAACCGAATCCATGACGTCGGCACGGGTGAGCGCGTCGAGGTCTTTGTCAAAGTTGAAGTGGCGATACAGGAGTCGATGATACCCTTGGTGGGTACGTTCCTTGTTGCGTCTCCTGCTGTCGGCCAGGAATTTGTTTCGAGCCGTCTCGAAGGTTACCGGCTCAGGGAGTGGAGCGTCGGAGCTTTCGGCATCCGCCTCTACCTGAACGCGTTTGGCGGCTTTACGCGCATCAGCCAATTTCATCGCCGGGTAGCGACCGATCGTTCGTAGTCGTCGTTTCTCACCAAGCATCACCACAAAGGATTTTGTCCCGCCTTGCGAAACACGCACGCCAAAGCCAGGCAGCGCAGCGTCAAAGTAGGTCTTCTGACCACTTTCTGGGACACGCAGATTTTTTATCCGAATGTCCGTTAGTCTCATCTTAGTCACATAAATCTCGTGAATAGGGGTGTTTCGGTATGTTCCGGTATGGTGAAATTATACCAATAATTTCAATATTTTGAAATAAAATTGTGATGCCACGTTCCGCCCTGAAAACCCTAGAAATTAGAATCATAATCCGCGTGTCGGGGGTTCAAGTCCCTCCTCCGCTACCAAGTATTTCAATCGAAGTCAGTTTTTGTCACCGTCGCCTGAAACCAAGCGATGTGTCCCTCTGACCGAAGATGTCAGAACAGTTCGATCAGACCGGCTGCGCCCTGTCCGCCTCCGACACACATCGAGACAACACCCCAACGCACCGCGCGACGCCGGCCCTCAAGGAGCAGATGCCCTGCCATGCGCGCGCCGGACATGCCGTAGGGATGGCCGATGGCGATTGCGCCGCCGTTGACATTGAGCCGCTCGGTGGGGATCTCAAGCCGATCGCGGCAATAGACGAGTTGGGCGGCGAACGCCTCGTTGATCTCCCAGAGGCCGATATCCTCCATGCCGAGCCCCGTCCGTTCAAGCAGGCGCGGCACCGCCACCACCGGGCCGATCCCCATTTCTTCCGGGGCAACGCCGGCGACCGTGAAGCCGCGCAGCGCGCCCAATGGCTCCAGCCCACGCCGGGCGGCCTCGGCGGACTCCATCACCACCAGTGCCGCCGCGCCATCGGAAAGCTGGCTGGCATTGCCGGCGGTCACGGTCTTGTCCTCGCCCATGACGGGCGCGAGGCGCGCGAGCCCCTCCGCCGTGGTCGCGGCCCGATTGCACTCGTCGGCTTCCAGCCGCACCGCCTCTTCCCGCGTCTCGCCGGTCTTCTTGTCGGTCACCAGTTTCACCGCATCCACCGGCACGATTTCTTCTGAGAAAATACCGGCTGCCTGAGCCCGTGCGGTGCGCAGTTGGCTCTCAAGCGCATAGGCATCCTGCGCCGCGCGGCTCACGCCGTAGCGGTCGGCCACGACCTCGGCGGTCTCCAGCATCGACATGTAGTAGCCGTCGCGCACTGCCGGGTCGTGGTAGCGATGGGCGTTCCAGTGCTTCTCCTGGACGAGCGAAATGCTCTCCAAACCGCCGGCCAACGCAACGTCCACTCCCTCAACACAAACCATATGCCCGGCCACGGCCAGCGCGTTGAGTCCCGAGGCGCATTGCCGGTCGAGCGTGACGCCCGCGACGCTATCGGGCAGGCCGGAGGCCAGCGCGATATGGCGCGCGACATTCACGCCCGTGGAGCCCTGCGTGAGCGCGGAGCCGAAGACGGCATCCTCGATCTCGCCGCCTTCCAGCCCGGCACGGGTCACAGCGGCACGCACCGCGTGCGCGGCAAGGCTCGGCCCTTCGAGATTGTTGAACGCGCCGCGATAGGCCTTGCCGATGGGCGTGCGGGCGGTGGAAACGATAACAGCTTCGCGCATTGGGTCTTCCGATCAGATTTCTTCGGTGCCGCACCAGTCGGCAATTAACAGGGCGGTGGCCTTGGTGACACGGCGCATGCTTTCAAGGTCTACCCGCTCGTTGAAGCCGTGGATCGCCTCCGCGCGCGGGCCGTAGACGAGCGCGGGCGTGTCGGCATAGAGACCGAAGAAGCGCGCATCCGTAGTCGCGGTGATCGCGGCCCGGTCGAGCGCGTCGCCCGTCACCGCGCCATGGGCCGCCTCCAGTGCGCCCACGGCCTGCGCGGCGGCGGCGCTTCCATCGGCGGAGAGCGCATAGCCCTCTGCGTGGAAGCCGTGATAGACGATCTCCGGCAAGGAATTCTTCAGAAACGCGTTTTCGCGCGCCGTATCCATCAGCACGGCCTCGATCTCGACCTTGGCGGCCTCGATGCTCTGGCCGGGAAAGATCGCCATGCGGACGTCGAATACGCACCAGGCGGGCACGGAACTGGTCCAGTCCCCGCCCTGGATCTTGCCGATATTGAGGTTCAGCGCGTGGTCCATATGGGTGTAATCGGCGTGGCGATTGGCGGGCAGGTTCCAGCGTGCCTCCATCGCATGCAGAGCCGAGATCAGCGGGATCGCCGCCTCGATGGCGTTCGAGCCGCTGCCGGCATAGGCGACATGGGTCGGCAGGCCCTTGAGGTGGACCTGAAACCAGATCACGCCGAGCTGCGCGGTGACGAGGCTTTCGGCAAAGGGTTCGGGGATCAGCGCCGCTTCGGCCTTGTAGCCCCGCGCGAGGCAGGCCAGTGCCCCGTTGCCGGTGCATTCCTCCTCGACCACGGACTGGAAGAACACATCCGCCGCCGGGGCCATTCCACAGGCGCGCAGCGCGTCGAGCGCGAAGAGGTTGGAGGCCAGCCCCGCCTTCATGTCCCCCGCGCCGCGTCCGTACATCCAGCCATCGGAGATGCGCGGGGCATAGGGCGGGCTGTTCCACATATCTAGAGGACCCTCCGGCACCACGTCGATATGCCCGTTCAGAATCAGCGACCGGCCCGCACCGGTACGGCTGCTGTGGCTGCCCACAACGTTTACCGCGTCGTCATAGGGACCAAGCACGGGCGAGAAGCCCGGCAGGTGCCGGATCTCGTCCACGTCGATCTGCCAGCGATCGACCGCGTAGTCCCGCGCAGCCAACTCCCCGGCCATGAAGTCCTGGGCGCTCTGTTCCTGCCCACGGGTGGACGGGTGCGACACGAGCTCGGCCAGAAACGCGCATTGCGCGTCGAATGCGGCGTCGACCGCATCAAGCAGGCCGGTTTGCAGGTTCTGGTCCATGCGGGCCTCCTCAGAATGTTGGTGTGTCACCGGCGGGCAGCGCGAGCGGCGCGCCGGTCGCCTCGATGATCTCGGCCGCGCTCACGCCCTCGGCGCGCTCTCGCAGGGCAAAGCCCTCGGGCGTTACGTCGATCACGGCGAGATCGGTGAAGATCCGCGAAACGCAGCCGCGCGCCGTTACCGGCAGCGTGCAGTCCGCCTTGAGCTTGGGATTGCCGGCGCGGTCGGTATGGGTGGTGAGCACGACGACGCGGCGCGCCTTCTGCGCCAGCTCGATCCCACCGCCGGCGCCGGGCGAGAACTTGCCGGGGATCTTCCAGTTGGCCAGATCGCCCGACTGGGACACCTCGAAGGCGCCCAGCATCGTCAGGTCGAGCCGCCCGGAGCGCACCAGCGCAAAGCTGACCGCGCTGTCGAAAAAGGCCGAGCCGGGAACGGTCGAGACATAGGCGCCGCCGGCGTCGATCAGGTTGCGGTCGGCGCGCTCGACCGGCAGCGTCGGACCAATCCCGGACAGCCCGTTCTCGGTATGCAGGCAGACCGGGAAATCGGCATCGAGATAGTTCACCACTTTGGTCGGCAACCCGATCCCGAGATTGACCACCATGCCGGGGGCGATCTCGGCCGCGGCGCGCGCGACCATCCTGTTCCTAGCGTCGGACAACGGCATATTCCTTGCTGAGATCGCCCAGTTCCACCACGCAATCGATAAAAGGTCCCGGGGTGTGAACGTCATCGGCGGCCAGTCCACCGAAAGGCTGCAGGCGCTCCGCCTCGACGATTACCCGCTTTGCCGCCATCGCCATCAGCGGGTTGAAGTTGCGCGCGGTGGCGACGTAGTCGAGATTGCCGAACGGGTCCGCGCTGTTGGCATGGATCAGCGCGACATCGGCCCGCAGCGCGGTTTCCACCACGAAGCGCTTGCCGTCGATCTCGATGCGCTGCTTGTGGGCGGCCAGTTCGGTGTCCGCGGCGATATCAGTCAGGATCGCGGCAAGTCCGGCCCCTCCGGCCCGGATGCGTTCCGCGAGGATGCCCTGGGCGCAGAATTCGACCTCGATCTCCCCGGCATTCATCATCGCGATCGCATGGGCGTTAAGGCCGATATGGGTCGTGATCAGCCGGTCCACCTGGCCGGCCGCGAGCAAGTGATCGACGCCCATGCCCGCTTCGTTGGCGTCGTTCTTGATGAGGGTCAGCCCGCGCTGGCCCTGGCGGACGAGTTCCTGGATCAGTGTGAACGGCGTGCCGGGCACGCCGAAGCCGCCCACCATCACCACCGCCCCGTCGGCAATCCCGGAAACGGCCTCTTCGAGGGTTGTGGTCTTGTCGGGCAGTCTCATGCGACGGCCTCCGATTTGGAGCGGTCGGCAAGGCGGGTGAAGCCGTCGCCGGACAGGAACATCGGCACGTCACTCTCCTGCGCCGTGAAACCGAACCGCGTGTAGAAGGCATCAGCGCCCTCGTTGTGACCATGGCGGGTGAGCGCCAGATACGCCGCCCCCCAGCTCTCGCGGGCATGGGCGGCTACGGCGATCAGCAAGGCCGCGCCGAGCCCGCTGCTGCGCCCTTCGGGCGCGACCCAGAGGTCTTGCACATAGACCCCCGGTTGGCCGCGCGTCGTGGAAAAATGGCGAAAGAACAGCGCGAGCCCCGCCGGTGCGCCGTTCTGCTCGGCGATCAGCGTTTCAAACAGGGGGGCGTCCCCGAAGCCATGCGCCCGGATGGTTTCAGCGGTCGACGAGAAATACGGCCCGTCGCCGGTTTCCTCGGCGAGGCGGAAGAGCATCGCGGCAATGGCCTCGGCATCCGCAATTTTTGCGTGGCGGATCCTCATGCGGCGGTTCCCGTTCCCAGCCCGGTTTCGGACGCGAAGGCGTCCAGGCTTTCGACGAGGATTTCCATGATCTCGTCGATCTGGGCCTCGGAGATGATGAGCGGGGGCGCCACCAGGAAATGATCGCCGGCCACGCCGCCTCGCGTGCGGCGCGAATAGGTGATGAGGCCGTGCTCATAGGCGATTTCGACCAGCCGGCTATGGGCGTTCAAACCGACGGGCAGCGGCTCCATCGTGTCACGGTCGGCAACGAACTCGAAGGCGGTCAGCAGCCCCTTGCCCCGGACATCGCCAATGAAGGGATAGCGTTCCATGAGGCCCTGAAGCCGCCCGATCAGAACCTCGCCCATCGCGGCGGCGTTATCGATCAGGCCCTGCGTCTCGAGTTCCTCGAGAACCGCCAGGCCGGCGGAACAGGCTAGCGGGTTTCCGGCATAGGTGAAACCATGCAGGAAACCGCCGGCATCGAGGATCGGCTCGACAAGGCGCGCGGGCGCGACCGTCGCGCCGAGCGGCACATAGCCCGCGCCGAACCCCTTCGAGAGCGCCACGATGTCGGGCACGATCCCCCAGTGCTCGGCGGCCAGAAACCGTCCCGTGCGCCCCGCGCCCGTCATCACCTCGTCGTAGATCAGCAGGATGCCGAACTCGTCGCAGATCTCGCGGATGCGGCCGTAATAGCTGTCAGGGGCCACCAGCGCGCCGGTCGAGGCGCCGCCGACGGGCTCCATGATGAAGGCGAGGACTGTATCGGGCCCTTCGGCCAGAATCTTTTCGCGCAGCATCTCTGCGTATTTCAGCCCGCGGTCGTGCTCGGTGAGGTTGTCCCGGTCGAGATACGTCGCCGGCGCGGGGATTTTCGGCATGCCGCGCATCATCGGATCGAAGGGGCGCGCGAGCGGATCGTAGCCGGTCAGATCGAGCGCCCCGAGGGTGCAGCCATGATAGGACGGGAAGCGCGATATCACCTTCCAGCGGCTCTGCTGGCCCTGGGTGATCGCGTATTGCCGAGCGAGTTTGACCGCGCTTTCCACGGCTTCCGACCCACCGGAGACGAAGAACACCCGGTCGAGATCGCCGGGCATCATCTGCGCGGTCTTTGTCGCCAGCGCCTCGGAGGCTTCGGTGCGAAAATGCAGCCGGTAGCCGAAGGTGGAGCGGTCCATCTGGGCCTTCATCGCCGCCAGAACGCGTGGGTTGGAGTGCCCGATATTGGAGACCATCGCGCCCGAGGAGCCGTCGATATAGCGCTTGCCGGACTGATCGAAGAGATAGATCCCTTCGCCCCGGTCGAGAAACGGGCGCGGGTTGCGCGATTGGTAAAAGAGGTTTGAGGGCGCGTCGGTCACTTCGCACCTCCCAGATGCTTGCGCAGGAATGCGCGGGTCCGTTCTTCCTTGGGGTTCTTGAAGACCACCTCGGGCGGGCCCTCCTCGACCACGTATCCCTGGTCCATGAACAGTACCCGGTCGCAGACGGAGGCCGCGAAATCCATCTCGTGGGTGACGATGATCATGGTCATGTGCTCCTCGGCGAGCTTTTTCATCACAAGGTTGACCTCCTCGACCAGTTCCGGGTCCAGTGCCGAGGTCGCCTCGTCGAAAAGCATCAGCTTGGGCTTCATCGCCAGCGCACGCGCAATGGCACAGCGCTGCTTCTGCCCGCCCGAGAGCCGCGAGGGGTAATAATCGATCCTGTCCAGCAGGCCGACATGGGCAAGCTGTTCCTCGGCGAGCTTGTTGGCGTCCTCGTTGGAGATCCCCTTGAGCAGCTTCGGCGCCATCGTCACGTTTTCCCGAACCGTCAGGTGCGGGAACAGGTTGAAATGCTGGAACACCATGCCGACATGCTCGCGCATCTGGTTGATGTGCTTCTCATATTGCCGATGCGGTAGCTTCTTGTTGACCTGCACACCGTCGAGCCACACTTCGCCTTCCGTCAATGGGTCGAGATCGTTGATGGCGCGCAGGAGAGTCGACTTGCCAGAGCCGGACGGGCCGATAATGGCTACGATCTGGCCGCGCTCGACATTGAGGCTGATGTCCTTGAGGACCTCGATATAGCCATAATTTTTCCGCGCGTGGCGAATTTCGACAAAATGCTGGGTGTCGGACATGGGAGCCTCGCAGAGGGTTAACGGGAGAGCGCGATGCGGCGCTCGATGCGGCGCAGGACGGCCTCCATCCCGAGATTGATGACGTAGTAGCAGACAGCGGCCACGAGGTAGAATTCGAAGGGCCGATAGGTTCGGCCGATGGCGAGCTGCGCCGAGAGCGTCAGCTCGGTCACGCCGATCACCGAGACCAGCGCGGAATCTTTCAGAAGCGCGATCATGTTGTTGCCGATGGGCGGGATCACGTCGCGCACCGCCTGCGGCACCACGACCTTACGCAACGCCTGGGTCCGCGACAGGCCCAGCGTGCGCGCCGCCTCCATCTGGCCCGTGTCGACGGCGATGATCGCGGTCTGGATCAGCTCGGAGTTGTAGACGGCGAAATGCAGCCCCAGCCCGATGAAACCGGCGACGAAAGCCGGCAGGTCGATACCGATCTGGATCAGGCCGAAATAGATCAGGAAGAGCTGCAACAGCAGCGGCGTTCCCATGAAGAGCCAGGCGAAGAACCGGAAGGGCTGGCGCACGATCCAGGGCGCGTAGAGCGCGATGACCGCGAGCAGGATGCCGCCGACGAAACTCAGGAGCGCCGCGGTGACGGTGATGGCTATGGTCCAGAGCACGCCCAGCAGGATCGTGTCCATCCAGGCCGGGACAACGGAGAAATCAAGCCCCATGGCGGGATCCTTTCTGGCGGATCTTGGTCATTTCGCGGGTCATGTCAGGCGCACCTTCCGGTCGAGATAGGTGATGCCTTTGCCAACGATGTAGATGATGACCATGTAGAGAAGGCCGGAGAGCAGGAACATCTCGAAGGGTTTGTAGGTGGAGCCGATATAACGCTGCGCGGTATAGGTCAGCTCGACCACGGAAATTGCGGCGACCAGCGCCGTGCCCTTGATCAGCGCGTTGATGTTCACCCCGAGCGGGCGGATCATCAGCCGCAGCGCCTGCGGCAGCACCACCTTTCGGAACGCCTGGAAGCGCGACAGCCCGAGCGTGCGGGCGGCCTCGGTCTGGCCCTTGTCGATGGCGATGATGGAGCCGCGCATCGTCTCGGTCATGTAGGCGCCGATATTGACGCCGAGCCCGATCACGCCGGCCTCGAAAGCATCGAGTTGGATGCCGACCTGCGGGCCACCGAAATAGAGCAGGAAAAGCTGGATCAGCGCCGGGGTGCCCCGGAACAGGCTGACATAGGTGGCGCCGATCATGCGCAGGTACCAGTGGCGCGACAGCCGCGCCGCCGCCCCGAGCGAGCCGCAAGCGAGCCCGAGGATCGTCGTCAGGATCGACAGCTGTACCGTCACCCAGGCGGCCTGGAGAAAGTACGGATAAATCCGCCACATCAACTCGAAATCCAGCACCTTGCCCCCTAGTGATGATCTTTGCGCGCGAGGATCGGCAGGGCGCGGATTTCGCGCACCAGTGCCAGCGTCTCCTCGACGGCGGATTTCAGGAATTTCGCCCCGGTTTCGGCGTCGGCCACGGTCGGATCGCCCATCGTACCGTCCGGTGAAACTTCGGACCACCAGCGCATCAGCATCGCCTTGCCGCCACCGCGCGCGAGATCGAGGTTGAAGAAGCGGCTGTCGGGGTTGTGCAGGTTCTGCTCGGCGGCCTTTTCAAGATGCACATGCTCGGGATGGAGATGTGCATACATCGCCGCCTCGAACTCGCCCGCATGGGCGATGCCGCCGATCTCGGACTTGCGGTCTGCGTTGATCCGGTCGGCGCAGAGGTTCCAGTAGGAGGCCGAGACACACAGGATGCCTGTCTCGATCACCGTCTTGCGCGCGGCGAGGTCCAGAACCGGGTGGTTGGAGCCATGCGAATTGAGCAGCAGGATGCGGCGGAAGCCGTGATGGGCGAGCGATTTCGTGATGTCGGTGACGAAGGCGATCAGCGTCTCGGGCTGGATCCAGATGACACCCGGGAAATCCTTGTGATGCTCGTTGAAGCCATAGGCCACGGGCGGCATCACGAAAACCTCGTCGGGGGCCAGTTCGGCCACGCCGTTTGCCACCGCCATGCCGAGCACGGTGTCGGTGTCCAGCGGCATGTGGGGCCCGTGGTCCTCGGTGGCCGACACGTTGAGGATCACGACGCGATCCTTGTCCGCATCGCGCACTTCTTCCCATGTCAGCTTGCCATATTCGGCTGTCATGACGCTCTCATTCGGAAATGTTCTGTGGGGAGGGCCCGCCAGCCGAGGCCGGCGGACCCGCAAGACTCAGCGGATGTCGGCGCCGATCCACTCCATGGCGATCTCGACATAGGTGCCGTCTTCCATCATCGCGTCGAGCGCTTCCTGCATCGCCGCGGCCAGCTCCGGGTTGCCTTCGCGGATCGCGATACCGGCACCGAATGCATCGGTCTCCAGATCCTTGATGATCGCGAATTCCTGACCTTTCTCGGTCATCGCCAGGATCGCGGCAATCGAGTCGTTCACGATCGCGTCGACGCGGCCGTTTTCAAGCTCCAGAAGCAGCTCGGGCAGACCCTTGTAGGTGTTGATGTCATAGCCCTGCTCGGTGGCCCATTCCTCGTGCGTCTCGCCCAGCGTCACGCCGACCTTGGCGTCGCCAAGCTGGCTCACCGAGGTGAACTCGGAGCCGGGCTTGGTGAAGATCGCCCGCTTGGTGGTGTAGTACGGGCCGACGAAATCGACCACCTCGTCACGCTCCGCGGTGATTGTCATCGAGCCGACGATGGCGTCGTACTTGTTGGCCAGAAGGCCGCCGATGATGCCGTCCCACGCGGTGGTGACGATCTCGGCCTCCAGCCCCATGCGCTTGGCGATCTCGGTGCCGATGGCCGGGTCGAAGCCGACGACTTCGTTCTTGTCATTGACGAAGTTGAAGGGCGGGTAGGCGCCGGACATGGCGATCCGGATCACACCCTTTTCCTTCAGCGCCTCAAGCTCGTCGGCAACGGCGGGCGAAATCGCCATGAGGCCGGCGAGGGCAAGGCCGCCAGCGGCGGCAGCGGCTTGCATAAAGGTTCTGCGCTTGGTCATCTGTTTCTCCTGTTGGATCTGAGACAGCCGCTCCCACCGGGGGCAGCCAGTGTTGTCGGGACGGCGGTTCAATCCGCCTTGCGAAAAACGCTTGCACGACCCGTAATATCGAGCAAATAAATAATGCGAATTTCCATCATAGATGAAATCAATAATGAAGCCTTACGAACAGCGTTTCCCCTGGCAGCTCGACTGGAACCTCCTGCGGACTTTCATGGTCATTGTGGAGCAGCGTGGCATCTCGCGCGCGGCCAGCTTTCTGGGCCTCAAACAACCCACGGTCTCCGCCGCGCTCAAACGCCTCGAACAGGCCACGGGGAAGGCGCTGATCGTTCGAAAACCCCATGAATTCAGGGTTACTCGCGCAGGACGGTTGCTCTACGCCGAGTGCTCGTCGATCTTTGGCGCCGTCTCGCAACTGCCATCCCTGCTCGAAGTGGGCGGCGAGGTCCTGCGCGGCCACATCTCCGTCGCCATCGCCACACACGTGATCTCGCCGCATCTCGACAAGGTCCTGCACGGTTTCGCGTGCCAGCACCCGAAGGTCACCTTCTCATTCTCTGTCGCGGAGAGTGATGAAATTCGCGCCCGTATTAGTCAAAATCGCGCCAGTTTTGGAATTTGCCTTCTGCAGGAGATCCCGGCGGAGCTCGAAGCCTCGATTCTCTACCGGGAATTCTTTGGCCTGTTCTGCGGACCGCATCACAGGTTGTTCAACGCCGAAACGATCGCGCTTTCCGATATCGAGGGCGAACCCTCCGTCTCCTTCCAGACCGAGACCGAGGACGGGCCGTTGAACCCTGTCGCCCGGCTTCGTGAACGCGCGAAGATCGAGACGCGTTGGAGTGGCGTCTCGTCGAACTTGCACGAGCTTCGGCGGATGATCGTGGCCGATATCGGCATCGGCGCGCTTCCGCTGCATGTCGCCAATACCGATGTCAAACTCGGGAAGCTGCGCCAGTTGCCGCCCTATGACGGTCTTCCCCTGATCAACATCTACCTGCTTACCAACCCGGTCCGACGGTTATCGCCCCCCGAAGCCGCATTTCTGTCGGCTTGCCGGGAAATGATCAACCAGACGGATATCTCCGAACGAACCTATCGGTGACCGGGGCTCGAACGTTCTCCAGCATTTGGAGCACCGTGCTTCAGTCCCCTTGAGCGCCCGGAATACGCTCGAGATTGCCCTCGATCCAGAGCACGAGGCTGGCGACCTTCTCGGCGGCTTCCTCTCCCAATTCACTCAGGCTGTATTCCACATGAGGGGGTACAACGTCGAAACTGCGCCGGATCACGAACCCGTCCGCCTCCAACGTCTGCAGCGTTTGTGCAAGCATGCGCTCGCTGACGCCGCCGATATGCCGGCGCAGGGCGCTGAAGCGCATCGTCCTGCCCCTCAACGCCATCAGCGCGAGCACGCCCCACCGGCTGGTGACATGGCTCAGGATGCGACGCGACGGGCAGGCCGCCACCATGACATTCGGCACGAGGCGTTCGGCCAAGGCATTCTCGGTGGCGGGCATGGGACTCTCCGGAAAGTTTACACTTACAATTTTGTATGTACTTACTGTTTGTAAGTCTTGCAACTATCTCCGTGGTATCCGAAATCGGCCCGACAGGAGAGCCACCATGAAGATCGCAATCACCGGGGCAACCGGCCAGCTTGGCCGGCTTGCCATCTCCGCGCTCAAGACGCGCGTGCCCGCCACAGACATCGTCGCCCTCGTTCGCAATCCCGATAACGCGCGCGAACTCGGCGTCGAGACCCGCCGGGCCGACTACAAGGACTGGGCGTCGCTGGATGCAGCCCTTCAGGGCATCGATGTTCTTGCCCTGATTTCGTCGAGCGATTTCGACGACCGCGTCGGGCAGCACCGAAACGTGATCGACGCGGCACGGAACGCAGGTGTGTCGCGTATCATCTATACCTCGATCCTCAAGGCCGACACGTCCCCGCTGTTGATCGCTGGCGACCACAAGGCGACCGAACCGCTGCTCACCGGGTCCGGGCTCGCCTACACGATCCTGCGCAACCCGTGGTACACCGAGAACTGGACGGCGGGGCTCGGCGCAGCCATCGCCAACGGCGCGTTGGTCGGGTGTGCCGGCGACGCGCGGGTAAGCCCGGCGACAAGGCAGGACCTGGCCGAAGCGATTGCCGCCGTGGCGACAGAGGCGGGCCATGAAAACAGGGTATACGAACTCGGCTGTGATGCGCCTTTCACCATGGCCGACCTCGCAGCGGAACTGTCGGCCCAGATCGGTAAGCCCATCCCCTACACGGATTTGCCGAAGGACACCTATATCGGCATTCTCGCCGGCATCGGTCTGCCGCCGGGATTTCCCGAAGTGATCGCCGATGCCGATGCCGGCGCCGCAGAGGGCTGGCTGCTGGATGAGAGCAAGGCTCTGTCGGAATTGATCGGGAGGCCGACAACGTCGCTCAGCGCCGCGGTGAAAGACGCTCTTCTCTGACGCAACACATCCGCACCGGGGTCAAGCCTGCGGCTCAAAGCGGGCGCAGGCTGGATCCCGGTCGTGAAGTCCGGCGGAGCTGACGGCCAGATTCGAACGGGTTCCCCCAAAGGCAATGGCGGTCCTGGGCCAACGTCTTCGCTTCGACACTGTCCGGATCCGCGCCTTCGCGGTCGACGGCCCGCTATCAGCAGTGCCGCTGGCCGTAAAACCTCCCGAGTATCCTCCCGGCCCCACCCCCATTGCGGCTCGGAACGAAGACGTTCCGAGAGTCGCGTTCGAATCTCTGAGGCGCAGGTCTGGCCGAATCTGTCCCACCAAATCCGGCTGATTCATCGAAGCGAGATCGAAAATTATTGGTCACGATCTGTATCAACCATCCATTACCTATGCTATTTTCGTGATGTTTGCGTAGCCGAGTACCTTTCAGAGTTGCAAACTGCCTGTTGAGGCACGATATCCGCGGCTACCACTCGAAAGGACAAAATGGACAGCCCGCTCGTCAAGCGAAGAAGGCCTTCGCTGTCTCTCCCCATTCTGCGAACCTCGCGCAGCCACCATCTTGCCGGAAACCTGACTCTCGGCAATTTGATATCGTCGCTGGGGGAGGCGTCGTTTGGATGGGCTATCGTCCTGTTCTCATTCCTGACGCTTCTGCCTTTGCCTCCAGGCTCGTCACTCCTGACCGCCATCCCGCTTCTGGTGACGACGATCCAGATGATGCTTGGCTACCCGTTCGTACGTCTTCCCAAGTTCCTGGCTCGGATGAAACTCGATCAGGACAAGCTCCGAAGGACCGTGTTGCGGCTTCGCCCTGTCACGCGCAGGCTGGAACGCGTGCTGGCCACGCGGCGCACCGCAGTGTTCGCGCCGAGAAAGCAGCGACCAATGGGAGCACTACTCTTTTTGATTGCCTTTGCACTCTTCCTTCCGGTGCCCTTCAGCGGATGGTTTCCTGCCGTCTCGCTTCTGATTGTCGGTGTCGGATTCGTCGAGCGTGACGGCTTGGTAACCATTCTGGGCCTCGTGCTTGGAATCGCTTCAGTTGCCCTTACTGCGGTGCTCCTGCTGTCGATCGCTGCGGGCGCGGAGGCCATGATAGGCTAACCGTTGCGCAACGGACAATTCTGACTGCAGACGGTTTGCGGCTCCGCGATACTGTTGCACAAATCAGCTGATGCTCGGCGTGCTGCTTCCCCGTTCAGCGGGCGCCGGGTGCCGGTCGCACCGAACAGCTAAGAGTCCGCGAGCCTGCGCCGGTTCCACGTGATCGAGACGACCGAAACGCGTTTTGTGCAAGCGCCCCGGCTAACTCAGGACGGTTCGTTTCGGGATTGCGGAGGGACCCCTGAAGTCGATCTCGGGGAGGCTTGCGGAACCGACCGCAAATGGTCGGATCGATCTCTTCGATGACGAGCAAAAGGACGCCGCTTTGAATCGCCACTCCCTTTGCAGGTTCGTTCTTTTGCCCAATTTCGGATCACTGTGTGGGAGACGTCTCCCGCTTCGGCTCTGCGGTTAACATATCGGTTGACCATCAACGGTCTGCACGCTCAAACAGGATTGGAGAGCCAAACAGGCAGATAAGAAGCAGCATTTCCTTGTTTTCAGGGTTTGCAAGAGGAACGCGGGAACTGCATGTCCATAAGCGTAGCGCTGAGCCACAGAACGACGTACGAATACGACCGGCTGGTAAATCTGGCGCCCCATGTGGTGAGGTTGCGCCCGGCGCCGCATAGCCGGACGCCGATCAAGAGCTACAGCCTCAGGATCGAACCGGAAGAGCATTTCCTGAACTGGCAGCAGGATGCCTACGCCAACTGGCATGCGCGGCTGGTATTCCCGAAACCGACCCGGAGGTTCTCGGTAACCGTCGATCTGGTCGCGGACATGGTGGCGATCAATCCGTTCGATTTCTTTCTCGAAGAGGATTGTCAGAAAGTCCCCTTCCAATACACCAACGAACAGCTCAAGGATCTGCGCCCCTACCTGAGAAAGGTCGGGCGGGGAAAGACGTTTCGGGACTTCGCCGACCAGGCGCCTCCGCAAGAGGGCAGCACCAACGACTGGCTGGTTGCGCTCAACGGGTTTCTGGCGAACCGGATCGACTACACGATCCGGATGGAGCCGGGAGTTCAGACACCGATCGTGACCATCCGCAAGGCGCTTGGCTCCTGCCGGGACACCGCATGGTTGATGGTCGCGATGCTACGCGACGCTGGTTATGCCGCGCGGTTCGTGTCGGGATACCTGATCCAGCTGACCGCGGATCAGAAACCCATCGAAGGCCCCGCCGGGCCGGAGAACGACTTCACCGATCTGCACGCCTGGTGCGAGGTTTATCTGCCCGGGGCAGGCTGGGTCGGAATGGACCCGACCTCCGGGCTCTTTGCCGGTGAAGGACATATCCCGCTCGCGGCAACACCCGAGCCCTCCTCCGCCGCCGCGATCACGGGGGCACATGACGAAGCCGAGGTGACCTTCAGTTTCGAGATGTCGGTCGAACGCATCGACGAGCCGCCGCGGGTCACCCGCCCGCTGTCACCAGAGCAATGGGCCGAGATCGACCGGGCGGGACAGGCTGTCGAAGAAAAGATCCAGGCGCAGGATATGCGCCTGACAATGGGCGGCGAGCCGACATTTGTTTCAGCCATGGACCGCGATGGGACAGAATGGACGACGGAAGCTGTCGGCCCGACCAAACAGGTCTATGCCGACAATCTCGTGCGCCGGTTGCGCGACCGCTTTGCGCCGCATGGCGTTCTGCATCACGGTCAGGGAAAATGGTATCCCGGCGAGCCGCTGCCCCGCTGGGCCTATTCGCTGATCTGGCGCGGCGACGGGTTGCCGCTCTGGTCGGATGCCGACCTGCTGGCACGGGAGAATACCGGGCACGCCACGCATGAGACCGCGGCGGAGTTTTCCGACCGGTTATTCGATGCACTTGAGCTGGGTGACGAGGCGTTTGCCCATCCGGTCTACGAGGACCCGATGCATTTCATGGGCAAGGAAGCGATGCTGCCCGAGAATGTCACCGTCGAGGACAACCAGCTCGAGGATCCGCAGGAACGCGCCCGGCTGGTGCGGATGCTCAACAACGGCCTGACCAACCCGGTCAGCTACGTTATCCCGATCCAGTTGGCGCAGGCCAAGGCCAGCGCGCGGCGGCGCTTCCGTTGGGCGTCGGAGCATTGGGGCACGCGGCGCGACAAGCTTTTCCTGCTGCCCGGCGACAGCCCCGCAGGTTACCGGTTGCCGCTGAACACGCTCTATCGAACCGACGAGTTCAAGCAGTATTTCCGCGATACGATGGTGCGTCGCCGCAAGTGGATGCCGCCGCGCAGGAAGCTGCGCCGTGGGGTGGAGGCAGAATACGAGACCGAGGAATACACGGAATATCTCGACACGCCGTTCTTTGGGCCGGGCTATGGTCCCGGTCAGCCGACGGCGCCGACACCGCCGGGATACGTCCTGCCCTCCCAGCCACAGCCTGTGCGCAAGATCCGCCAGAGGCGGCGCGATGCCGCCCCCGGCCCGGCGCAGGAGCATGGCGAGGATGTCTGGCTGCGCGACGTGGAAACTTCCGACGACTGGCTGGAGGGCGAATACAGCTACTGGGTCGAGGGGATGCCGATCCGGACCGCGCTGGCCGTGGAGGTGCGCAATGGCATCCTGCATGTCTTCATGCCGCCCACGGGGTCGTCGGACGAATACCTCGATCTTGTCGAGGCGGTGGAGGAGACGGCGGCGGCGATGAACCTGCCCGTGCGCATCGAGGGCTACGAGCCGCCTCGCGACGGCAATTTCAACGTTATCCGTGTGACGCCGGACCCGGGTGTGATCGAGATCAACATCCATCCCGCCAAGGATTGGCAGTCGCTGAAGGAAATCAACGAGGCGCTGTACGAGGAGGCCCGTCAGTGCGGGCTGGACAGCTTCTCCTTCATGGTTGACGGGCGTCTCTGCGGATCGGGGGGCGGCAACCATATCGTGGTGGGCGGCGCGACACCGGGCGACAGTCCCTTCCTTCGGCGCCCCGACGTGGTCGGCTCGATCATCCGCTACTGGCAGCGGCACCCGTCGCTCTCCTATCTGTTCTCCGGCACCTTCATCGGTCCGACCAGCCAGGCACCGCGCTTCGACGAAGGGTTGGCCGACAAGGTCTACGAGATGGAGATCGCGCTCAGCGAACTCAACCGGATGCAGAATTCGGGTCAGGCTTTCCCGTGGTTGGCCGACCGTATCCTGCGTCACCTGCTGACCGACATGACCGGCAACACGCACCGCGCCGAGATCTGCATCGACAAGATGTTTTCGCCGGACGGTCCCACCGGGCGGCTTGGCCTCGTCGAGTTCCGCGGCTTCGAGATGCCGCCGCACTGGCAGATGAGCATGGCGCAATCGCTGGTCATGCGGGCGCTGCTCGCCTGGTTCTGGGAGAAACCCTATACCGAGCCGCTGGTTCACTGGGGCAAGGAGCTGCACGACAAGTACCTGCTGCCGCATTACTGCCGCAAGGACTTCAACCTGGTCCTCGAGGATCTCAGTGCCGCCCACGGCTTCGTTTTCCGGCCCGACTGGTATGATGCGCAATACGAGATGCGCTTCGGCGAGGTCGGGCACACGAGCGTCGAGGGGCTGAAACTGACCCTGCGCAACGGTATCGAACCCTGGCTGGTGCTCGGCGAAGAGGCCACGGGCGGCGGTACCTCGCGCTATGTCGACAGCTCGCTTGAACGCGTGGAGCTGAAGGTCGAAGGCGATCTGGGTGGTCGATATGTCATTACCTGCAACCAGGTGGAACTCCCGCTCCAGCAGGTTACCCCGGACACGTACATCGCTGGAATCCGGTTCCGCTCCTGGCAGCCGTGGTCTTCCTTGCATCCGACGATTCCGGCCCATGCGCCGCTCGTCTTCGACGTCTATGACCGGATCGCCGGTCGTGCGGTCGGTGGCTTGAAGTACCTCGTTGCCCACGAGGGAGGACGTGCCCACGAAACCCGCCCGATCAACGATCTCGAAGCCGAAGGTCGCCGCCGGGTCCGTTTTCAGGAAGGCCAGCACACGCCGTTCAAATACGAACCGATCCGGCCGCGAAAGAACCTCTGGAACACGGCGACGCTGGATCTGCGTTTCATCTGAGGCGCAGTTCGACAAGGTCGGCGGCGGCGTGAACGGGGCGCCACCATCCGATGCCGTCACTCATGTCCTTGGGGCGCTCCCAATAGATGGCCTGTGATCCTTCGGGATCAATACCTCTGGTGCGGGTGGCCGGTAGCCGAGTGGACCAGTCATCTTGCCTTGCTTGTGTTTTCACCGGCCCGATGTCCATCGCTGCGCCACGTTCTGCAAAAACTCGATATGCTGATTTGAAGGTGGCATCGGCGAGGCGGCACCTTAACGCCGCCAGAAATCACGATGCGGGGCGAGTAGCTCGTCTTCAATCTCGGGAAAGGGGCCGTGTACCTCGATCTGTTTTTGTCCGTGGCTGAGCACGGTGCGCGAGGGCAAGTTCATGGTCGGATTCTCGGCATGGTCGCCCGTCAACTCGAGCAGCTTCTCTTCTTCGTAGCCATAGACGAGGCGTCCGATATTCGCCCAGTAGAGCGCACCGGTGCACATTGCGCAGGGCTCTCCGGTCGAGACCAGCGTGCACCTCCAGAGGAAATCTGGCGCGTATTCGGCTGCGGCACGCCGCGCAAGCTCGGTCTCGGCGTGATGCACCGTATCGATATTGCCTTGGCGCATGAGGATCGTGTCGTCGGGACCGACCAATACGGCGCCGAACGGGTGAGGGCCGTGTTCGGCCGCGCCGAGAGCAACGGCATTGGCCGCCTGAATGTGGGCGATCATCTGGTCGCGGGTCATATCGGGCAAGCTACCTTGTACGGGATGAGGCAAGCGTTTCGCCTTGTCTCGGCAAAATACCATACGAACCCCTCGGTAGGGCAGAATACTGAGGCGAACGCATTCGGAAAGTCGGAAAAACCAGCCGCAGGCGTCTGCAACGTCGGCGATCCAGCCGGGAGACAGCGCGTTTCTGCTATCGATCAACGCGAACTCGGCAAAAACGCGGACCCGCCGGCGTTCCAGAAAATTCAGTTGGAAAGGCCGGCCACGGCATGGTCATGGGCAGTGTGCGGCCGGCGCATGTCAAGGCAGCGGCGCGCCTCAGCCGGGCGCCCCGCCTTCACCAGCGCATTGGCCAGAGCGAACTCCAGGAGGTCCCTTTGAGCGCGGCTGCCGCCGATGCGTTCGTGTTCCGCCATCACCTCCGTCATTCGCCGCACGGCGTCGTCCGGTTTGCCGTCAGCAAGGTCACGGAACGCTTTTGCAAGCGTGCGTACAACCGGACCCGCAGGGCCAGTCGCGCCCTCGATCACTGTTTGCAAGCGGTCCTGCTGAGCGGCCATGGCATGGGCGAGGGCTGAATGGACATCCGCGAACGCCATGCCCGGGGTCGGAAAAACGCGGACCGCGTAGTCGCTGAGCTGCTGCCATCGCGCCTTGGGAACGTCATGGCCGGCCATGGCCACGCGGTATAGGATGGCAACACTGTCGGTCAGGATATTGAGAGGAGGCCCGGGCGGGCGGTTTGGAGAGACATAAGCATCGAAGACCTTCCAGACCCGTTCGATGTTGCCCTGTTCCAGGGCCCACAGCGCGATGTGCCAGCTCATGTGGCAGTGCAGGTAGGCCGTGTCGGGATATCTCGACCAGAAACCGTCGAGATATTCCAGACCGGCCCCGGTCTCTGCGGTCTCATAGTAGAGATGCGCCCGGACATGGGCGCTGTGCGCGCTGTGCGTGTTCAACTCCATAGAGCGCTCGATATTGGCTGCTGCGGGGCCGGTTTGACCGGCTTCCATCTGGGCAAAGGCGTGCTGACACAGAAACCACCAGTCATCGCCGTAATGAGGCTGCAGCATGGTGGTGTAGGCAAGCTGCTCCGCCTCGCGCCCGGGTTGGCCCGAGAAACCGATCAGTCCGAAGACACTGGTGCAGGTCTGCGCCAGGAGGATGTCGCGTGGATGTTCGGCGACATGGGCCCGGATGCGCCCGTAGGCCTCCGCGGCACGCCCTTCGATCAGGTCGCCCAGCATGTCGATCTGCGCGGCCTCCCGATCCGAAACGCCGGACAGTCGTTCCCGTGCGGCTGCGAGTTCAGCTCGCGCCTCCGCGCCACGCCCGCAGACCAAATGCATGCGGGCCAGTCCGATCCTTGGCATGGCGAAAGCGTCGTCCGCGGCGATAGCGGCTCCGAAGGCATCCTCGACCTTGTCGAGCGCGCCGAGATACCGATCCACGCCGTCGACATATGCATCGCGTGCCTTTTGCGAGGTAGTGGTGAGCGGGCTCCCGTAGCGGTCCTCAAGCATGTGTGTCTCCTTCGCCGAAGAAACGATATCACAAGCGTCCCGAACGGACGACTTTCATCTCCTCGGGACAAGGAGGCAGCTTGATGCCGACGCCGGGCGCTTGCCGCAGTTCGCGCGAACGGCCGGGAGGCGCGGAAACGATTTTTGAAACGTCGGGGCCGTTTCCCGGAAACGGACATCAGTGCCAGCGATAGCGGGGCCTCGCCTTCCGGGAATCCTGCCTCGATCGGCCGGGGATTTCTCCGCTTGAGGGGGCACCCATTGCCCCCTGTCTAGCGCGGGTGCAGCCACTTCGGCAGGAAGCTGTAGGCGTTTTCGATCTCGGTTTGCGCGACCGGGTGGCCGATGTCGGCCAGCCGGGCCTGCAGCATCCCGTCGTTGAAGGCGTCCATCGCCTCGGTTGCGCCGCCGATGGGCTGGCCGCCGACGAAGACCTGGGGGATCGTCTGCGCTCCGGTAATCTTGTGAAGCGCCTTGCGAATTCCGGGCGCGGCCTCGCGCCAGTCGTTTCCGTCGAGTTCGACGGCGATATAGTCGACCCCGGCCTCGGTGAAGAGCTTCCGCACAGACCAGGTGAACTCGCACCATTCGAGCGCGAACATCACCACCGGCGCGGACGCGACGAGGCGTTCGACCTCCGCAATGGCGTCCTCGGGGGCTTCCGGTCCCACCGCGATCGGTTGCCGCTCTGCCGCGGTGGTCGGCGCCGCTGGCGGCGCACCAATTCTGAATCGCGGGGTCGAGGCGGCGATCTCCTGCTCTTCGGCGTTCATTGTCTCTGCGATGTCCTCGAAGAGCGGCGTAGAGAGGTATCGCTCCCCCGTATCGGGCAGCATGGCGAGGATCTTCGTTCCCGGTTCCGAGTGCCGTGCAATCTCCAGTGCGGTCGCGAGCGTTGCGCCGCCGGAAATCCCGGTGAAAATACCCTCTTCCCGCGCAAGCCGCCGCGAAGCTTCCATTGCGGCCGCCCCCGAGACGGTTTCGAAAGCGTCGATCGAGCCCGCTTCCTTCGCATCCTCCGCGATCTTCGGAATGAAGTCCGGGCTCCAGCCCTGCATCGGGTGCGGCCGCCAATGCGGCGCGGATTCGGTCGGTGAACCGTCCTCGCGCCGCTTTTGCGTCCAGTTCGAGGCGAGGATTACGGAGTTCTCCGGCTCCACACAATGAATCCGCGTCTTCGGACTCCGCTCGCGCAGGACCCGGGCGACTCCACGAACGGTGCCGCCGGTGCCGAAGCCCGAAACCCAGTGGTCGAGCGTCCCATCGGGGAAATCCGCCAGAATTTCCTCGGCGGTTGTCGCCGAATGGATATCCGGCCCGGCCTCGTTCTCGAACTGCCGCGCCAGGAACCAGCTATGTTTCTCGGCCAGTTCGCGCGCCTTCTCGATCATGCCGGTTCCCTTCTCGGAGGCCGGCGTCAGCACCACGCGTGCGCCAAGAAATCTCATCAGCTTGCGCCGCTCGACCGAAAAGCTCTCGGCCATCGTCACAACCAGAGGATATCCCTTTCGCGCGCACACAAGTGCCAGCCCGATCCCTGTATTTCCGGAGGTCGCTTCCACGACGGTCTGGCCGGGTTTCAGGCTGCCATCGCGCTCTGCTGCCTCGATGATGCCGAGGGCAATCCTGTCCTTGACCGAACCGCCGGGGTTCTGGGCTTCCAGCTTGACGCAGACCTCCACGCCGTCCGGCGCCAAGCGGTCGAGGCGCACGACAGGGGTCTGGCCGATAAGGTCCAAGACAGAATTATAAGGTCCGGGCATGATATCACTCCAAGGGCAGCAGGTTTTCAGGCAGGCGTATCGCAGCGGCATCAGGACAGTCTGGATGCGCGCGCGGGTCGGGCTCGGAACGCGGGTCCTGATTGGGACAGGGCAACGAGCTGCCGAACACTTCCAACCGTGCGGAAAACGGCCAGAAGAATTGCCCCCAAAGCCACTGAAAGCGAACCTTGGAGGCAAGTTTTCGACGTCAATCCATTACCCTGTCACGGGGCGATGTTTTGATTGATCCGGAACAGGTTGTCAGGATCGTATTGCCGCTTGATCTGGACAAGGCGGTCGTAGTTGCCGCCGTAATTGTCTTTCACCCGTCCGCTGTCGTCTTCGTCCATGAAGTTGATATAGCCTCCCGGTTCCGAATAGGGCGCGACCGCCTCCGAGTAGTCACGCACCCACTTGGTATGTGGAGCATCATCGGCAGGATCGTCCGAAGCGGCCAGTACGACCATCGCGAAGTTCGCGTCGCGATGGCCAAAAGCTGTCGCGTCGCTGGCCACGTCCTGGCAGGCGCCGTTGATCGGGTAGAGGTGCATGGTCGAGCTTACTGTCGGTGCGTTGGGCCCATGCTGGACATGGGCGGCAATCGCGTCGTCGGTCAGTTCCTTGACGAAATTGCCTTTCCAGTACTGGCGGATGCCGGTCGGGAACAGCCCGTCAAAGGCCCCATTGATCGCGGGATAGGGGACCGGACCGACATGTTCGGCCTTGACCTCGGCGACGTCGTGGAATGCCTTGAATTGCTTTTCGCCCTCACTGGGATCGCCCGACCAACACGCCACGATCGCAACAAACATGTCGCCGTGGCGGTCTTCTGGAATGAACGGCAGCGGAGGCGCGATCTGGAAGGCCGGGAAACACCCCATCTCTCTTGGCGCGGTCTTTATGTATTCCCTGTAAAACTTGAGGATATTCTCGGTCTCTTCGATTTCGAAGAACATCGGCCCCCAGTAGACATTGTCCACCGGTTGCAACTTGTACTCCAACGAGGTGCAAACACCAAAGTTGCCGCCGCCACCGCGGATCGCCCAGAAGAGATCGGCGTTTTCGTTTTCATTGACGACCAGGCACTTTCCGTCGGCAGTCACGATGTCGGCCGAGATCAGGTTGTCGAGTGAAAGTCCATGTCCCCTCGACAGGTATCCAATCCCGCCACCGAGTGTCAGGCCGGCGATCCCGGTGGTCGAGATCACGCCGCCGGTGGTTGCGAGGCCAAAGGCGTGTGTCGCCGCATTGAAGTCGCCCCATGTCGTTCCGCCCTCGGCACGGACCGTCTGCGAACCGGGGTCGACCCGGACGCCTCGCATTCCGGAGAGGTCCAGAACGACTCCCCCGTCATTCGTTCCGAATCCCGGACCGCTGTGTCCGCCACCACGAACCGACAGGATCATATTGTTATCGCGGGCGAAATTCACTGTCATCATGGCGTCGCCGGCATTCGTGGCACGCACGATCATCGCGGGACGCTTGTCGATCATGCCATTGTGAACCTTGCGTGCTTCTTCGAACTCGGCGTCGTCCGGAACGATCACGTCGCCTCTTACATGGTCGCGCAGTTCACTTGCTGTTTTCGCGCTCATTTGGTGTCCTCCCAAAAGATTATTGAGCCAAGGCCCTTGGGTCGGACGGCAACTTCAAAAAAACTACCGGCAATGTCGTGAGGCAGGTTTAGCGGAGGGCAGATTCACCTCAACTAACACCGACCGAGCCTCAGTCTCGGCGCCAAGTTAACATAATCTGCACGAAAATTCATTTTTGAAAGAGCGGCGCCCTTCACATCATCCGCAGGTCCAGTAGTCCACCACCGAACAGCCGGTCCCGGGAATGTTCCAGATGCCTGCGCATCCGAAGCCGCGCTTCTTCCGGCTTCTGCTGGCGGATGGCTTCGAAAATCCCGAGGTGCTCGTCGAGAACCTGGCTCAGCCCTTCCGTGCCCTCGGTGATAATAGCGTTTCCGTGGAGGGTCATGCCGACATTGATCTGCTCACGCAGGGCGCGCAGCGAGGCTTCGAAATAGTGATTGTTCGAGGCCTTCAATATGCTGAGATGGAAGGAAAAATCGGCGTCTTCCCGATGCTGCAAGGATTCCGTTGCATCGCGCAAAAGGTCCAGCGAGGCCTCGATCTCCGACAGCGAGGCATCATTCCGACGCTCGGCGGCCAACGCGCAAGCCTCGGTTTCGAGGTTGAGCCGGAACTCGTAACAACGTTGGATATCGGCCAGTGTCTCGACTTTCGCATATCCGACCGGCATCGTCTTGTGCGCCCGGACATAGGAGCCGGCGCCCTGCCTCGAATAGATCATGTCTTCCTGTCGCAGCCGCTCCAGCGCTGCCCGCAGGACTGGCCGGGAGACGTCGAATTCCGCTGACAGAGTGGATTCGGGCGGCAGTTTCTGGTTGGTCGGATAGTCGCCGTTGATGATGCGGCTGTAGAGCACATGATAGACGCGATCAGCCAGCGTCGTTCGTTTTTTCGACCGCTCTACATTCATTCCGTGCTCTCCGTTTCGCCATTGACCGTCGTATCTGCCAGAAGTTCGACAAGGAACACTTCACCGTCGTGAACAAGCCCGAATATTGGGGCGCCTCTGGCGGCCTGGAATACGAGGCGGCCTGGGCGCTCGGTGCGGCCAACGGGGTCGGCGACCTGGAGGTGCTGCAATATGCCAACCTGATCTGCAACGAGCAGGGGATGGACCCGATCTCGTTCGGAGCCACCATCGGCGCAGTGATGGAACTCTATGAAATCGGCGTTCTTGACGACGAGACCATCGGACTTGCCGCGCCCTTCGGATCGGCCAAGGCGCTTGCCGAACTCGTGGACATGACCGCGAACGGCGTTGGGTTCGGCAAGGAAATCGGGCTGGGCTCGAAGCGGCTTTGCGAAAAGTACCAGCGCCCGGAACTGTCGATGAGCGTGAAGGGGCAGGAATTCCCCGCCTACGATTCCCGCGCCATCCAAGGCATGGGCCTGACCTATGCCACGTCCAACCGGGGCGCCTGCCACCTGCGGTCCTACACGGTTTCCTCGGAAGTGCTGGGGATCCCGGAGAAGACGGACCCCCTGACGACCGAAGGCAAGCCGGGTCTGGTGATGGCGTTCCAGGATGCGACAGCGGCCTTCGACGCCTCTGGCCTGTGCATCTTCACCAGTTTCGCCTGGACGCTGGCCGATATTCAGCCGCAGATCGACGCCGCTTGCGGAGGCGACTGGTCGCTGGAGAAGCTCAGCGAGGTCGGTGAGCGGATCTGGAACATGGAGAAGGTTTTCAACCTCGAAGCCGGGCTGACCAAGGACGACGACAAGCTGCCCGAGCGCCTGACCACCGAGCCGGCCAAGGAAGGTCCGGCCAAGGGGCTGGTGTCCGGCGTGCCGGAGATGCTGCCGGAGTATTACGAGCTTCGGGGATGGGACGCCGACGGCAAGCCCAAGGCGGAAACGCTCGGGCGTCTCGGTCTCTGACCCGAGCCGCAGGCAGACTTCCAAAAGGACGCGGACGCTCCCCTTTCCTCCGGAAAGGGGAGCGTCCGCCAGATTGGGCTATGAATCCTTTCTGCCCATGGAGCGAGGCATAAGAGGAAATCATGAAACATCTCATCCTCGGGAACGGCCCGGCCGGCGTGGTCGCGGCAGAGACCATCCGCAAGACCGACCCGACCTGTTCGATCACGCTTGTCGGGGCAGAACCCGAGCCTCCCTATTCCCGGATGGCGATCCCCTATCTGCTCGAAGAGAATATCGACGAGTCCGGCACCTATCTGCGCAAGACCGAAGGCCATTTCGAGAAGCTCGGGATCGAGCTGAAGGTTGGGCGCGCCACTGGGGTCGATCCGTCGACCAAGACCGTCCAGTTCGAGGACGGCAGCACCGAGACCTATGACAAGCTTCTTATCGCCACCGGCGCGCGGCCAATCCTGCCGCCGATCCCGGGGGGCGACCTGCCCAACGTCCATACCTGCTGGACGCTGGACGATGCCCGCCACATCGCCGCCCTGACCCAAAAACAGGGGGCTCACGTGGTGCAACTGGGGGCGGGGTTCATCGGCTGCATCATCATGGAAGCCCTGAGCCTGCGCGGCACGGATCTTACGGTCGTCGAGCTCGGAGATCGCATGGTGCCACGCATGATGACCACCGAAGCCGGGGGCATGATCAAGGACTGGGTGCAGAAGAAAGGCATCAACGTCGTCACCAGCACCAAGATCGAGCGCATCGATCTGACCGAAGCGGATACGCCGGAACCGACGGAGGAAAAGTCTTTCCTGAAATCGGTCATCGAGAAGTTGACCGGTCACGAGGACACACCGGAACCGGCCGCCGCGTCTGTCGATGCCGACGAGGACGAACTGACGGTTACCCTGTCCAGTGGCGAGAAGATTGCGTGCCACGCGGTGATCATTTCGGCCGGTGTGCGGCCCAATGTCGAGTTCCTCGAAGGAACCAGCATCGACATCACCGACGGAATCCATACCGACGACCGGATGGAGACATCGGTGCCCGACATCTTTGCCGCGGGCGATGTGGTGGCGGCGCCCGACCTTTTCACTGGCAAGCCGTTCTTCTCTGCCATTCAGCCCAACGCGGTGGACGAAGCACGTGCCGCGGCGCTCAATATGGCCGGTCGGGACGCGCGTATGCACGGCGTCCTTCCGATCAACGTGCTCGACACGCTCGGCCTGATTTCCGGCTCCTTCGGACAATCGGAAGGCGTGGAAGGGGGCGAGAGTGTCGAACTCTCCGACCCGGAACGCCACCGCTACATCTCGCTGCAATTCGATGGCGACGTTCTGATCGGAGCGACGTCTATCGGCCTGACGCAGCATGTGGGCGTAATACGCGGGCTGATCCAAGGGAGGGTGGCCTTGGGAAAATGGAAGGATGTCCTGATGAAGGAACCCCTGCGCCTGTCCGAGGCCTATCTTGCCTGCGCGCAGCAACCGGGCGCATTGGCAGGTTAGGATGCAGGCAAAACTGAAGCTCTTCGCGAGCCTTTCGGACTACCTGCCGTCGGCAGCGCAGGCCAACCAGATCGATATCGACATCGGCGATGGCGAGTCCGTGGCCGCGATCATCGAACGCTTCCACTTGCCGGACAGGCTGGTGCATTTGGTGCTGGTCGACGGCGTTTTCATCAAGCCGGAGGACCGGGCGCAGCGCGATCTCAAGGACGGGGAAGTGCTGGCGATCTGGCCACCGGTCGCCGGGGGATAGGCGTGTCGGATGCGTTGAGCTTTCTGGAACGCGAGGTTTCCTCGACCCTGGCGGAATATGCGCATGGCCTGCGGCTTTCCTTTCCCGAGGGCGTTTCTGGCGGTCCAACCGATTTCGTTGTCACGGACGACCGGGCGCGCCTCGAGATACAGCTTGAGCCGGGCCCCGATCGGGTGATCGCGCTGATGCGCTTGCCGACTCTCACCGCGCGGCTCCGCTTCACCGGCGGAACCCAGGAGGAACGCAAGGCGTTGCTGAAACGCATGGATCTGGCCATGCGCCGCGGGGGAGGTTGACTCAGGAAGTGCCCCATGGATGATCGCCAACTGTTGCGGTACAGCCGCCATATTCTCCTCAAGGACATCGAAATCGAGGGGCAGGAGCGGATTCTCTCCGGCCATGTCCTCGTCATTGGCGCCGGCGGGTTGGGGTCTCCGGTCGCGACCTACCTGGCGGGGGCAGGGGTCGGACAGCTCACCATCTGCGATGGCGATGACGTCGACATGACAAACCTTCAGCGCCAAACTCTGCACCGCGAGGCGCGGATAGGCATGAACAAGGCCGAGTCGAGCCGGATCGCGGTCGCCAGTCTCAACCCGGATTGCCATGTGAACGCGGTTCCGGCGCGCGTCGGGCCGGAGTAGCTTCCGGAGCTTGTCCGCCAGGCGGACGTGGTCGTTGAGGCGAGTGACAATTTCTCGACCCGGCATGCCGTGAACCGGGCGTGCTTCGCGCTGGGCAAACCCTTTGTCAGTGGCGCGGCAATCCGGTTTGCCGGCCAGATGTCCGTTTACGATCCGCGGCAGGAAAGCTCTCCCTGCTACGCGTGCCTGTTTCCGGAAGACAGCCCTGTCTACGAGGATCGCTGTGCGAGCCTCGGTGTGTTCGCGCCGCTCACTGGTACGATCGGTTCCATGCAGGCGGCCGAAGTGCTGCACCTGTTGGTGAGAGGCCGAAGCGCGCTCACCGGGCGGCTCCTGCTCTATGATGCACTCGCGGCCGAGTGGCAGGAAATGGAGCTTCCGCGGCAGCCGGACTGTCCGGTTTGCTCGGCAAGAGAATCCCGGATGGATGGCATCTGAGAGGGAGTGCTCGGCAGGGGGGGCGGACACGCCAAGTCTTTGAGACAGGTGGCTTACGGCAAGACCGTTCGCTCGGGATCGGCGATCAGAAAGGTCAGCTTCGGACCCGAAATTCCCGGCGCTGCGTTCTGAATGCAGGGTACAAAACCGGCTTGCAGGTGTTCGCGCGCAGATTTCCCGTGCCAATCGGCCGCTGACCTTAAGGTCCGAACGGGCAAGCACCGTCGAGGCATCGGGCGCTGGCCAGGGCGGCATCTGGCATCGTGGCTGTGGCGGTTGGTTGCTGATGGAAGGTGTCGAGCCGGAAAAACGGCCCTGGGTTTCAAGCGAATGATCCACGACAGGAAGGACCTTTTGCGCTGCGGCGCGACCCAAACCCCGGAGGGGGATGTCCGACACCATTCCGGCGGCGTCCGGACGGCAAGACGGAGTGAAGCACTACTGAGGTTTCTGACGCCGCCATCCGTCGGCCGTGGCTTGGAGGAGCGGCGTCTGGATCACCCCGTGAACACGGTTCGCGTCTATTCCCCGCTCGACGCACAACGTTTCATTCCAACGCGAGGTCTGCAGCATCGCGGTGCCGATTGCCTCTGGCCGGTGGCCGACCAGTTGCAGCAGGTCGAGCCCGGCCGAAATCGAGGTTCCGGTGCTGATGACGTCATCGATCAGGGCGATCCTCGCTCCCTCGAGCAGCGGCAGCAGGCGGGGGTCGAAATAGAGCCGCTTGACGGTGTCGGGGCTGGTGATCGAGCTGAGCGGCACCGAAAGCTCGTCGCGATACCAGAACTTGCGGGACGTCCCCAAAGGGATGTAGCGCGCATGGCCGAGCCGTTCGGCAACGGCCCGCGCGAGCGACAGGCCAAGCGTGGGCAAGCCCACGACAACGTCGATATCCAGGGGTGAAAGGCGCGCCGCGAGGGAATCGGCAAGTGTTGTTTCGACCGCGAAACCGGCCTGGTTGAGGATCAGCGACGCAATTCCGGTGCCGGTATCCCCCAGGGCGCGGATCGGCAGGAACAGGATGCGCCCGTCCGGCAGTTCGGCGGGAAAGCGGTCTTGCCAGGGGGGAGGGACGGCATCCTCGGGCGGGTGGATTTCCTGCCAGAATTCATGCGGTTCCATCATGTACATCCTGTTCAAACCCGGAAGAGATGGCTACCTATAGCGCCATGATTGATCCAGCGTCCATCGACCTTCCGCGCCTGACCGAAATCCGGCGAGACCTGCATGCCCATCCCGAGCTTGGTTTCGAGGAAACGCGCACTGCGGGGATTGTTGCCGCTTTCTTACGCGATCTAGGGCTGGAGGTTACGGAAGGGATCGCGGGCACCGGCGTGGTCGGGGCGCTGCGTGGTGGCGGGGCAGGGGCCGTGGGGTTGCGCGCCGATATGGACGCGCTGGCCATGCCCGAGACAGGAACGCCGCCCTGGGTCTCCACCGCGTCCGGGAAGATGCATGCCTGCGGGCATGACGGACACACGGTGATGCTGCTCGGCGCGGCGGCGGCACTGGCGGCCGATCCGCCCGAAGGCAACGTGTATTTCATCTTCCAACCGGCTGAGGAAGGGCGTGGCGGCGCGCGGGCGATGGTCGAAGCAGGCCTGTTCGAGCAATTTCCCTGCGACATGGTCTTTGGCCTGCACAACATGCCGGGGCTGGGGGTGGACGAGATGGCCGTTGTGGACGGGCCGCAGCTTGCTTCCTCCGATAGCTGGCGGGTGACGTTGCGCGGGGTCGGAACCCACGGGGCGAAGCCGCATCTGGGGCGCGACCCGGTAACGGCGGCGGGGCATTTCCTTGCGGCGCTGCAGACCATTCCGGGGCGGGTGGTCGATCCGCTGCAACCGGCTGTGGTCAGCGCCTGTTCGGTCGCGGCTGGCGATCCGGAAGCGTTGAACGTGATCCCGGATTTCGTCGAAATCGGTGGCACGGCCCGGGCCTATACCCCGGAAGTACGGGACCAGTTGGAAACCGAGATCGGACGGTTGGCCAAAGGTATCGCGCAGGCCATGGGCGTCGAGGCGGAATACACCTTCATCCGACGCATCCCGCCGGTGGTCAACGATGCGAGCGCCACGGCGGTGGCACTGGCAGCGGCGCAGGCGGTGGCACATGGCGGCGTGCGCGAGGATTTCCCGCCCTCGACCGCGGGGGACGATTTCGCCTTTTTCGGGCAGGAGGTGCCGGGCGCCTATGTCTGGCTTGGCAACGGGCCGGCCGTGGACGGGGCGTTGCACCACAATACCGGCTATGATTTCAACGACGCCGCTATCGCGACGGGCGTTGCCTTCTGGGCCGAGGTGGCGCGGCGGGCGCTGTCAGCCTGAGCTTTCGGACAGGATTGGCGAGGGGCGCAGGATTCCGGCATGGGAATCCGCGATGCCGAGATCGGTCTGGTGCGGGCCGGCATTGCAGGCAAGGGTCGCGCCGACCAGCGCCTTTAATGTCAGGTATGGCGGCTCCCACTCTACGACACGTTCCATCGCGGTCCGAACGGCAGCGAATTCCGCCGCGACCTGCGCCAGTGGCGCATCGGAGACGAGGCCGGCCACCGGCAGGGGCAGCGTGGCGATTGCTTCGCCGTGCTGTGCCACGGCCATACCGCCCCGCGCCGCGATCACCGCGTTGGCGGCGGCGGCCATGTCTTCGGACGTGCTACCGAAGATGGTGAGGTTGTGGCTATCATGGCTGACGCTTGTCGCGAAAGCGCCGTTCCACTGGCCCCAGCCTTGCAGGAACCCGACTTTCGGCGCCGTATCGCCGCCGTGGCGATTGATGACCGCGATCATCGTGGTGCCCTCCGGCGGAACGATCACGCCATCTTTCACCTCTGCCGACACCTCGCCCCACTCGGTGAAGCGGGGGCGGGAGATGGTTGTGAGGCGGACGGTCGGGCCCTCGGCTGGAACGGTGAAGTCGCTGGGTGTGAAGTTCGGGAGGGCGCAGGTGTCGAGGAAGGCGTCGGGGAAACGGGAGGCGGCGCCAGTCTCGCCAAGGGGAGTTCCGTTGCGCAGGACTTGCCGGACGCGGACCGTTTTCAGGTCTTCCAGCAGGATGATGTCGGCACGTTTGCCGGGACCGATCAGGCCGATATCGCGGCGCTCGATGCGGATTGCGGCGTTGAGCGTTGCCGCCTGCAGTGCGCGCATCGGGTCGAGCCCGTGGGCGATTATGCGGCGCAGCATCTCGTCGACGGCACCGGTGTCCAGCAGGTTGTCCGGGAAAACATCATCGGAGCAGAGCGTCACCGTCGGCGGCATCTGCGGCAGGGACTGCAATGCCGCCGCGAACTCCGGCAGCAGGTAGGGGTGCGATCCGCGCAACTCGATTGTCAGCCCGGCGCGAATCTTTTCCAGCAGGTCTTCGGCCGATGTGATCTCGTGATCCGAGCTGATGCCGGTGGCGGCATAGGCCTGAAGCGCTGCGCCGGAAAGGCTGCGGGCATGGCCGCAAACGAGCTTGCCGGAGCTCAACCCGGATTGCACGATGCCGCGCATCCGCTCCGTGCGGGCGGTCACCGCGCGCATGTCCATCACCTCGGCCAGCCCGTGGATGCCGGGTAGCGCCAGCATCCGCTCGATCACCCGCGCGTCGAAATCGGCCCCGGCGGTCTCGTAGCCGGGCGCGGAGGGCACGCAGGAGGGGGCGAGCGGCAGGATGCGGAGCGCGGCGCGGGCGGCGCAGTCCAGCGCATAGTCGACACCGGCCAGCCCCGCGACATTGCCGAATTCATGAGGATCCCAGACGATCGTCGTGACGCCGCGCGGCAGGACGGCGCGGGCATAGGTCTCCGGCGTGACCATGGAGCTTTCGACATGCATATGCGTATCGATCAGCCCGGGCGCGGCGATGAGCCCGGTGGCGTCGATGATCTCCGTGGCATCCTCGCGCTGTCCGGTCGGGTGGACGGAGGCGATGAGCGGTCCGACGAGACCGATATCGGCAGGGCGCAGCTCTCCCGTGACCACATCGGCCAGCGTTGCGCCCCGGATCAACCGGTCGAAAGCGGCATCGCCCCGCGCCGCGGCGACGGCTTGGTCACGCAGCTCGGCATTGTTCAGGTCCTGTGGTTCCGGGGTCATGGATGGTCCTCCAGCGCGGAGAGGCAGAGCGCCTTCACGGCGGCGGCGTCCAGATCCTGCACGATACGGGCGTTGGCACGCTGAGGGGCGCGTTGATCGACGATGGTGCGGCCACGGGTGAGCGCTCCGGCCAGTTCGACGGTGACTTCCGCAGGCGTAGTGGTGAAAAGCTCGGGAGCGGCCAGAAGGGCCACGGCGACCGGATCGTAGAGCGCCATGGCCGGGCGGCCCCGGCTCAACGCGATATCGAGATAGCCGCCTAGCAGGTCGCGCAGCAGCGGCGTGCAGTTGGTGGCTGCAACATCCGCCTCGACAATCTCTACCCTGCGACAGGCCTCGAGATCGACCATCGTGATCGGCACGTTCCGGGCGAGCAGGATGGCAATCGCCTCCGGGTCTGCGGCGGCGTTGAACTCGGCGGAGGCGGTATGATTGCCGCGCCCGATCGCCCCGCCCATCCAGGTGACACGGCCGATCCGGTGGAGAAGGTCCGGGCGGGCAAGTACGAGGATCGCAAGATTGGTGAGCGGGCCGAGGGCGAGTATCTCCGCTTCGGTCTCATCTGCGAGCCAGTCTGCGAGCGCAGGCAAGGCGTCGCCGTGATCGGCCTGCGCCGCTGGCAGTCTTGCGCCACGGGTCGGGATGCCGGTCGATCCAAGCGCGTATTGTGCCGTGGTGACCGTGCCGAGGATGGATCTGTCGGCCCCGGAATGAACCGGCACCCGCCAGCCAAAGGCCTCAGCGGCCCCGGCCGCATTGGCGCGGACCTGCGGCAGGGGGGCATTGCCGAAGCTCAGCGAAATCCCGTCCACGTCCTTCGCGCGCATGGCGAGCAGGATCGCGAAGAGATCGTCGCCCCCCATGTCGGTGTCGATCCAGATGCCCATCAGTCGATCCGCGCCAGTTCCACCGCGCTCTCGCGCGGCAGATCGAAGGCTACTTGCTGACCGATTTCGAAACGGGTCTCGGACACGGGCACATCCGCCTTGATCGTGCCGAAGGCGCTTTCGAGCACGTATTCGCGGCGTTCGCCGGCAAAGGACGCGCCGCGGATCTCGCCCTGATGCGGCCCGTGGCCCAGAACGACCGCTCCCGGCCGCCATGCCAAACCGCCGCCGGTCTCGCCCGGCAGGATAGTCTCGAACCCCATGAAGTCGGCGGCAAAGCCGGAGACCGGCGCGTTGTAGATCTCCTCGGCAGAGCCGATCTGCTCGATCGCCCCGTTGCGCATGAGCACGATCCGGTCGGCCAGCGCCAGCGCCTCGGCCTGGTCATGGGTGACGAAGACCATGGTGATGCCGGTCTCGCGCTGCACGCGCTGCAACTCGGTCCGCATCTCCAGCCGCAGGCGGGCATCGAGGTTCGAAAGCGGCTCGTCCAGCAGCAGCACCTTGGGATGCATGACCAGCGAGCGGGCGAGCGACACGCGCTGCTGCTGTCCGCCGGAGAGGTCGGCAGGCTGCCGGTCAGCGAACTCGGTGAGGCCGACCGTCGCCAGCCCATCCATCACCTTGGTTTTCAGGTCCGGCTCGCGGCGTAGGCGCAGCCCGAAGGCGACATTCTCGAAGACGCTGAGATGCGGGAAAAGCGCGTAGGACTGGAACACGAGGCCAACCTCGCGGCGGCTGGGCGGCATGCGGGTGACATCGCGCCCGTCGATATGAACCGTGCCGCTGCGCGGGGTGAGCAGACCGGCAATGGCGCGCATGGTCGTGGTCTTGCCGCAGCCCGACGGGCCCAGCAGCGCGATCAACTCGCCCTTGTGGATGTCGAGGTTGAGCCGATCCACGGCGACGGTCTTGTCATAGGCGAGCGTCAGATCCTTGAGGGAGACGTAGTCAGACATAGCGGGACAATCCGATAAAGCGTTCGGCGGCAAAAACGATGCCGACCGACATGAAGGCCAGCAGCGCCGAAAGGGCCGCGACCGACGGGTCATAGTTGATTTCCATGTAGGCGATCATGTCGATGGGCAGCGTGCGCAGCCCGGGCCCGGACAGGAAAAGCGACACCGGCACCTGGTTGAAGGAGGTGACGAAGCCGAGGATGAAGGCCGCAAGCACGCCACCGCGAATATTGGGCAGCACGATGCGGCGGAAGGCGCCGAAACGGTTGCATCCGAGCAATAACGCAGCCTCCTCCATGTCCACGCGCAGGTTCTCCATTGAGGCCGAGACGACGCGGACCGCGTAGGGCAGGATCAGTGCGGTATGGGCGAGGAAGAGCGCCGGGCCGATCCCGACACCGAGCGGGATGACGAGATATTGCAGCAGCGCGAGGCCGACGATGATGCCGGGCACGATGATCGGAGACGAGACGATGAGCTTGACCGTCTCGGCGCCGGGAACCCGGTAGCGGGTCATCGCGTAGGCGGCCGGAACGCCGAGCACCAGTGCGGCCAGCGTGCCGAAGATGGCGAGGAATATCGAGACGCCGAAGCTGGCGCGGAAGCTTTCCACCTCGAAGACCTTGATGAACCACTTGAGCGAGAGCCCCTGAGGCGGGAAGGCCAGGTTGTTGCCCGCCGAGAGCGCGGCGGCGATGATGATCAGGAACGGCCCGATCAGGAAGGTGAGTGTCAGGCCGAGGATGATCCACGTGCTAAGGCGGCTGTTCATCGGGATTTCCTCGCTGTGGCGAGCCGCTTGAGCAGCAGGTTGGCAGAGAAGCTCATGACGATCAGGATCATGGCGATGACCGAGGCGGAGACGAAATCGTTGGCCACGGTCACGCGCTGGTAGAGCAGTGTTTCCAGCATGAGCACTTTCGAGCCGCCGAGGATGGCCGGCGTGATATAGGCGGTCATGGATCCGGTGAAGACCAGCGTGCCGCCGATCACCAGCCCTTCGCGTGTGAGTGGCAGGATCACGCGGACGAAAACCTGCAGCCAGTTGGCGCCGAGGATGCGGGCGGCGGGAACGGCGTCGCGCGGCATGTTCTCCATCGCGGAGACCAGCGAGATGATCATCAGCGGCAGGAAGAGTTGCAGCAGGCCGATGAAGACGGCGGTTTCGGTGAAAAGGATCCTTATCGGCGTTTCGGTGATGCCGAGATCGACCAGGATCTTGTTGACGAAGCCGGTGCGCCCGAGGATCACCAGCCAGGCATAGGTGCGCGCGACGGGCGAGATCATCAGCGGCAGCGTGACCAGCCCGAACATGCGTCCGCGCGAGGAGGCCGGCAGGTTGACGATGGCGAAGGCGGCCGCGTAGCCGATCACGGCGGAGACGCCGGCGACGAGCGAGGCCAGTTTCAGCGTGCGGAAAAACACCGTCTGGTTGCGGGGAGAGGCGAAGAATTCGCCATAGGCCGACACCGACCAGCCCGACTCGGTCTGGAAGGCTTCGGAGAGGAGGATGCCGACCGGCAGCAGGAAAAGCGCCGCGGCGAAGATCGCCGCGGGCAGGACCAGGGCCAGACCGATTGCCCGGTTTTCGAACATGGAGTTACTTCATCACCTTGGTGTTCCACTGTTCCAGCCAGCTCTCGCGCTTGTCGAGAATGGTGGCCGGGTCGAGCAGGTCGAGTTGCTCCACGGTCTCGGCGCCGTAGGTCAGGTTGGCGGCAACCTCGTCGGAGACGACGACCTCGGAATTGGCCGGGCTGTCGATCAGCGCATTTGCAAGCGCGGTCTGGATCTCGGTGGAGAGCCAGAAATCCATGAATTGCAGCGCCAGTTCCTCGTTGCCGTTATTGGCGGTCATGACCATCACGTTCATGCCGCCGGTCTGGCCTTCCTTGGGTTCGGCCCAGGCCATCGGCAGCCCGTTATCCTTGAACCGGCCCCAGGCGAAGCGGCCCACCGGGGCGGCCCAGATCTCTTCCTGCTGCATCAGCTGCGCAAGCTGGGAAGACCGGACATAGAAGGTGACGATGTCATCGGCCTTCTCGCCAACGGCCTCGATGGGCGTCGTCAGCGAGCTGTCGGTGTCGCCCATCGCCTTGCCGATCATGTAGAGCGCCGGCGGGCCCTGGTTGGTGGTGACATCGGGCAGCGCCACGTTGCCCGCCAGTTCCGGCGACAGCAGGTCGGCCCAGCTATCTACCGTCACCTTGTCGGAGCGATAGGCGATGGAGGTGGCATAGAACGTGTAGCCGACGCCCATATTGTCGCCGAGCGGGTCCTTGGCGATGTCGTAGAGCTTGTCGTAATTCGACAGCGCGGAAACGTCGATCGGCTGCAGCAGGCCATTGCGGGCGGCGCCGAGCGCGTCATGGGTGGAGAGCACCGCCATGTCGATCACGGGGGCGTCCTTGTTGGCCTCGATCTTGGCCATGCGCTCGATCGAGTTGCCGGTCTCCACGACGATCTCGCAGCCGCAGATCCTCTCGAAGGGGTCGTAGACCAGTTCCTTGAACTCGTCCTGGGAGAAGGAATAGACCGAGATGGTCAGGGTCTTGTCGGCGGCCATTGCCGCGGCCGAGAGCGCCAGCGTCGAAACACCAGCCAGTACCAGGGTCTTCATGTCGTTACGTCTCCTTGTTGGGGGCTTGGTTTTTTGCGGGGTGGAAAGTCTGGTGCCGGGCCCGTGGAGCCGCGCACCACCAACTCCATCGGCACCAGCCGAGCCATCGGCAGGGGGGCGCTTTCGAGTTGAAGCGAAAGGTGCGCAACCGCCTTGGCGGCGATTTCCGGCATGTTCTGTGCGAGCGTCGTCAGGCCCGGCGTGATGCGCGCGGAGAAGCTGAGATCGTCGAAACCGATCACGCTGACATCACCGGGCACCGAGAGTCCGGCGTCTTGTAGCCGCGTGAGGGCCGTCAGCGCATGCAGGTCAGAGGTCGCAATAATGGCGGTGGTACCGCGCCGGGCCAGTTCCGCGAAATCGGGTGTGCCATCCTCCAACCAGAAGGTTTCGGCGTGCGCACCGGCAGCAAGGGCTGCCTGCATCCCGGCAATTCGGTCGGACTGCACCGAGGAACGACGGCTCTGGCCAAGCAGGGCAAACTTCCTGTGCCCGAGATCCAGCAGGTGCTCGACCGCCTGTTGCCCGCCACGCTGGTGGTCGGAACAGACGCAGTTTCCAGGGGTCGAGGCGGAATCGATGACCACGGCCGGCAGGGGGAGGTCGCTGACCTGCGTGCCGCGGCACGGCACGATGATGATCCCGTCGGCGCCGCGCTGGATCATCCGTTGCAATGCCTCGGCCTGGGCGCCGGGATCCGCGTGTGAATCCGCGATCAGGATGCCTTGCCCCGAGCGCTCGGCCGCGGTTTCGATCGCTTGCGCCAGGGCGGGGAAAAGCGGGTTCGAGATGTCCGGAAGCACCAAGCCCAGAACGCCGCTCCGCCCGGTGCGCAAGGCGCGGCCAGGCCCGCCGGGGCGGTATCCGACCTCGCGGATCTTTTCGCTGACGAGCTTGCGGGTTTCATCGGACACGCGGCCCTTGCCCGAGAGCACATTGGAGACGGTCGCCGTGGAAACGCCGAGTGCCTTTGCGATTTCTTTCAGTCTCGGCTGCATGGGGAGAATCGCTGTGTCGCCGTTTGGGGAATGTGAAAAATCGTTTAATCACCGTAAATCCTCCAAACAATGTGTCAACCTCGGGCGGTCCGTATCCAAGCGGTGGAAATCGAAGGAAGCCCAAGGGCGGTAGAATTTTTTATTTTATTTCAGCCTGGTAGGGCCTCGGCCGCAGGCCGCCGCGTTTCGATCCGCCGAGAAATATGTTTGCCGGGCCTCGGGTTTGCGAGGAGATTGGGCAGCTCTACGCAAACCTGCTCAACACGTGGGCATTCAATATTGCGCGTTCCGGTTTGTATGGGGACAGACGGATTCGAACTGGTCGCTACAAGGGCGCAACCGTTCGCCGAGTCGTTGGGGGATCCCTATCCCGCGTTCGTGCAGGCGAAATCCGGAGTGCTTCGAAGGTATTTGAACCGGTCGCGTCCCGCCACAAACAGCGCCCCCTGACAGGGCTATTGCCATTGTGCGACTGGATCAGACCGAGAAGTAGCTCGGGTTCTCTTGCTGGATCCGCCCGATCTCTTCCACGAGGCGTGACAGATGGCGGCGCATCCGTTTTTCACATTCCTCCGGGTTGCTTTCCTCGAGAGCCGTCATGATTCTCAAATGTTCCTCGAGTGTCTGTTCGAGATTGAACGACAAGGACAGAAGGCGCGCGCGGTCGAGATGGGCCTTGTTCTCGCTGATGATCTGCCATGCATAGGAGTGGCCGGAAATCATGCAGATCTCTTGGTGGAAGCCGTCATCCAGGGCGTGAAACCGCGACTTTTCGTCATTGTTCACCGCCGCGACTTGCTGCTCGAGCGTCTCGCGCAACCGCTGCAGGTCCGCCTCCGTCACCTTCCGGCTGGCGGCTTTTATGGTCTCCACTTCCACGGCCGTCCGAACAAACCGGGCCTGCATGACACGTTCGACGGAGATCGGGCTGACGCTAGTGGCGCGCTGCGGCTGAATGTCGACGAACCCCTGCTGCGCCAAGCGATAAAAGGCGTCTCTTACCGGTTGTCGGGAGACCCCAACAGCCCGGGCGACGTCCAGTTCCGACATCCGGGTTCCGGGTGGGAGCGAAAGGTCCACGATCTGCGCGTGGAGTGCCGCATATACCTGATCCGAAACTTTGGGACGCGATACTGGATCAAGCGACATGGGGTTCGGCTTGAAGGGCATTGGCATACACCGCAGTTGACTGGTTTGAGCATCTAGCATATTAGCAGACTAGCGATCAACACTTGTCTGCTAGCGCGGATTCGCAGGGAGCGATTCACCCATGCCCGAACTTGACAAGTACCGACTGTTCCCGACTGAGCCGTCCGTACGAAGCCTTTCCGCAGAGATCTATTCGACCGTGAAAGACCTGCCGATCGTCAGCCCGCACGGGCACACCGATCCGCGGTGGTATGCAGAGAACGCGGCCTTTCCCGATCCCGCGCAGCTGTTCGTGACGCCGGACCACTACGTGTTCCGGATGCTGTTTTCGCAAGGGGTCTCGCTCGACGCCCTGGGCGTGCCGCATGCAGATGGCACCCGGGTCGAGACCGACGGCCGGAAAATCTGGCGCCTCTTCGCCGAGAACTTTCACCTGTTTCGCGGAACGCCCTCGCGGATGTGGCTGGACCATTCCTTCCGAGAGGTCTTTGGCCTGACCGGCAGGTTCGGGCCCGATACCGCGGATGCCTTCTATGACCACATCTCGGATTGCCTGGCGAAGCCGGAATTCCGCCCCCGCGCCCTGTTCGACCGTTTTGGCATCGAGACTATCGCAACAACGGAAAGCCCGCTCGACGATCTGCGCTGGCACAAGATGATCCGCGACAGTGACTGGAACGGCAACGTGGTGACCGCATACCGGCCGGACCCGGTCGTGGATCCCGAGTTCGAGGGCTTTGCGGAGAACATCGAAAAGCTTGGCGCGCTCGCCGGCACCGACGCCACCACCTGGGACGGCTACCTTGAAGCGCACCGCATTCGTCGGGCGTATTTCAAGGAGTTCGGCGCCACCTCCTCGGATCATGGCCACGCAACAGCGCGGACCGAGAATCTCCCCCGATCCGAGGCGGTGGCGCTGTTCGAAAAAGCCCTGAAAGGAACGTGCACGCCCGAGGAGGCCGATGCCTTCCGCGGTCACATGTTGACCGAGATGGCGCGCATGAGTCTTGACGACGGGTTGGTGCTTCAGATTCACCCGGGCTCCCGGCGCAACCATTCCGCACCGATGATGGAACTCTTCGGTCGCGACAAGGGCTTCGATATTCCCGGTCGCACGGATTACGTCGCAGCGCTCAAACCGATGCTCGACGCTGTCGGCACCGAACCGAACCTCACGATCATCCTCTTCACGCTGGACGAGACAACCTATGCCCGCGAGCTTGCGCCGCTGGCCGGTGTCTATCCTGCGCTGCGCCTCGGCCCGGCATGGTGGTTCCATGACAGCGCCGAAGGAATGCGGCGTTTCCGGGAGATGACGACGGAGACCGCCGGTTTCTACAATACGGTCGGTTTCAACGACGACACCCGCGCCTTCTGCTCCATTCCCGCCCGGCACGACGTCGCGCGGCGGGTGGACAGCGCATACCTCGCCACGCTGGTCCGCACCGGGCGGCTGGCCGAGGACGAAGCTTTCGAGGTCGCCCAAGACCTTGCCTACAGGCTTGTCAAACAAGCCTACAAACTCTGAAGAGCAACCCAACGGGAGGAACCCACAATGCTCAAGACTGTAACCGCCGCCCTGCTTGCAAGCGTCGCGATGGCCTCGGCCTCGATCGCCTGCGAAATCACCCTCAAGGCAGCCGACACCCACCCCGATGGTTATCCGACGGTCGAGGGCGTCAAGGCCATGGGCAAGATGCTTGAAGAAAAGACCGATGGTCGGATCTGCGTCGAGATGTTCCACTCCGCCCAGCTTGGCGAAGAGAAGGACACGATCGAACAGACCCAGTTCGGCGTCATCGATCTCAACCGCGTCTCCTTCGGGCCGTTCAACAACATCATCCCCGAAAGCCAGATCCCCTCGCTGCCTTATATCTTCCGCTCGGTTGATCACATGCACAAGGTGATGGACGGCGATATTGGTGCGGAGATCCTCGGTGCCTTCTCCGATCACGACCTGATCGCGCTGACCTCCTACGACGCCGGTTCGCGCAGCTTCTACAACAGCCAGAAACCGATCACTTCGATGGAAGACCTGGCCGGCATGAAGTTCCGCGTCATGCAGTCGGACCTCTTCGTCGACATGGTCGGCGCGCTTGGCGCCAACGCCACGCCGATGCCCTATGGCGAGGTTTACAGCGGCATCCAGACCGGTGTTATCGACGGCGCCGAGAACAACTGGCCGTCCTACGAGTCCTCCGGTCACTTCGAGGTCGCCGGCTACTACACGCTTGACCAGCACCTGATGGTGCCGGAAGTTCTGGTGATGTCGAAAGCCTCCTGGGAGAAACTCTCCGAGGAAGACCAGAAGCTGGTGATGGAAGCCGCCAAGGAATCCACTGCCGTACAGCGCAAGCTCTGGGCTGATCGCGAAGCCGCCTCCGAAGAGAAGGTCCGCGCCGCCGGCAACGAGATCATCACCGATATCGACAAGACGCCGTTCATCGAGGCCATGGCCCCGGTCTACGAGAAATACGTCACCGACGAGAAACTGAAAGATCTCGTGGCCCGCATCCAAGCGGTGGAATGAGATAAAATCGGGCGCGGCGGTCACTTCGACCGCCGCTTCTTCGACTGCAGGAGATTGGTATGCAGGAATTCATGCGTTCTGTGGCGAGAGTCACGAGTATCATCGGTAGCATCGCGCTCTATGTATCCGGAGCCGGGCTGGTCATCATGACCGCGATGATCGCAGCCCAGGTCTTCTGGCGTTATGTCCTCAATGACAGCATCATCTGGACTGAACCCGGCTCCGTCATGGTGATGGGCTGGTTCATCTTCCTTGGCGCCGCCGTCGGCGTGCGCGAAGGCTATCACCTCTCGTTCGACGTGTTCCTGATGGTCTTGCCGATGCGGGTGAAGGTCTGGCTCTACTCGATCTCCGATTGCGTCGTCGTCGCCTTCGGGTTCGGCATGATCTGGTACGGAAGCCAACTTATCGCAAAGACTGCCGGAAACACGATCCCCTCGCTCGGAATCTCGGGCGCTTTCGACTTCCTGCCCCTGGTTGGCGGAGGTTTCTTGTTGATCATCTTCTCTGTCGAACGCCTTGCCCGTCGCGCCGCCGGTATGCCCACCGCGCGCTTCGGCGAAACGATCGACGAGGACGAACTGAATGGCCTCGTGCCAGCTAACCGAATTGAGGAGAAAGGCTGATGGAATACTGGATCCTCTTCGGCACCTTCGTTTTCCTGTTGTTCATCGGAACGCCCATCGCCTTCTGCCTCGGCGTGGCTTCCTTCGCGACCGTGGTCTATCTGGACCTGCCGCCGGTCGTGATCTTCCAGCGCCTGAACTCGGGCGTCTCGGTCTTCGCCCTGATGGCGATCCCCTTCTTCATCTATGCCGGCGAACTGATGGTTCGCGGCGACATCGCCCGAAGGCTCGTGGCGCTCGCAGGCTCGATGGTAGGCCACTTCAAGGGCGGCCTGGGTCAGGTGAACATCCTGACATCCGTCATGTTCGGCGGCATCTCCGGCTCCGCCGCGGCCGATACCTCCGCCATCGGCGGCATCATGATCGGCCAGATGGAAAAGCGTGGATATGATGTCGACTATGCCGTGGCAGTCACCGTCACCTCGTCAATGATCTCGCTGATGCTACCGCCCTCGCACAACCTGATCATCTACTCGATCTCGGCGGGCGGCAAACTCTCCATCGCCGACCTCTTCACCGCCGGCATCATTCCGGGCTTCATCCTCGCCTGCTCGCTGATGGTTGCGGCCTGGATCATGGCCCGCCGCCGCGACTATCCGACCGAACCGTTCGAAGGCTGGAACATGGTTGGACGCCTGTTCATCAACGCCTTGCCCGGCCTGGTCCTCGTGGCGATCATCTTCGGCGGCGTGCGCTCCGGTATCTTCACCGCCTCCGAATCCTCCTGTATCGCCGTTGTCTACGCGCTCTTCGCGACCTTCATCGCCTACCGTACATTGTCGTGGGAGGCCTTCGTCGGCGCCACGATCGGGGCCGTCCGCACGACCGCGATGGTGTTGCTGGTGATCGGCTGCGCGGCGGGCTTCGGCTGGCTGCTTGCCTACCTGAGGATCCCCGCCACACTGGTGGAGTTCATGCAGGGCATCTCCGACAACCCGATCATCGTGCTGCTCCTGATCAACATCACCCTGCTTGTACTCGGCACCTTCATGGACATGTCGCCGCTGATCGTCATCACGACGCCGATCTTCCTGCCGGTCGCCATGGCCTTCGGAGTGGACCCGGTGCATTTCGGTATCATCCTGATCCTGAACCTCGGTATCGGCCTCTGCACGCCACCCGTCGGAACCGTGCTTTTCGTCGGCTGCGCGGTCGGCAAGATCTCGATCTGGCAGGTGATGCGCTCCATCGGCCCCTTCTATGCCGCGGCCGTATTCACCCTGCTGCTCGTAACCTTCATCCCGGCGCTGTCGCTCTGGCTGCCCGCCCTGTTCCGCTGAGGAAGTATCGATGCTTCAAGATTTCCCTGAAATCGATGCCGGAAGCGGCGTGAAACGGCAGGTGCTGTCGGAAGCGCCGGAGCTGATGGTCGTCGCCTTCACCTTTGCCGAGGGCGGCGAAGGCGCGCTGCACAGCCACCCGCATGTGCAATCGACCTATGTCCGCTCCGGCCGGTTTCGGTTTTCCGTCGCCGGAGAGAGCTTCGAAGTCGGACCGGGGGACAGTTTCGTCATTCCCTCGAATGCCGAGCACGGCTGCACCTGCCTGAAGGCAGGCCAGCTCATCGACACCTTCACCCCTCGCCGAGACGACTTTCTCTGATAAGGCCCCCAAAATGCTGACTGTAACCACGCTCTACGCCACCGATCCCGAGACCGCCAAAGGGCTCGACACCGCGGGAATCCGCGACCGGTTCCATGTGGCGGAGATGTTCGCCGAGGGTGAAATCCGCCTGACCTACACCCATTACGACCGCATGATCGTCGGCGGTGCCGTGCCCGCGGGCAAGGAGCTGACGCTTGATGCGGTGGCCGAAACAGGCACCGAGACCTGGCTCGCCCGCCGCGAGGCCGGCATCCTGAATATCGGCGAGACCGGCACTGTCACCGCCGGCGGGGAAAGCTATGAGCTGGCCCGGGGCGACATGCTCTATATCGGCCTCGGAGCGGGCCCGGTGAGTTTCGCCGGTCCGGGCCGGTTCTACATCGTGTCCACGCCCGCGCATAAGGCTTACCCCACCACGCTGATCAAGCCGGAGGATGCCAACGAGGTGAAGCTCGGCTCGGCGGAGACCTCGAACGACCGGACAATCTACCAGTGCATCCACGAAACCGGCGTCCAGTCTTGCCAGCTAGTGATGGGCTATACCAAGCTTCACAGCGGTTCGGTCTGGAACACGATGCCCGCGCATACCCATGACCGTCGGATGGAGGCCTATCTCTATTTCGACGTGGCCGAGGGCCAGCGTGTGTTCCACCTCATGGGCGAGGCACAGGAGACCCGCCATATCGTGATGGCGAGCGAGGAGGCCGTGCTTTCCCCGCCCTGGTCCATTCACTCCGGGGTCGGCACCGGCGCCTATACCTTCTGCTGGGCCATGGCGGGCGACAACATGGCCTTCACCGATATGGACATGCTCGCGGTGGCCGATCTGAAGTGACCATCCCTTCGCGGGCCCGGTAAACCGGGTGATGTCGGAAGAGCAACGAGGCCGGGGTGGAATTCGCCCCGGCCTTTTGCTGTTTAGCCCCTGTCGCAGCGAGCGTGTGGGCGTTGCGCACAATCATCCGATGTTTTCTTCCTTGCGGCCGCGTTGTAGGGATTTCCTACAGGCCAGCAATGGAAGTCCGGCGCATGAGCAACAGCAAGGTGGATCTCGCGATTTCGCTGGTTCAGGAACTGATCCGGTCAGGGGAGCTACGCCCGGGCGACCGGCTTCCGGTCGAAGCGGAACTTGCCGCGCAACTCGGCCTGTCCCGCAACTCACTGCGGGAGGCGGTTCGCGCCATGCAGGCGATGCGGATCCTCGAGGCGCGCCAGGGCGACGGGACCTACATCTCGGATCTGGATCCGGCCCGTATGATCGAGACGCTGCGCTTCGCGGTGGACGTGTCGGGCCCGCAGGCGGTGATCTGGTTTCTCGAGATCCGGCGGATGATCGAGCTGCACATTGCCGGCATCGCCGCCGCAAAGCGGAGCGAAGCCGAGCTGGAGCGTCTGAATGCCTGCCATAGGGAACTGTCCCAAGCGGCCTCTTTCGATGCCATGATGGAAGCGGATACACGGTTTCACGTGATCCTTGCGGAGATTGCCGGAAATCCGATCCTGACATCGCTTCTGGAGCTGGTGTCCGGGCCGACCGTGCGTGCGCGCGTCTGGCGGCAGCAGGATCTCGCCGAGGTCTGCGCGGAACACGCGCAAGTGCTGGCCGGGATCGCCGCCCGCGATGTGGATGCGGCGAAACACGCGATGTGGACCCATATCAGCGGCGTTCTGAATTGGGTCGTGGCGCATCCGGAAGAGCTCGAAACTCCGAAATCTCCGCCTGGAAGCTCCATTTGAGCGATGGCCGCCGCCGGGTCGGGCGGCAGCCATCCCTGATTGGGTCGATCAGTAATCCGACAGGCGATCGAGCGTAAACGGTTCTTCTGTCAGGAATGCATAGGCCTCCGTCGTGGCCGCCACGAGGCCGTCGCTGGCCAGCGACTCGCCCCAAATGGTCGTGTCCGCAAGAAACGCCCGAACCATGCTCTCGACGCCATCGCTGGATTTCAGCGCGCCGATCTCCGCCATCCGTGCGACGACGTCCTCGGCATCCCGCGGAGGCAGGTCCGCATGGACTTTGAACGCCCCTGTGTAGAAGGCAAGCCACGCTGCCAGCGACAGGGTCATGCAGCGCGGCGGTTCTCCCGTCGCGGCCATGTGCGCCTTGAAACGCGGCAGGTTACGGGTGTGGAACTTGGCCAGACCGTTGAGCGAGATATCGTACCACCGATGCAGGATGAAGGGGTTGGCAAAACGGCGGAGCACCTCGTCGCAAAACGCCTTCAACTCTTCCGGCGGCAACGACAGATGCGGCATGATCTCCTGTTCCAGCATGGTCTTCAGGAAAGCGTTCGCGGCCGGGTTGTCCATCGCCTGCTTTACCGACACGGTGCCCGACAGCAACGCCAGCGGGCACAGGCCCGTATGGGCGCCGTTCAGAATGGCGACCTTGCGCTCCTTGTAGCCGGAGGCGTCCGGAACGATGATCGTGCCCTCGTCCTTCTCGGCCATCGGCAGCACCAGTTCGGGCTGGTCATCGCGCTTCTCGATGACGAGGAAATGGAACAGCTCGCCCGTGACCATCAGCGGGTCGTGATATCCGAGTTCTGCCTCCAGCGTTTCCACCTCGTCGCGCGGAAAGCCCGGCACGATACGGTCCACCAGCGTATTGTAGAACGCGTTTTCGGCCTTGAGCCAGGCGATGAACACCTCCGGCAGGCCCCAGTGGGCGGCGTGCTGGTAGACGTATTTTTCCAACGTGTCGCCGTTCTTGTCGATCAGTTCGCAGGGCAGGAAGTGAAAGCCGGGAGCATCCGCGCCGCCGCAGGCTCCATAGCGTTCCATCAGCATGCGCGTGACCTTGGCGGGAAAGCTCGCCGGCGGGGCGTCGTGCGGGCGGCAGGAGGCGTCATAGGAAATGCCGGCCTCTGTCGTGTTGGATATCACCGCGACGAAATCGGGGTTGCGGGCGAGCTTCAGCACCTCGTCCCATTGCTGCACGGCCGAGATCTCGCGGCGAACGGCGGCGATGGCGCGAGCGTCCGAGACGGGTGCGCCGTCGCTGCCAACACCGCGGGAGAGCACGGTGTAGACCCCATCGCTGTCATTCAGCGAGACCGGAATGCCGCCGTCGATCGGGCGCACAACGACGATTCCGTAATCGGTGCCGGCCTCCTCGTTCATGCGGTCGATCTTCCAGTCCATGAAGGCGCGCAGGAAGTTGCCTTCGCCGAATTGAATGATCCGTTCCGTCGGGCGCGGGCGGCCACCGAGATTGCTGGCGTTGATACGTTCCAGTGTCATGTTCTTCATCCTGTCTTTCGGTTCCTTTTGGCGGCGGCGGCTTACATCACCGCGCCGACTTGCCAGGGAACGAGTTCATTGTCGCCGAGCCCGAGGGCTTCGGATTTGGATTTCTCGCCCGAGGCGACGGCAAGGATCATCTCCAGAATCTCCGCGCCCTTGTCGGCAAGGGACACGCCCTGAGAGAGGACATCGCCGCAATTGATATCCATGTCGTCGGGCATCGCGGCAAACAGCGCATCGTTGGTTGCAACCTTGATCGTCGGCGCGGGCTTGGAGCCGTAGGCCGAGCCGCGTCCCGTGGTGAAGACGATCATATGCGCCCCGCCGGCGATCTGGCCGGTTCCGCAGACGGGGTCGTAGCCGGGCGTGTCCATGAAGACGAAGCCGGGCGCCGTCACCTGTTCGGCAAAGCCGTAGACAGCGGTGAGCGGTGTCGCGCCGGCCTTCGCAACCGCGCCGAGGGATTTTTCGAGGATGGTGGTCAGTCCGCCCGCCTTGTTGCCGGGGCTGGGGTTGTTGTCGAGGCTGCCCTTGTGGAGCTCGACGTAATTCTCCCACCAGTGGATCCGGTCGAGCAGCTTCTGCGCCACCTCCGGGCTGGCCGCGCGGCGCAGCAGCAACTGCTCCGCACCGTAAATCTCCGGCGTCTCCGAGAGGATCGCGGTGGCACCGAGGCCGACCAGCAGGTCCGAGGTGACACCGAGCGCCGGGTTGGCCGTGATACCGGAAAACCCGTCCGAGCCCCCGCATTGCAGGGCGATTTTCAGCTCGGAAGCCGGGCAGGGCTCACGCTGGGCCTTGTTCACCTCCGGCAACAGCTCCTGCACCTTGGCCTTGATGGCGTCGATGGTCGCCCGCGTGCCGCCCGTCTCCTGAATGGTCAGGCCGTGGAAGCGGTCGGCCTGATGTTCGTCATAGACATGCTTCATATGAGCGATCTGCATCACCTCGCAGCCGAGGCCTACAAAGATCGCCGCACCGACATTGGGGTGCGTGGCGTGGCCCCAGAGGACACGTTCAAGAAGGTCAAACCCGGTGCCCTTGTTGTTCATCCCGCAGCCGCTGCCGTGGGCGAAGGCCACCACGCCATCCACGTTCTCATAGGCGTCCAGCGCCCCGGAGGCCGCCAGTTCCTGCGCGGCCATCCGGATGACGGAGGCGGAGCAATTCACAGTGGCGCAGAGCGCGATGTAGTTGCGGGTGCCGACCTGCCCGTTGGCACGGCGGTAGCCGAGGAAGCTGCGCGCCTCCAACGCGGGGATGGCCGCCTTTGCCAGGTCCAGGTCGCATCCGATCTGGTAGTCCTGACCGTAGGAGGAGAAGGCAAAGTTGTGGGAGTGCACATGGGTGCCGGCGGCGATGTCTTCGGTCGCCTTGCCGATGATCTGGCCGAATTTCAGGATGAAATCGCCGGCAGAGTGGTCCTGGCGGGCAATCTTGTGCCCGGCCCGGATTGGCGCGCTCAGGGGCTTGCCTATTCCCAGCGGATCGTCGCCTGCCTTCGCGCCGTCGGGCAGAATGGCAATGGTATCCGTATCGTGCAGGACAATCGGGGCTCGCTTGGTCATCTGGCAGCCTTTCTCCCTGTGTTTCCGGCCATTGAGTTGGGTGCAGCAAAGCGGTCCAGCGATCTGATGGCGGATATGCGGGTGCGGGATGTGTGCAACCCAGTCTCCGCCAGCACGATTTGGCTTGGGGCGAAGAGAGGATCGCGGTGATTAAACATCCTATGTATATGTCCTGATCAGGCGCGGATATCAATAATATTTCGCCAACTCTGGATGAAATTCTACTATTCATCCTATCTATGATCCTCTTGAAAACGGCGCCAACCAACGGGAAGGCTGCGACTCACCGAGATCCAATGTAGGTGCAGATTGTTTTGGGAGGGCTGAAGCGAAAGCGGAAACCGAGTGCTGCGCTTTCCCGCCTACGGGCTTCGGTTCCCGGTCAGGCGATCTGGTCTGAGAGCGTTGTGTGGCACAGGCGGCTGATGTCCCGCGCGCGGGTGATCCAGATCTCGTCCCGGTGGCGCGCGATATGCTCGAGCGCGCGGCGCAGCTGACGGAGCCTGTAGGGTTGGCCGACGATATAGGGGTGCAGCGCCACTCCCATCACGAGGGACTGTTCCGCGGATTGTGCGAGCATCTCGTCGAAATTGTCGATGATCATGTCGGCGAAGGCTCCGGCGCCGGCCTTGCGGGCGATGATCGCGGGAATGTCGTTGGCTTCCTGCGGATAGGGGATCGACAGAAGGCGACCCGACCGAACCCGCATCCAGACGGGCTGGTCGTCCATGCACCAGTTGAGCGAGTAGGCATAACCCGCTTCGGCCAGCAGGTCCGGTGTTGTGGCGCTCTCTGCAATCCACGGGCTCAGCCAGCCCTCCGGCGCCGTGCCCGTAGCGGTTCGGATGGTCTCGGTAACCTCGGCGATCAGGCGCCTTTCATCGTCTTCGCAAAGCTCGCTCTGGCGCTCCGAATTGGTTCTCCCATGTCCGGCCACCTCGTCGCCACGGGCCTGAAAGGCGGCCATGAGTTCCGGTGCGTAGTCGCACATCGCGCTGTTGGCGAGGACGGTCGCGGGAAGTTCGAGCGCCTCCAGTTGCGCCAAAAGACGCCAGGCCCCGACACGGTTCCCGTAATCGCGCCACGCATAGTTGAGCACGTCCGGTTGCGGCCCACCCGGCGCCAGTTCGGCGCCGAGCCCTTCTCCAAAGGCGAAATGTTCGAGATTGACGCCGAAATAGACCGCAAGCCGTTTGCCGTCCGGCCAGCAGAAGGGCTGGCGCGCGGTGATCGGCACATAGTCAAATCGGCCATGTCCGGGCAGTTTCACAGTGGCGCCTCGGCCAGGCCGTGACCGGCGAGCAGGATTTCGGCCGAGTCGTTCCAGACCTGCGTCTCCACGATCTTGCCGTCCCGAAGGGTGAAGATGTCGATATAGCAGTTGGTCTCGAAGGGGGTGCCGTCGGGCCACTCTCCGTAGAGGTAACCGGTATTGTAAACCCGGACTTCGCCGGTTTCGGCGTCGAGCGCGGCGTCCGTCCGCAGGAACCGCTTTTTCACCCATTTGTAGCGCTTTGCGTTGAAGGCGGCGCTCTCTGCCGGCGAGGCGAACCTGCGCCCGCCTGTGAATATGAGGGCGAAGTCTTCGGCGACGAACGCCGCCGCACCTTCCGGGTCGGGAACCATCGAAAGTTCGAGATAGCGTTCGACGATGCTCTTGGCCGCCGTGATTTTCTCTTCTGGCATCTGTATATCCATTGTTTTTGAACCTGCTCGCCAATGTCGGGCCGTGGCCGCAAGGCATCCATGAAACTGCGACCGCGGGGCGACCGATGGATGGTAGGGACCGCTGTTGGGGGTGTCCATCGTCGGCGCGCCGAACGGCATCTCGCGGCGGGGGTGGAGGGTCGATCAGCACAATCTTTCCGCATGCAGGAATCGAAACAGGCCTCATTGTCAGCACAGCGATTTTGTCTTGTCCGGTGCGATCAAACGGTGGCGGCTCTGCTAAACGCGGTGTCTCGGCCAGTTCTCATCGAGAGGCGGGGTCAGACCCGCGCTCCCGTCTCCATCTTTTCAAGGAATGCCTCGGCCTCCTGAAGGATCGTCTCCTGGCGTTGCCCGTCCATTCGATCCCATACCCGGTACATCTGCCCCATCCTTGGGTTTGCCGAGAAACGGTCGCGATGGCGGGCGAGGAAGTGCCAGTAAAGCAGGTTGAACGGGCAGGCGCCGTCTCCGAGCTTGGTCTTCACCGAGTAGCGGCAACTGCCGCAGTAATCCGACATCCGGTCGATATAGTTTCCAGAGGAAATATACGGCTTCGAGGCAAGGAGCCCGCCGTCGGCAAATTGGCTCATGCCGAGCGTGTTGGGTGCCTCCACCCATTCAAAGGCGTCAACGTAGACAGCGAGGTACCATTCATGTAGCTGGCCCGGGTCGATCCCGGCGAGCAGCCCGAAATTCCCGGTGACCATCAGGCGCTGGATATGGTGTGCGTAGGCCTCTTCGCGGGTCTGGGACACAGCCTCGCCAAGGCAGGCCATGCCGGTCTCGGCCCCCCAGTAGAGCGCAGGAAGATCGCGGTCATGGCCGAGTGCGTTGCTGTCCATGTAGCCCGGGCCTTCGCGGAAGTAGATCCCGCGAACGTATTCGCGCCAGCCAATAATCTGCCGGATGAAACCCTCGGCCGCATTGAGCGGCGCGCGCCCGGCTTTCCATGCGGCCTCCGCGCGGCGGCAGACATCCAACGGGTCGAGCAGCCCGATATTCAGATAGGCCGAGATCAGGGAATGGTAGAGGAACGGGCGCCCCGCCAGCATCGCATCCTGGTAGTCGCCGAAGGCGGGAAGCGCCGTGTCGATGAAATGCGCGAGAACGGCCTCGGCCTGCGCGGCGTCCGTCGCGAGGCCAAAGGGGCGGAGTTTGCCGAAATTGGCGCCGAACCGGTCTTCAACCAACTCCAGAACTTCCGCAACCGTGGCGTCGGGCTCGAAGCGCAGTGGTTGCGGCAGAAACAGGTCGTCCCGGGCGGGTTTGCGGTTCTCGTGGTCGAAATTCCACTTGCCGCCGGCAGGCTTGTCATCCTCCATCAGGAGGCCGGTCCGGCGGCGCATCTCGCGATAGAAATACTCCATCCGCAACTGCTTGCGCCCTTCGGCCCAATTGTCGAAATCGGCATGGCTGGCAAGAAAGCGGTCGTCCTGCAGTATCTCGAGATCGAGAGGGACCGCTTCCAGCGCCTCGATCAGACGCCATTCGCCCGGCCGGGTGGCAAGGACGTAGGTCGCGCCAGTCTCGGAGGCCCGGCGCAGAAGTTCACCCGGGATCGACCCTGTGTTCTCCGGATCGTCGAGCGCGGAATAGGCTACCTGCCAACCGTCAGCGCTCAGGCGTGCCGCGAATTTGCGCATTGAAGCGAGAATAAGCGCGATCTTCTTGGGGTGGTGGGGCACGTATTCCGCCTCGGCGGTAACCTCGGCCATGACGACAATGTCACGCGCCTTGTCGGCCTTCCGAAGCGCCGCGATGGTCGGGGTCAGTTGGTCTCCAAGAAGGAGAACGAGCCTCACCACGGCACCTCTTCGCCGGCCCAATCGAAGAAACGGCCCGAATGTTCCGGTCCCACGCCGTCGATCACATGCAGGAGGTTCTCCGCGGCGTCCTCAGGGGAAACCTTCCGGTGGCCCGGGTAGCTCTCGGTAAAGGGCGTGGCGACCGTGCCGGGATGCAACGCGATGACCGCCGTATCCCGGTGTCTGCGCCCGATCTCGATGGCTGCGGTGCGCAGGATCTGGTTAGCGGCGGCCTTGGACGCGCGGTAGGAATACCAGCCACCCAAATGATTGTCGCCGATCGAGCCAACGCGGGCGGTGAGCACGGCCACCACAGAGCGACCCTGTCGCGGCAATAGCCGGGGCGCATGGCGAAGAATGTTCGCCGGCCCGATGGCGTTGATGGCAAGCACCTGCGCCATCTGCGCCGGATCAATCTGATCGAGCGACTTCTCCGGGCTCTTGCCGCGCGGCGCCAGAATACCGGTTGCGACGAAAATCAGATCGAAGGGCCCCTCTTGCGCACCGAGCACGCGGTCCACTGAGGCCATATCTGTCACGTCCAACCCCTCCCGGCTGCGCGAAAGCCCTGTTGTCTCCACGCCGCGACCCGCAAGCCTGGCTGCCACGGCGGCGCCGATTCCGCCCGATGCGCCAATGACGAGCGCTCTTTGCATTCTCTATCCTCCGAGTTCCCTTGAAAGACATAGCGCTTCGGGGCGCGAAACAAATCCGGCGGCGTATAACGGGCCAGGTCGCGACGATCAGGGGCGCCAATCGGCCAAATGCGTCCTGCCAGGCAGATTTACCTGACATCACCACCCCGAGGCCGCGCATTTAAGTGTGGCTTGCACGGACCTCTCGGTGGGGCAGACCAGGATCGCCAGAAGAATGCCTTACTTTCTCCCCATTTCTCCGCAAATAAATCGAAAATGAGTTCTTGTTGTGTCACCGGGTGCAACTGCGTTTTCGCGCTGCGTTCGTGTCTTCTTTCGATCTGATTCCACGCGAAACTGGGAAGAATCCGCATGAAAATCGAAAATAAGTTCGAGGTGGCAGACGGTGTTTCCACGGAAACGGAAACCGACCGGCAGATCCCGAAGGCGGCCAATATCGGCATGTTGCGCGATAGTGGCAAAGTGTTCGGACAGATGTCGCAGAACCTGGACGAGATTGACAGCTCGATCGATGTCATCGCCAGTCATGGCGAACGCTCCGTGGCCGTGGCCGCCCGCAAGATGAAGAGCCGGCTGCGCCAGGTGGAGCCGAGCGTGACGATGATCGGCCAGGTGAAGTCGGGCAAGACGACGCTTGTGAACGCCATGATCGGGATGCCCCATCTGCTTCCGGCGGATGTGAACCCCTGGACGTCGGTTGTCACCTCCATCCACCTGCAGAAAGAGCAGACACCTTATTGCGGCAAGGCCGTGTTCCGCTTCTTCGGAGAGGACGAGTGGGATCGGCTGATGAGCCGCGGCGGGCGGTTCGGCGAACTGGCCGGTCGTGCCGGCGCCGATGACGATCTGGAGCGCGTTGCCCGGCAACTGGAAAGCATGCGCGAGAAATCGAAACGCCGGCTCGGCCGCAAGTTTGAGCTGATGATGGGGCAGGAGCACAAGTACAACTCCTTCGACGAGGAGCTTATCGAGCGCTATGTCTGCCTCGGCGACGATTTCGAAACTTCCTATGATCTGTCGCCCTCGCAGGGACGCTTCGCCGACATCACGAAATCCGCCGATCTTTACGTGTATCGGCCGGAATTCCCGATGAACCTGTGCATCCGGGACACGCCCGGGGTGAACGATACCTTCATGATGCGCGAGCAGATCACCATTCAGGCGATCCGCGGCAGCCGCACCTGCGTTGTCGTCCTGTCGGCGCATCAGGCCATGTCCTCGGTCGATCTGGCGCTCGTGCGGTTGATCGCGAATATCCAGTCCCGGAACGTCGTGATCTTCGTGAACCGTATCGACGAACTCACCGATCCGGCGCGTCAGGTCGAGGAAATCCGGGCAAGCATCCGCGAGACGATCCGCGAGCATCGCGGCCCCGAGGATGCCGAGATCGTCTTCGGGAGTGCCTACTGGGCCACCCATGCCCTGTGTGGCACCCTCGACCAGATGGATGCCGCCAGTTCCGCGGCGATGCTTCTTTGGGCCGAGACACAGGATATTGCCTGGCCCGAAGGTGACGAAGGATCCGCCACGGACAGGATGATCTGGGAGTTGTCCGGCGTGCCGCGGCTTCTGGAGGTTCTCTCCGACAGGTTGCACAGGAGCATCGGTCGCGAGGTTGCCGACGGCGTTGCCCGCTCCGCCATCAACCTGGCAAGCAGCCTGGAAGCTTCGCTCGTTCCGACCGCGCGCCCGAGGATCGAATCCAACGTCATTCCTCTCAATCCCAAGTCACTGCCCGGAGAGCTTGAACGGATCGAGAGCCGCGCCATTGCCGAGCTGACCGAAAAGTTCGAGGCCCTTACAGGCGATTTCTATCACCGGCTTGAGCATGCGCATGACGGCTTCACCAAGCGAGCCACCGCTGCCCTGACAGCGCACCTGGAAAAGAACGTCGAGATGACGGCGTGGCACTACGACCCGACGGGCCTGCGCGTTCTCTTCCGTTCCGCTTTTCAGGTCTATGCGAGCCGCGCGCGCAGCACGATCAATGATGTCTTCGAGAACGCCACGGCGGAAGTCCGGGAATTGTATGCCAGGGCCTTCGATTTGGAGGATTCCACGTTTTCGCTCGAACCGCCCGCGATACCGGAATTTCCACCGCCGGTTATCCTCGGAAAGACGATCGCCCTCGATCTGGGTGGCGGTTGGTGGTCCCGCTGGTGGAAACGCCGTCGCGGCTACAAGGCCATCGCGAAGGATTTCTCCAACATGATCCACGAGGAGACGCGTTCGATTCTCGACGGTCTCAAGGAGGATTACGGCGACGCCAATCGCGACGCGGCGGAAAAGATCCTGCGCGAGTTCCTCTCGGTTCAGCACAACGTCCTTGTGGAGCTTTCGACCCGCTCCGACGTCGGCGAGAAGGACATTGCCGAGTTCGGCTTCGGCGAGGAACGGCAGTTGAAGGCAGAGGCCCTCAAGCACGCCAAGAAGACGCTCTCGAAACACGTTGCGCCAGCAGAAATGGAGACCTGCCGATGACACGCCAATCGCAGAAACCGGTGATTGCCCTGATGGGGGAATTCAGCGCCGGCAAAAGCACCTTGGCGAACCTTATTCTCGAAGAGGAAAGGTCGCCTGTGCGGGTCACGGCAACCCAGATGCCGCCGATCTGGTACACATATGGCGACGGCGACCCGATCCGGGTGGATGTCTCCGGGACTCCGATGCCCTTGTCCGAACAGGATCTGCCCGATGTGACGGTCGAGGACACGGCCTATGTGTTGATCCGGTCGCAGGCGGAAGTTCTGCAGCTGATGGACGTGATCGACATGCCGGGGATATCGGATCCGAACCTTTCGCAGGAAAGCTGGCAACGCACGATCGAATTTGCCGACGCGGTGATCTGGTGCAGTCACGCCACGCAAGCCTGGCGCCAGAGCGAGGCGGCGACCTGGAGCAGTCTGCCGGAAACGCTCACCGCGAACGGGCTGCTGCTTCTGACACGCTTCGACAAGCTGCTGACGGAACAAGATCGGCAGCGGGTGCTTGCCCGCGTGCGTGCCGAGACGGACGGTCAGTTCCGCGGGATCTTTCCGATATCCCTGCTCGCGGCGGCGCAGGCCGGCGATGACCGTGACGCCTGGGAGGAAAGCGGCGCGGAACAGTTCCTCCAGACATTGCTCGAAATGGTCTTCGAAATCACGACCGGGGGCGAGACCGAGGAGTCTCCGATCGCCGAGCTTCGCAAAAGCCGTGAAGCCGGGGCGACCGTGGTAGTGGAGCCGGTTGATGAGCCGAAACTGCAATTCGGGGCGCATCCGACAGTCGTGCCCAAGCGGGTGAAAGCAAACAGGGACTCGCAGAGGTCCGCGACGGAGAGATTGCCCGGATCCGTCATGCAGGAGAGGTTCATCTGATGTTCCGGGCGTACCGCAATCCTTAGTCATATTGATCCGGTCGGTTGCCTGTTTCGTGGCCGGCCGGGCAGCAACTCCGAAAGACCTGAAACGAAATGAACTCGCACGCAGCCATCGATCTTGAGTCAATGAGTGATCAGGACCATCTTGCATCGCTGCGACGGGCGCATATCGACATCGACTTCGCGATTCTGATCGACCTGCGGGCCAGCACCGTTCTTTGCGTCAGTTCTCACATCGACCAACCGCAGGAGACGCTGGACGCGTTGTGCCGCGCATCCTCGCTGTTCTTCGGAGAGCGTTTTGGAGACCGTTCCGAGTTCTGCCTCACCACGCCGCTCCGAACAATCGTCGCGCACCGCGTCGGTCCCGCGGGAGAGACCGCGCTGGTCGTGACATTCGAGCCCGGGGTTGCGCTTGGATATGCACGCGAGACGACAACGCGGGCCTGCCATTGTCTCGGAGGTTGAGACAAAAGCACCTGCTTTCTGAAGGGAGAAGGTATTGGACAAGGGTCGGATGCTCCGAAACAAGCTAACGCGGCTTTCCGCGGCGGGTCGTGCCACGGCCGCCGGCCGCCTGACGGCCCTGCAGGGTGCGGATCTCTTTGTCCTGTTTCTCCGCAAGGTCGATGACATCGTGCTGGCGCGCCGGCTTGTGCTGACAGTGCCCGGACGGCCCGAACTTTCCTGTTTTGTCGCCAATCGCGCGGTTGTCGAGTTCGGCATGGCGAATGGGGAGCTTGCAGCGCTGGACGTGCAGGACACCGAGGGGCTGGCGCAGTTCTGCGCGCATTTGCGCCAGTTCTTTGAAGGCCATGCCGAAGTGGCGTTCCGCATCGAAAGGCCACCGCGAGACATGCATGCATTCTCCGGCGGGGTTACGGCCGACTTCCTGGCGAGATCCTGCGGCGAGGTGCTCTACCCGGTGACGGAACGTGACAAGCCACGGGAGGTTGCGCAGTTCCTGGAACATAACCGCCAAAAAATCTCGGCCTGGTGCCGCAGGCAGGGAGACATCGTGGAGAGTGGCGGCAACCCCACCGAATTCGAAAAGATCCAAGGCTTCCTTGACGAAATGAAGGCGGAATTTCTGGGGCACGAGCAAAGGCTTGTCGACGGCCCCGCGAGCGACTTCCTGTTCGTGACATCGGCGGCGGCCACTGGCTCCGACAGCCTGTTTTTCTCGCGGCATGGCGATGTCCAGCTGGCCTTCGCTGCGCCGGAAGAAGCCGTCGCGGCGCTCAGCGCGGACTGGCAGGCGCGCTGTCCGGCTATGGATGGATTGACGGGACTGCGGGCCAATTGACGGCGCTGAAGCGTTCAAGGTGCGCTTGCGTTGACCCTCTGGTCTTCATGGCGTCGGGCGCCTTCCGACGTTTCTGCCGGAACGCCGGGACTCGGTTCGCCCTTGTGCTTTCTCAAGCCGCCAGCAGCGTTTCGAACTCGGTCCGCAGTTGAATAAGGACGCATGCTGCGTCGATCTCAGGCGTGCCGTCTTGCTCCAATTCCAGCAGAAGCACCAGCTCTTCGGCCTCGATCAGCACGTCGGAAAGCGCCTGTATTTCCGGGTCCGTCGCATCGCCTTCGCTATCGAGCAAGACCATCAGTTGGCGGATCATATCGCTGCAACGGGCGGTGAAATCGGCTTCCGCTCCTTCCGTCTGGAGCGAGTCGAGTAATTCACCGGCCTGTTCGCGGATATAGGCACAGGCGCCGCGGATCGCCGTGCGATCTCGCGGGGTACAATCCGGCTGCTCCCCGCCCGGTCCTCCGTTCAAACTCGGTCCATTTTCGAAAGAAACGATCTTGGCGCTGTGAGACGAGGATGAATCCGCCGGCTTCGAAACACTGACCGCCGGGTGCCGGACCTCGTGCTTTTTCAGAAACATAAGTGCCGTTTCGGCATCCGCCCGGCGACCGTCCGAAGCGTGACGCTCAAGTGCGGCCATCAATGGGCCCAGAGCCGAGGCACGCAATTCCGAATCGTCTGCGCTTGCCAAGATTTTGGTAATGGGCACCGAAAGGACATCGAGGAATTCCCCGCCAAGTGTCCGTTTCAATTGTTCCGCGCCACTTCCGGTGGTGTCCTGGGAGAGCACCAGGAAGGCATGGTCCATGAGGCGCTCCGGCACGCCGAGCCAGAACTGCTGCTCCGCCTTGGAAAAACTCCGCGAGCACCAGACGGCCATATCGGCCTTGCTTGCGGCCCAGCGGACCGCGGCGCGCATCTCGGTCGGCGTGCCATTGAGCATGAGGTCGAGAACGGTGAACTGCCGAAGAACCGGCGCATCGCATTGGCGCTGCACGAACACGGCCGTGTCCAGCTCTCCGGGGGCAGGCGTGCCGACCTGGTCATGAACCGATCCGTCAGCCCGTGTGAGCGTCACCCGGCTTTCTGCGCCAAAGACCAGTTCCTGAACCGGTCGAGACCCGCTTTCCGGGATCAGATCGGCCCCGAGCATGGCATTGATCAGCCTCGGCTGACCTGAATTCGCCGGCCCCATGAAGGCGATGCGCAGCGGGGCCTCCAGCCTTTCGAGGTATCGTCTGGCCTGGTTGCAAATGGCCGAAGGGACGCCTTGCGTGTCGATGACGTCCCTTAGCCTCCCGGCGATCCGTTCGGTCGGCGATGCCTCGGTCATCTGACATGCCCCCCGACCAGTTCGACCCAGTTCTTGGGCGGTTCGGGCTGGACCTCCTTGGCCGGAGGACCCGGCCTCCGCAGCGCCGCCACGGCATCGACCGTCTGTTTCTTGCAGCGCAGGGATTGGGTCTGCACGCTCGACAGGTCTCGACACGTTGCCTTCGGGTCGCGCACTTTCAGCACGACGATCGATACGTTGTCCTGATCCGGGTCGCCGAGATGCTCGATCTCCTCCAGGAACCGCGCCGCGATCTCTCCGCTGGTCTTTTCGCGCGACTGCTGAAGGATGGCCCTGATGTGCTGCCCCTCGAGGAACTGCAATCCATCGCTGGCCAGAACGACGATATCGCCGTCTCGCAGGTCCAGTCCGGCCTCCGGACAGTCCACGCGAGCGATTTCAGCGCCGGACACCACAGATGTCAGGCAATTCCTGTCCGGATAATCCTCGGCCAGTTCCTGGGGGATCTGACCGGTTCGGACCATTTCGTCGATCTTTGAGCCAAAGGAATGGTCTTCGTTCAGTTGCTGCAGCTTCTCGTCCCGGAACAGGAACAGCACGGAATCGCCGATGGAGATCCAATGCATGCGGTTGCGCTGTACGCAGGCGGCAACAAGCGTCGCGCCCATGCCGGCGGTGTCGGGATATTGCTCGGTATAGGCGCGCAGGCAATCATTTGCCCCGTTGGCGGCTGCCCGAAGCAGCTCGCAAATGGCGGCATCTGCCACCGAGACGTCGCCCGAGCGCAGTTTGAGTTCGCTGAAGACCTCCGTGATCACGATCTTGCTCGCGACATCGCCCGCGGCGTGGCCGCCCATCCCGTCCGACAGCACGGCGAGGCCCACGCGTCCGCCGACCGGAAAGTCGGCAATGACCGCATCCTCCTGGCAATCCCGCTTGCCAAGGCTCAGGGCCGATGCGGAATCAAGGTGGAGATCACCTTGCCGCAACATTGCGTTCACCGAGTTCGTTTTCCTCGTCCCAATCGAAACCGGGCCCGCAGAGCGCAACGAAGCGCAGGGTCGTTTCGCCGATGCGGAGACTGTCGCCGTTCGTGAAGGGTTCCGTGCTCAGAACGGGCATCCCGTTCAGGCGCACGGGGTTGGTCTTTCCACTGTGACCCACAAAAAAGGCGCGCTGCTCGTCGTCATAGGCAACCACGGCATGGCTGTCGCGCGACACGCTCATGTCGCCGAAATCAAGGCGAACGGCCTGGTCCTCGCCCCGGCCGATTTTCGACACGCCATTGAAAAGCGGGAAGAAGGCGCCACGACCGGGGCCCTTCTCCACGACCATCCAGCCGACAGGAAAGGTCGGCTCGGCATTGGCCGGGACAGTCTTGGCCGAGCGCGCGAAGGGATCGGCGCTGAGTTCGTCCGGCCGTTGGAAACCCAGCAGGCGTGTCCGGACGCGCCCGCTCCGCCGCTGTTGGGTCGGTGCCTCCGGCACGATTGGCGTGACATCGGGTTCGGCGAAGGCGGATGTCTCCGAAAAACCGTCGCCGAAACTATCTTCTTCCTGCTCCGATCCCTCAATGTCCCAGATGTTGACTTTCGCGACCGCGTCCGCCCGGTTCGCCGAGGGCGCTTCCACCGGGGTCGTAACCGTGGCGGTCCCGTCCGGGAGTCCCGTTTCGGAGCGTTCCGTTCCCCTCTCGAGCCGCAGGGGCGACCGAGAGGCGGTGACTGCCGGATCTTCCGCGTCGTCTTCGGCGGGTATCGCTGCCGCCTCGGCGAATTCCTGTGGCTCGAGTGTATCCTCTTCGAAGGTGATCTCCTCGAAGTCTGGCTCCAGCGGGACATTCTCTTGCGAAATCTCGTCGGCCAGAATCCGATCGTGCCTGCCCGTTTCCATTGCGATCGGTTCGCCGTCATCCTCCGGATCGTCCGCCTCTGCCGAGGTGTCGCTGTCATGCATTTCATGCTGGAAAGCCTGGCGTGCAAAGATCACATCCTCATTTTCCTGCCGGGCCGTGAATTCTTCTTTCGTCACTTCATGACCCTCGTGATGGGACACGGAAAGGGGAGATACAGGACGGGACAGCGGATCTTCGTCTGAAGGGGCGCACGCCACTTCGCTTTCCGCGAAAACGTCCTCGGCCTCCGTTTGGCGGTTGGCCGCGAAACGGTCGAAGTTCGAGGGCCGCCGCAGATGCGGCAGCTCCGGTTCCGAGCGCTCTCTCCCGGCATCCCCGACAAAGATCAGATCATTGTCGTCGGTTGCATCGGGGTGTCCTGCATCGACATGGGCGGCCTTCGTCTTCCGTATCAGTTCGTTCAGGAATCTCATCGGTCAAAGTCTCCGGCCAGTTGCACCGCGTGGCTCACGTAGAGCGGCGGAAGGTTCCAGTTGATCGAGAACCCTCGCCGAGGCCGTCGCTTCTGGCCCCGGGACATTTCGGGTTCATCGGTTTGCGGCGCTTGGGCCACGCGTTTTGACGACCTGACGACCACGGGGAGGGACGCTGTGATGGGGCGGGCATATCCATTTTCCGCCTCCAATCCCGGTTCCTGCTCCGGGTTGCCGCGACCTGGGCGAACCTGCGTGGCGGGCAATTTCCGGACCGCCCTCACTTCCAGGAATTTATGCTCCAACAGATTGAAAAGGTCATCGGTTAGCGCCGGTTCGATGTCGTCCTGCGGGATTGATGCCGCCAGCGTCTCGACCGCGTCCGGAACGTCCCACTCCGCTCTGATGCGGTTGCCCGGATTCTTGTGTTTTTTCGCCTCGATTTCCTGTTTCTGCTCTTCGGCCTTTTGCTTCAGGCAGGCGTCCTCGGCCGCCTGGCATTCGAGGGCCCTGTTGGTCTCGATAACGAGTTCCCGCACCAACGCCTCAATCCGGGAATCGAGACGCGCCTTTTCAAGCGCCGCGAGCTGTCGGCTCTGGTCGTCGATGACCAGCAACCAGCTTCGCGCGGACTGGATCCGCTGAGCGGCCACGACTGACAGTGACTGGTCTATCGTCTCGAGCAGGCGCGCGTCGTAGCGGTCATGTTTTCCCTTCAGGGGCACATAGGGGTCCACCCTGCGTTCAATCATTTGCGCAAGCCGGTATTGGCTGGGCGCCGGCGCCTCTCCCGTGATCGCAAAATAGAACGTTGCTCCGAGCGCATAGAGATCGCTCGATGCGGAATGCTCAAGGTCGCGGGCATAGAACTCGTGCGGCGAGTAACCATCCTTGACCGATTGCAGCCGGGTGGAAAGGTTGCTCTTTCGTCCGCTGTCGCGCGCGGAACCGAAGTCGATCAGCACGGGCGTGTTATGCCGGTCGATCAGGATATTGTCCGGCGAGATGTCGCGATGAAGCACGCCCTGCTCGTGGATATAGGAGACCGCACCGAGGACATTCGTCAGCAACTCACGAAGCAGCACCGGGCCAAGCCGCTCCGGTTCGGTCTCGACGATTTCGTGCAGATCCTTCCCCTCCACGAAGTCCAGGGCCATGTAGGCGGTGTTGTTGTCGTCGAAGACCTCGTGCACGCCGACGATATTCGGATGCTGGAGCCGCGCCAGAGCCCGCGCCTCGGCCCGGAACAGGTCCACCAGTCCGCGGTACTCGCCAAGATGGCCCGTCGATCGAACCTCAACGCGGCCGTGCTTGCGATGGCACAGGAAGCTCGGGAAACACTCCTTGATGACGACGATGCGGTCGAGGCTGTTGCGTGCCAGATAGGTCATTCCGAACCCGCCGGAATTCAGGAATTTCTCGATGCGGTACTGCCCGCCAGCGAGCAGGACACCTGCCTCCAGCATGTCCCCCGCCGCTTCCGGTCTGGGCGCCTCTCGCTGCTCATTTTTATACTCGGACATCGGCCAGTCTTTCGTTCGCGACGATGGAATTCAATACGCCCAATGCGGCTGTGCTAATTGTGAAAATTCTCAACAAACTGTGGCTGAATAATGTTCAAATGCTGGAAATCTGTGGCCGAATGATGTCCCGTTTCCGGAGGGGGAACAGCAGGAACTGCCGGTCGTCCCGAACGACGCCTTTGCAAATGCCGCTTCCCGTCAGAAGGGAAAAGATTGTCTTGCACATCAAGTTGATAGCTCAGGCCGGGCTGCGAGCGTTTCGGCAAGGAATGTGGCGACCTGTCTGAAGTGGTCCATTGCAATGTTCAGGCAATGGAGGACCGACAGTGGCGAACAAGCCACACATGCCCGAGGATATAGTCCAGAAGCCAGTTCAGGTTAATTCGCTTGTGGGGCAAGCAACCCCGCAATGAGCATGGCGCCAGCTTGGCAGATTAAGGAGACGTAATCCTGGCGGCGCATGTTGTTGCGCCACCAAGGAGGCCTTTCCACAGGCGCTATCAGCCTACGGGCCCGTATGAGATCGGCGAGGAATAGGCGCGTCCCGTTGTGATCATCAGCACCTCGTAGTGCATCTCAATTCCGAGGCGGACGGCTTCGTAGGCCGTCCAGCGTGGCTTCGTTATCTGGATGACCCGCGCTTAAAGGAAGACTGCCCGCTCGGGATCGAAATCGGGACCCTCCCAAACGCCGATAAGCTTCGGCGCTCCGATCGTGTTTCCTCGTGTGCGGATGCGACCCGGTCCACTTCCCCGCTTCAAGCCAGAGGGCACTGAAAAGACCAGCAAGCCCGGGGGAGGTCATCCTGCACCCTGACCGAGGGAGGTGGACGCCAGTTGCCCCGCTGTTTAACATAAATCCTGACCGGAGCCGGCGGATAGGATCCGGACTCCGGCAAATCCATGGTGAATGGAGCACGAAACATGTCTCATATCCTTCGCCTGTCGATCCCGGTTGCAACTTTCCTGGCGGTGTTCCTGCCGCAGCCTGCCTTGGCATATATCGGGCCGGGGGCCGGTCTGGGTGCGATCGCGGTCGCCGTTGCACTTGCCGTCGGGATCATCCTCTTGATCGCGGGATTCCTGTGGTTCCCAATCAAGCGCATGATCAAACGTGCACGGCACTCCTCCACCAAGGATGAACAGGGAGCGAAATCCGAGAAATCGTGACGAGCGCCGTAGACTGGCCGAAGACGCACTGATTCTTGCCGCCGATGCTATCGTCCATGTTCATCGGGGGGACGTACTGGCGTTGACGTCGCGTGGCGTTTGGATGGTTTTCGTTTCCATCCCGATGGTCTTGGCCTTGTCGCTTTTTCGCCGGAAAGATCGGCCGTCACGCACGCCAATCCGCCTATGTTGACAGCCTTAACCAAGGTGTTAGCAATTAAGTGACGGCGGCGCGGCTGGAGTCCGTTGTCGGGAGGAGCATTTAAGAAATGCGATTGGAACGGTTTGCCTTCCGTAAGATCGAGCTTTGGGTCGTCGGTCTTTTGCTGGTGGTCGCGGGCATCGGGGCCATCACATTCGGGGCAATCGTCTATGACACCACAAAAGGCAAGGCGCGTTTCGGTAGCCTCGGGGAGTCGGCGGTCCTGGTCGCCAAGGCCCCCTGGACAGTGGAGGAGGTGCTGCATGAAGACGAGCGGATGCTGTCGCAATCGCCCAATCGCTTCCCGGGTACCGGTGGCTGGCAGGTCGAAGGCGAAAGCTATCCTGGCGATCTTCCCGGCTATATCCTTATCAGCCGCCATGACGGTGACAAACGTCGACATGTGCTTGAGCTATACGACCTGACAGACCTGTCGGTGGTCCATCGTTGGTGGCCGGATGCCAATGAACTGCTGGCGGATGCGCGACGCGACTGGATCTGGATGGACTACACCGCATGGCGCCGTGCAGCCTGGCGCGCGATCCACCCGCTATTGCTTGAAAACGGCGATCTGATCGTCAAGGACCAGTACGCGCCGCTATTCCGGATATCGGCCTGTGGCGAAAAGGTCTGGATGAAGGACGATATCTATTACCACCACTCGACCGAGCCCGATGGAGAGGGCGGCTTCTGGATCGCCACGGACCCGGCGAAATCGGATATTCCGGGGGTGACGGAATGGTTCGTCGAAGACATGATTACGCAGATGACGACCGACGGCGAGGTGCTGTTCGAGAAATCCATCGTGAAGGCCTATTATGAAAACGGCCTGTTCCACCGGATCTTCGGCGCCGGTTTCCATTACAACAACCCGCTGCATTTGAACGATGCGCAACCGGTTCTCGAAGACGGGCCCTACTGGAAAAAGGGCGATGTCTTCGTCAGCGTCCGCCGTTACTCGACGATCCTTCTCTATCGCCCCTCGACCGACAAGATTGTGTGGATGAAGGAAGGCCCGTGGCTCGACCAGCACGATGTCGATATTGTCGACGATCACACTATAGCGGTTTTCAACAACAACGCCGTAAATACCGGCAGGGGGCGTCGGGTGCGTAATGTCTCGGAAGTGCTGTTCTACGACTTCGAGACGGATACGGTGACCAGCCCGTTTCGCGCCGCGATGGAGAGATACTCGGTCAGGACGGAAACCGAGGGTCTGTTCGATTTACTGCCCACTGGCCACATGATGCTTGAGGAAGAGAATGCCGGGCGGCTCTTGCTGTTCGCGCCGGACGGCGAGCTCGTCGCCAGCTTCATCAACAACAATTCCGAGGGCCTGGGCTTTCACATGGGGTGGAGCCGATACATCCCCGAGGATCTGGGCCAGCGCGCCATTGCCGCGATCAAGACGCATGACTGCAATCCCGACCCCTGAGATCCAGCCGGGGCGTTCAAGCGAATGACATGGAACGCGCCCGTTCGCGGGACGTTCAGGGACAGAGGCGGAAAGAGAGGCATCGCCAACGCGGAGCCTCTTCTCACACGGGCGGCCGATCGGGGGTCAGTCAGACGAAAGGCTTGCGATCTCTTCGGGGGCGCGGCCGGCAAGGATATCGGCGAAGGCCTCGCCCAGCGGCGTTGGGCGCATGTTGTTGTCGACGAGGTTGATCGCCGGCACGGTGCCCCGCCATGGATAGGGGTTCGCCGCGAACCATGCGTGGCGTTCGACGAAGGGCAAGCTTTCCATCATCCGGATCGCCTCATAGGCAAAAGCCGCGTTGGCGTCGTAGCTTGTCCGCGTTGGACGCGACCAGTCGATGACGGCGAATTCGGTGACCCAGATCGGTCGCCGGTATTCCTTGTAAACCGCGGTCAACCAGTTGCGGAACGTATCCACATCGCCATCGGTCGAGTAATAGTGCACCGCCATGAAGTCCACGCGCAGGCCGCGCCTTTCGACCTCGTTCATGAAACGGCGCTGCCACGAGTTTCGGCCAAGGGTGCCCCCGCGGGTCGTCGCCGGGCTGCCGAGTCGCAACCCACGCGCTTCAAGGTGAGGCCAGAGGGCAATTGCCTCGTCCACGCTCATCCCTGCCTGATGCTTGCCTCCACGCCCGTCGGGTTCGTTGAAGCCAAGCAGCGCCTTGGGAGCCAGGCGTGACTCGATCGGTTCGCGCACGTTCCTGGCGCTGTGGATCATGGGCACGAATTCGACCCGACGGCGCTTAGAGCCGTTCTGGTAGATCTCGTCGGCGCGCCAATTGTAGTACCACTCCAGACCGGGTGTCTTCTCGATCCAGCGCAGGGTCGTATAGCTCTTGTTCTCCCAGGCACCGACGCCGGCCTGCTGTGCGCTTGCGGTTTGGACCATGAGGAGAAGCCCGGTCAGGATGAGAAGTTGGCGGAACATGGTCGCGTCAGTTCCGGTAGCAGCGCGAGCGTCGGCCAAAACCTGCGGGGGAACAGATCCAGCTGCCGCGCCCCATCGAAACGACGGGCACTTTGGGCGTCCCGCTTCTGGGCGCCGAAAGCAGGTTGAGATTGGCAGTCCCGGCACGCGTCACCGCAACGCCGGTTTGGGCGGAGGGCGAAACAGCGGTGTCAGAGGCATGCCCTGCGCCCGCAATCAACAGCGTTGCCGAGGCGGTGAGGGCAAGACGCCGGATGCGGCGGAGCGGGAAGGAACCTGTGCGAGACATGGTCAACCTCGTTTCATTTGGCAGACCGTCATTGTCTGCTTGCTTGTGTGCCAACGAGATCACAACAACGCGTCACGGGGCAGGCTGAAATGTGGCGATTAGAAGGTCGGTCCGGTGTGCACCGGCGTCAGTTTTCCTGGCACCTGGAGCGTTGTCCGAATCCCGCAGGAGAACAGACCCAGCTACCCGACCCCATCGTGATTTTCGTCACCATCGGCGTGCCGGCGCTTGGCGCGGCCAACAGGTTCAGAGCGAGATTGGTCGAGTGTGTGGAAACGACTGGTAAGTCTTCCGTGTCGAAGTTGTCGCTTGTTGCGGCCTGGGCGACGGTCGATGTCGCAAGCAAAGCAGCAAGGCCAAGCGCAATTCGATTGGCTCCCGACGGGAGGAAAGCTGTCCCGAATGTCATTGTTGGTTGGAGTCCCTTTTTTTTCTGCTCGATCTCAATGGAGGGGGCGATGTGATTGATCGCCCGACCCCTTATTTTCGACGACTGAGAGGTGCCTGCTCCATCTCATGCCGCTGCGCTCTCATAGCACGCCGGAAGGTTCTTTCCGAGCCGTTGCTGGCACCAGGCGAGTGTTACCCAGCCAAACGCCGGGGAGAGAGCAGGCAAAGCCGCTGATCACGTGGACTCAAGTATTTGTCTGCGGCTGATTTTCCGCGCTGCTACGCGGATGCCGGGGCATCGGCATGTTCCTGCCGATGCCCCGGGCAGCTGTCGGTCATTCGACGATGTTCTGTCCGAACCGCCAGTCCGGAAGGCCATAGCCGTCGGGCCATGGGTAGACTTCCTTCTGGTTGAAATAGACCACGGCGACAAGCTCGCTGAGGCCCTCCAGGCTTTGGCGGACGTCCTCAAGCCACTTGTTCACGTAATCCGCGTCCCCGGAAAAGCCGAGTTCGGCGACCACGATGGGCAGGCCGAATTTGACGGCGCGCTCGTATCGCGGATCAAGGATCTCCCGGAAGCTGCGGTCCGCGCCAAGCTTGTCCTGTTCCCATTTCTGCAGCCCGAAGACGGACAGGCCGATGACATCGACATAGTCCTCGCCGGGGAAGTAGTCCTCGAACGGGTAAAGCGTCTTGTCCGTTTCCAAGCCAAGCGGCGACCACATGAAATCGATGTCGGGCGCAACGGAGCGGCAGACATCGACCATGTGCCGGTAGGCGGCGATATAGGTTTCCGGCTGCCAACCGGCCCAGATGAACTGTCCGGAGTAGTCCTCCATCTCATGGGCCCAGCGGACGGTGACGGCACTTTGGAATCCGCCAAGAATTTCGCAGATCGTGCTCATGTTCGTGTCGAAGGCGCCACTGTTGATACCCGCGATCAGCACCTCGGGCCGGTTGCGTTCATCGCGCGTCCAGGTCCAGGGCTCGATCGTTACCAGGACCGAGCGTCCGCGCTCGGCCGCATAGGCATCGGCCTCCAGCAACGAGGGCAGGTAGACATCCTGCCAGGGCAAGAACAGGTGTTCGATCTGAACGTTGGGGTCATCGCCAAAGGCCCCGTTGGGATCGTAGACACCGAATGGCAGATCGCCCGGCGGTGCCGCAAAGGCACCGGAAGGCCAGAGAAGAGCGCCCGCCATCACGGCCGCCAGCAGTCCTCGCGTCGTTGTCCAGGTCATCTTATTTCTCCTCATCTAGACCCAAAAGCACTTTCCAGGCATTTGGGTTGAACTGGAATTTAACGTTGTCAGTGCCCCCCATTCCGGCGCCCGACACCACGTACTCGTAATGGACGATTTCGGCGTCGACCAAACCGATACTGAGCGCCAGCACGCTTTGCGGCCCGCGATAGACCAGCGCCACGATGGCGAGACTGGCCAGCAGCGGTGCCGAAAGCATCTGCACAGGTTCGGCACGCAGGCCCTGCCAAAGGGGAATGCGGTTTTCGCGAAGGTGGTAAAAGACGATGAAGATGGCGATGATCGTGTAGATCGTGCCATTCAGAAGCGTCAGGAAGTAGAATCCCATCGCCGTTTGCAGGTCGTCGACCAGCAGAACCGGCAGGATGCAGCCAAGCGCCAGGGCGATATAGGGGATGACAACCCGCAACGGCAGCCGGGCCTCGACTGCGCCGCCCTTGGGGGTGATGCGGAAATCGACGAAATCGCCGGTGAGCCTGTCCCGCACGGCCATCACGCACCCCCACAGCACCCAGGGCCATTGCAGAGCCAGGAACAGAGCCTTCTCCCATCCCAGAACCTTGGCGTTGCGCGGGCGCAGAAAACCGTCGGAGCGCAGTGCGTAGGCCATCAGCGTCACCGACACCGCCGGCCAGATCGCGTGGGCCAGGAAGGCGGGGTATGTCACGTCTGCATAACGCATGTCGAACAGGACAGCCGCGATGGGCAGCAGGTAAAGCACCAGCATGAACAGCGCAAATAGCGGATACCACAGCTGGCAGAAGACGAACTGGAACTTCAGCCGCGGAGGAAGTGGCTTGAGGTAACGGGCGGTGTAGCGCAGCAGGATCGACAAAAGGCTGCGCGACCACTGGAATTCCTGCGTGCACAGATCGCCGGTTTGCGCCGGCCCGTCGCCGATGGCAATTGCCTCCAGCGCGTGCACACCGCGCCAGCCGCCCGAGTTCAACAGCATCGTCGTCGAATGGTCCTCGGCCAGTTCAGGGCCGAGCCCGCCCACTTTGCGCAGCGCTCGGGTACGCACGGCGTAGTGCGATCCGATGCACATCGGCGCCAGCACGGCCGCATAGCCTGCCTGGAATATGCCGTGGAAAGCCGCCTCGGTATCCATTCGCGCGCGCGCGGCCCAGCTCTGCGGAGCATTTCGGGCACAGATCGACGGGGCGCTGACATAGCCGACCCTGGGATCGGCAAAGCCGCGCATCATCTCTTCGAGATATGTCGGCTGGGGCACGTGGTCGGCGTCGAGCTGCGAGACGAAGTCGTAGCGGTCATAGCCATAATGGTCATAGAAGAAGGCAAGGTTGCCTTCTTTGCACCGGGTTCGACGCGGCCATTCGCTACGGTGAAAGTCCGGCCGGCCCTTGCGCGTGGATATCTGCACCCCGTGGGCCGCGCACCAATCGATGGTTTCGGGCTGCGGATCCTCGTCGGCCAGCCATGTGTCATGCGGGTAGGTCTGCGCCAGCATCGCCTCCAAGGTCTGACGGACCAGAGGAAACGGCTCGGACGGTGTCTTTGTCGTGATCATCGCAACCCGGACATACCCCGGGGCGGGCGGGTCGCCGGCAGGCACGATCGCGCGGCGAAAGATCAGCACGAAAAACGCCTGCATGAAGACCATCCAGAAAAAAGCGAGTGTCGCGACCTGATAACGTATGCCGTCTGGCGGGATGTGGCTTGGGTCAAGCCACCATTGCCAGAACCAGAGCGTCGCCAATGCCCACAACAGGACAAGGATGTCGTACTTGGCCTTCTTGCGGCCAGTCAGAAGGCGGCGCTGGAAGGGGGAAGAACTTCCGGCGCGGGGGGCGCTCGTTGGTATTTGGCCCGTGGTTTCAGTCATCTTCTGTTGTGCCGATCTTGTGGCCGTAATGCGGTGCCGCGTGGCGTATGATGGTTTCGATGTCGGAGAGCCTCGGGTGGAAGCCGAGCCGCCGCCGGGCTTCGGAGGCATCCGCGATCAGGACCGGCGGATCGCCCGCCCGGCGCGGGGCCTCGACCAGCGGGACCAGAGCTCTGGTGATGCGTTCGACGGCGCCGCAGATTTCGCGCACCGACAGGCCATGGGCAGTTCCAAGGTTCAGCACCAGATTGTCGCCGCCAGTCTCGAGGTGGCGCAGGGCCAGGTAATGCGCCTCTGCCAGGTCGGTCACGTGGATATAGTCGCGTATAGCGGTTCCATCGGGCGTGTCGAAATCGGTGCCGAAGATCCGCAGCGGCGGACCCATCCCGGAGGCCGCCATCAGCGCAAGCGGGATCAGGCGCGTCTCGGGGTCGTGCCGCTCGGCCAATTCACCCTCGGGGTCGGCCCCGGCGGCGTTGAAATAGCGCAGGATGGTGAAGTTCAGGCCGTAGGCGGCAGCCTGGTCGTAAATCATCTGTTCGCCGATCAGCTTGGTCCACCCATAGGGGTTGATCGGATTCTGCGTGAGGGTCTCGTCGATGGGCACCTTGGGTGGGATGCCGTAGGTGGCACAACTCGAGGAGAACACGAGCCGATCGGCGTCGGCGGCCTTCATCGCCGCCAGAACTCCGATCATGCCGCCGACATTGTTGTCGTAATAGCTGTCGGGCGCGCGTATCGAATCCGATACCACCGCGAAAGCCGCGAAATGCAGGACCGTGCGCGCGCCGTATTTGCGAATGACCCCCTTCAACGCAGCCGCATCGCGAACATCGACGCGTTCCAGCGGCCCCCATTTCACCGCATCTGCATGGCCGGTGCTGAGGTTGTCGACTGATACAGGCAGATAGCCCCGCGCCGCGAGATGCTTGCAGCAATGGCTGCCGATGAACCCGGCCCCGCCAAGCACGATGAGAGGAGTAGCGGACATGGCCTTTACTCGGTCGGCTGAGCGTTGCGCCCCAGCTCAGCCGCAAAATAGATGATCGTCTGGCGCAACCCTTCACGCAAAGGAACTTCGGGCGACCAGTCCAAGAGCCGCTGGGCCTTGGAAATATCGGGGCGCCGGAATTCCGGATCGTCCTTTGGCAGATCCCGAAACTCGATGGTCGAATTGCTTTGTGTTTCTTCGAGAACGATCTTTGCCAGTTCGAGGATGGAGAACTCGCCCGGGTTGCCAAGATTGACCGGGTCGAAGATATCTACCTTCGAATGCATCAGCGCGGTCAGACCGGTGATCATGTCGTCCACATAGCAGAACGATCGCGTCTGGTGCCCGTCACCATAGACAGTTAGCCCCCTGCCAGACAGCGCCTGAACGATGAAATTCGATACGACGCGCCCATCCTCCGGATCCATGTTGGGTCCGTAGGTGTTGAAGATACGCGCGACGCGGATATCCACCCCGAGAGAATGGTGAAAATCGTAAAACAGCGTTTCGGCGGCACGTTTGCTTTCATCATAGCAGGCGCGCGGACCCATGGTCTGGACCTTGCCGCAATACTCTTCGGTCTGGGGAATGATCTCCGGGTCGCCGTAAACCTCCGAGGTGGAGGCCTGAAGGATCCGGGCCCCGGCTTTTCGGGCCAGCTTGAGCAGGTTTTCCGAACCGATCACGATCGTATCGAAAGTCGCGATAGGGTCCGCCTGGTATCTGGGCGGTGAGGCCGGCGCAGCCATGTTGATAATGAAATCGATCCTTTCGCCGAGATCCAAAGGATCTGTTATGTCATGGAGAACGAAGCGGAACGTCGTGATGTCCAGCAGGTGTTCGATGTTCCGCATGCGTCCGCTCGACAGGTTGTCGACGCAGATCACGCGCGCACCCCGGTCAAGATAGTGCTTGCACAAATGCGAGCCCAGGAAACCGGCGCCGCCAGCAATGAGGACAGATCTGTTATCCATATCAATTTACCTTGGAGTGCGCCGGACCTTCGGCCCAAAGACGCTTCCTGCAATTTGAACACACAGACACCAAGCCAAAATTCTCTTGGGTCACCCTCCTCCCCGACTTGCCCCGATTCCAGTGCCTGATCGGGAGTATTAACCTTTTTCGCTCATTTTTTCATTGATTTACGACAAGGCATGCAAGCTGGGAGTTTGATATACTCATTGAATAGTTGGTGTCGGATCTTTGGCATCGGGCCAATGGTTTTGCGCCGAAGGCAGCCGGCCATTGAGAGGCAAAGAAATGCTGGATATTCAAGAAAGCCGTCAACACCGAATTCGTGCACCTGGTGGTGTAGACGTCGGTTCCTTAACGGAAGTAAGTGCTTTTCATACGACGAAGCTCATGTTGGCTTCGTTCATCCTCGCTGCTTTGGTCGTTCCCACGGTTGTTCGAAGTGATGGTTTCCCGGGGCCGCCGATCCCGCCGGACGCCGTAGCTCCCGCTCCGGAGGAACTGTTCAGGCTATTTGCAAACCACACCGAGGACTGGGGGCGTGGTTCAGGGAAATTCTGGGCTCCGGACGGAACTTGGCGCGCGGTCAACATTTCGGAGAAAAGTGTTGGATCCGGGACATGGTATGTCACCACCGCCAGCCGCGTCTGCTATGAAGGCAATTGGTATTGGAACCAGGACTTCGATGTCGCTAATTCCGGCTCTCAGAAGACTTGCACGCGGTTTCGGAGGGATGCGAAGGGCATGATGTGGTCTACGACGAAAGGGCTGAACGGGCCGTGGTATCCGTTCTCCTTCGAGTCGTTCGAATACGGCAACCTGATCGCCAGAAGCTACGCGAAAACCGCGGCACCGATCACGCGAGTGCAGCAATAAGACATTGTCCGCTCTGGTGTAAGGCGAATTCGAACTGGCTTTCGCGAGTCGGATTGAATGTGTGAAGTGCTTCAGGCGGATTTACCGCAATGGCATCTGTATCCCGGCTGGGTGCACTTTTCGCGCCATGCTCGGCGCAACTGTTTGGACATGGACTGCCACAAGTCGGGACCAGAACACCTAGAACATGCTGTGCTGATTTTGTGCCGATATGAGGCAAAGTTCTGGCAATTTCCAAAAAGACAAATGAAAACATGGAGCAATGCTGATCGCGCCTGCGCCCGGCAAAAAGCCCTTGTCTCTCTGATGCTGCCTAGATAAACGGGTCGACGGAGACGTGGCCGAGTGGTCGAAGGCGCTCCCCTGCTAAGGGAGTAGGCGGGAAACCGTCTCGAGGGTTCGAATCCCTTCGTCTCCGCCACCCACACCTTTTTTTCGATTTCGCTGGATGGCGCAGAGTGACCTAAGCGCCTATCGGGAATAGAGTTTTCTTCCCTCCAAGGTTTCGCTGGCTTTCATTCATTTCCGCCTGTACGCTTTCGCTGTGTGGTATGAATGGTGGTACGGATGCCTGTGCTCGACGGCAAGCTGACCAAGAAGCTGGTGGAGAATCTGGGGCCGGGGCGTCATGGCGATGGCGCGGGGCTGTATCTGGTGGTGGACCCGTCCGGCGCGCGGCGCTGGATTGTTCGGGTCACGGTCAAGGGCCAGAAGAACGCCAAGGGCGCGCCGCTGCGCACCGATTTCGGGCTGGGCGGGGCCGATGTCGTCACGCTCAACCAAGCGCGGGAGCGGGCGCTGGAATATCGGCGCATGGCGAAGTCAGGCCTGAACCCGCGTTTCAACGCCACGCGCGAGGTGCCGACCTTCGAGGAACTGTCCCGGCAAGTCCATATCGACCGCCTGCCGACCTGGAAGAACCCCAAGCACGGGCAGCAATGGCTGAACACCCTGCGCGACTACGCCTTCCCCAAGATTGGCCGGATGCCGGTGGATTCCATCGGGCAACCGGAGGTGCTGATGTGCCTGTCTCCCATCTGGACGGAGAAGCATGAAACCGCGCGGCGGCTGGCCCAGCGGCTCAAGACGGTGCTGGACGTGGCGCGGTCACGCGGGTTCCGCGATGGGGAGAACCCGGTGACGGCGGTGAAGGAAGCCGGGGTGCTACCCAAGGTGAAGGCCAAGGTGGAACATCACGAGGCGATGCCGTGGCGCGACCTGCCAACCTTCTACGCGGAGTTGGAAGGGCGCAGCGCGACGGCGGCGAAGGCGCTGCAATTCGCCATCCTGACCGCCTGTCGCACGTCCGAGGTGCTGGGCATGACTTGGGATGAAGTGGACACCGACGCGCGGCTCTGGACGATCCCGGCGGCGCGGATGAAGGGCGGGGTGCAGCACCGGGTTCCGCTAACCGACGAAATGCTCCGCATCCTGGAGGCGGTGAAGCCGCTCGCCTCCACCTATGTCTTCGAGGGGCAGAAACGGCACCGGCCCTTGTCCAACATGTCGATGCTGATGCTCCTGCGGCGCATGGGGCGCGGGCAATTCACCGTGCACGGGTTCCGCAGCACCTTCCGCGACTGGGCGGCAGAGGAAGCGGGTGCGCCGCGCGAAGTGGCGGAGGCGGCGCTGGCGCATCAATTCGGGTCTGATGTGGAGCGGGCTTACGCTAGGTCGGATTTGCTTGAGCGGCGGCGGGAACTGATGGTGAGCTGGTGTGCTCTCGTTAGTGGAGTTGATGGGGCCGGAGATGACTGAAAACAGATGGACGAAACCCAACCGACTGTCCAAAGTTGTCGATGTCCAGATTTGGAATGGGACTTTTGGAGAAGGCTTAGGTCCAAGCGCTGAATCGTTCAATGAGAACCTCCCTGAAGAGCAAAGAGTGTCCGATGGCGATGGCTATTGGGTGGTGACAGCACGCTTGCAGACTGGCCTCGATACCACAAGTACATCAAGCATGTTCTACACTAGCCGCGAAGCAGCGGAAGCCGGAAGGGCGGCATGGCTCGCGGAGGCCCAGGCCGCTGATAATACGGAAGAAAGCCTTCCACACACCGAGTTGCTCACAGACGACATGCGCGCGAATCTTGAAAGATTTAATATTCCATCTCGGTTTAAAGACCTGGGAGCGGAAGCCGTATCCCTTCTAATGTCCGCCGGCGACGACGACTACTGGCCAATGGTTTATGAGAGTCTCAAAAATGCGGGGGTCATTGATGAACGCTACAACATCTGTGAACATGTGATCGAATGGTTGGGCGAGGAAAGTGTCATTTGGATGCGGGAGACTTTCGGTGAAAACTGGACCGCTGCTGCTGAGTTCGAATACTGCGTTCATCACTTTCCGAAATCGTCACTTGCCTATTTGGCCGCACAGGTGAGTTTTTTTGAGTTCTGCACTGATGACAAATACACTGTTGGGTACTTTGTGCGCATGTTGGAGGCAATTTACCATGGCACTGAAAGTTTGGCGCAGGCGGCGGCCAACACGCGCAAGAAGGCCGGCGAGGGCGGAAAGAAGTCGTCCTCCGGCAAGCGACTGAAGAATCTGAGTCGTCTAATCGAAGAGATTGAAGCGCTGGAGGACTTGGTTGGGCGGGTTTCAGAGCAAGTCATTTTCGATCAAGCCTATGCAAACGCTGACGCGAAGCTGCCAATGCCCAAGTCAAAGAAGACCAAAGAAGACTATGGCACTTTCATAAGGTCGGAGGAGCCGTTCAAATCTCGTTATTTCAAGGTCTTCCGAAAAAACGCTTAAGCGTTTTCTGGATTTCGCAAATCGCTTAGGCGCGAGAAATCGGCTGGTGACCGCCGCAGAAAAATGCATATTATTCAGAGCCATCGAAGCAAACCCAAGAGGACCTATCGATGGCAGACATCTTCGACTCCGACCGCATCTTCTTCCCCGACGACCCGGAAATGCGCGTGCTGGGCAGCACGGAAAAGCTGGCCCAGTGGCGGCACCGCAACCGTGGCCCGGCCTTCCTCCGCATCGGGCGGCGCATCGGGTATCACGGCTCTGACCTGAACGCCTATCTCAACGCCCAGCGCATCGACCCGAACGGGGAGGCCGCTTAATGAAAAACCCCAACTCCGCACGCGGGGCCGGGGCTTTTCGTGTGACATCAACTGCCACCGTAGCAAGTCCAGTTGATGCCACATGCGGCACCGTTCACGCAAGCCCCGCGCAGGCCCGTTTCTACTGGGACCGTTCGAGCAATTCGATACAGCCGTTGCAGATCCAGATGGGGAGGGTGCGCCATGAATGACCCTTGGTACAGCAACCCGACCCAGGTCTATTTCGCCTGCCGCGCGCTGGCGCTGGGCAAGACGCTCAACCATATGGACGTCATCATGGGCGTTCGGGGCTGGCGTCTCGGGGCCATCGTCCACACGCTGCGGGTCATTTACGGCTGGCCCATCGTGACCGAGTTTTGCGGGCCGGAGCGCATCGGGCACTATCGCCTGAACCCGACCTGCGACCCGACCGAGTTGGACTTCCCGCCATCGGCGCGGCGTTTGGTGGAAGAACTGGCCGCGCTGCGCCAGGATATCCCCGGCACCGGCAATAGCGGCGCGGGATGTGCGCATGGCTAAACGGGGCAGCAAGAAAACGGAGGAGGGGCAATATGCCCCCCTCCCCTACGCGGTGTTGAAAAGCGATGCGTGGCGGCACTTGTCCGGCGCGGCGGTGAAGGTCTTCCTGGAACTTCACACGCGCTTCAACGGCAGCAACAACGGCAAGCTGCGCCTGTCCTATGCAGAGGCAGCGGCGGCGCTGGGCATGGGCAAGGCGACGGTGCAGCGGGCGTTTCAGGATTTGCAGGAGAAGGGCTTCGTCGTGCTGGTGCGCGAGGGCAACTGGTATCACCGGCAGGCCCATGAATGGCGGCTGACGACCAAGCCGGTGCAGGCGGTGAAAGGGCGGCAGTCACCGACGCATGACTGGCGCGGTTGGCGTCCTGAAAATGCAGAACGCGGTTCTGAAACGGAACAGAGAGGCGGTGCTGTGGTGCCATTTCAGAACCCAAGCGGGCGGGATGGTTCCGAAGTGGAACCCGTCAGGGGCGAAAACGGGAGGCGGCACGGTTCTGGAACGGAACACTAATAATGACCACTCCCTGCAAGGGGGAAGGTGATGGAGCAGACAAGCGTCGCGGATTCACCTTGTCGCATATTCCTGGCCGTGGCAGGTTTGCCGACTTTCCGGAAGTTCGCTGCAAACGCGAATGCTCGCCGCTTCACGCCGGGTAATCGAAACGGCGGATGAGAACCGGACATTCGCAACGGTTCATTCTGGAGCAATTTGCGGGTCGACACCGCCATTCGACACGACCCGGAAAATGTCAGTTATCAGGACGACATGAAAAGCTCGAAGGGTCTCTGGGGTCACCTTGTCCGTCATACTTGGCAACCTGCGGATAGGCACAAACGGGCCGTCCTCCGACAGGTTGGGCCTGCTCATCAAGCCAATACGCGGTAATCTGGTCGGGGGCATCACCTTTTTCAGCCCATGCATCAATCTCGGCCAGGAAATTCACCCATGATGGACCGGGACCACCAAAGCAATGTTCGACTCCGGGCATCATGAACAGGCGGATATCATCGCGCGCACTTGGATCATGATCGAGGACGTCTTCGTAGTATCCGACCATCGCCAACCCGGATTGCGCGTTATCCGACCAACCGGAATACAACAGCATCTTCCCGCCACGTTTGCGATACGCCGACAGGTCGGGGTTTGTTGCGTTCAAAGTCTCCGCGGCCGCTGACGCATCCTCTTCGTACGTGCTGAACTCGAAGTTATCATACGTCCAGTCGGGATCGTGATAGACGAAGTTCTGCATTATCCCATTGCCGAAGCTGAAGAAGGCGCTTGGAGAAACCGGTTCCTCGAAACCGCCCGATCCGACGCCTTCCTGGAAGCTGGCGTCGTCGTCCTGGTACTTCATCCCACCCGTCAACCAGCGGCTCCAGCCACCCTCGGCGGTTTCTCCACCGAATGGGAAACCGTAATACAGGCTGTTACCGTCAGCATCCTTCGGGCCGTCGTAGACAACCTTGATTGCAGCGACTTCCTCGGTGCTCAGGCAGTTCTCGGTCTCGCCTGCTTCGCATTGCAGGCTTCCCACGTCGAATGTGCAGGTCCGAGGATCGTTGAGGATGCTGTCCTCAAGCCCATCGAGCGCATCACAGGCCGCCAGATAGGAAGTCTCGACCAACGCTTGTGCTTCCGGCCCAACGACCGCCTGCTCGATATCGTTCGGGTCGGGGTACATTGCCTGATTGATCTGGGTTGCCTGCACCGCGATACCAGTCCAGTCAACGGCATAAGCTCCTGCGGCGACTGCGTCGAAATCTTCGGGATAGCGCAGAGCTGACATAATCGCTTGGCCACCGCCCCGGGAGCACCCCGTGAAGTAACTGCGGGAAATCTCCTGCCCATAATATTCGTTTGTAAGGGCCTTGGCCGTGACCGCAGTTCGATGGACTGCCAAATGTCCGAAATTGACCAGCGCCTCCAAGTCGTTGCGAGCCCAACCGGCGTCTGCCGGGTGACCCTGATGTCCAGTATCGGTACCCACCGTCGCATAGCCAGACTGGAGCGAGCCAAACATGAGAGACGTGTTCATAACCGATCCAACAAACCCGCCTCCACCACCCATGACGAATTTGCCGTTCCAATCTTCTGGTAGCAGAAGCTCGAAATGGATCTTGCCCCCGATAACGCCCTCGACGGAGCAGTGCGAAACGGGTTCCTCGGCGGGCCGTACACCGAGATAGTCGACATCCGGAATCATGGGAAGCGCATCAACGTTACATGCGGACTGGCCCGAAGCGGCTTCAGGTGCCTGCAGCGCCAAAATAGCCAAAGCAAATATCCCGAGTGACCTTGTCATGCCTTCCCTCCGCCGAACTATCGCCCCATTACGCGATTCAACGAGCACGTACAAAGCTGAAACAGATCCTGTCTACCACTGAAAACATCCATCGGGGCAAAGATCCCAGCACAGAGCCCGCGTATGGTCCACTAACGTCGTTCTACGCGTCCTTGCGCAAACGTCCGGAATGGGGATGCCGCCCGAAACCAAAGGTTTCCGCACCTGCAAGTTTTTCAGATCCAGTGAGTGACGGCAATGCGCAGTTACCTGCTCTGGACCCTGCTTGAGACTATGGGTTAGACTTGTGCAAAATTTGATCTTGACCAAACGTCAGTTTCAAACATTCTTATATGAATGGATGATCAAGAACTGTTCAAAGCAAGACGTGAAATCGGCGTTCGACTGAGAAGTCGGCGTAAAGAACTGGCGCTCACGCAGTGTGAACTGGCAGCATTTCTTGGTCACAAAGGTTCACATAGGATCAATCAGATCGAACTCGGACGTCAGCGGCTTTACGCAGAAGAGTTGCCGCGGCTATGCGAAAAGTTGAACTGCACGTACTCAGATATTGTTGGCACTGGAGATAGCGACAGTGAATAACTCCGCCAGACTTTGATCAACAATCTCAGCCCTTAGAACCCAATCTCGTTTACGGCGTGATCCTAAGGATGCGCTGCTTCTGAACAGAATGAATTGGCTGGGGTGTATCTCGAAGGGTCTGCCATCCTGAACGCTTCGCTGAGGACGACAGCGCATTCGCTCAGGTCGGGGAGCAGGGCGACAGAGATGCACTGCTCGAAGCCCACAAGATACCATCCCTCGAAAGGACGGGATAGATTGAAGGACATAACGGCCTTCAAAGCAGCCATTGCCGGGGTGTCTCCAATGGCCGCACTGCGCAGTTCACTGCCGTTCGCGTTGGCGCTGGAGGTCCGGTCGCCGCCGACCAGGATCGAAAGGTTAGTTTGCCGACTGAGCGGTCATTCTCGGCAGTGCAGAGATCCCCGGCGCGGTCGCCTGGTATCCAGCACGGCAATCAAGGAGCGGACGTTCGCCGCGCCACACATCAAGGGCGACTCAGCGGACAAATCGGTCGTTCAGTTTCTTTCGCCGCACAGCAACGTCCCACCCTCAGCGGCCATTCATTGGGCTTTATCGAACGGCCATGATAGAGCAAAACCGGAAGTGCGACCGTCTGCGTGGTCCCACTCCAAGTTTGGGGCGCGCCGAGGATCAACCGGGTTCAGTTGACCTGCTCGAACGCCGGAAAGGTCCAGCTGCCGTCGAGGATTTCCGCGCGGGGCTCATAGAGGCGGATGGAATGGTTCCAGCCGGGCGTGATTGGGATGCAGTTGATCCGGCCATCCTCGCAGCTGCCGAAATGCAGCGTGTAGGAACCGTCATCATTTGGTGTGGCGCTCACATTGTTGTAGCTGTTCACGCCAAGATCGTTCGGTTCCAGGTAGCCATCGGCATTGTAAACGGTGACGGACCAGAACGCATCCACCGGCACGTCCTTGACCGTGACCGCATGCGGGGTCTCACCGTCATTGGCCTCCACGCCGTCGACAACATAGGACGCGGCGGTGCGCGGCAGCCCACCCCACCCCGCAGCGGCACCGACGAGGTGGTCGATCGGGCGGGTCTGCTCCCTCGTGCCAAACGCGTATCTTGCGTCAAAGCCAAGCACAGCGATATCGCTCAGCGCCTTGCGGGCCACGCCGAGGCTTTCCAGATCCCAGTCAGGGGCCTCGAATGGCCCGGAGCCGCCACCGCTCACCTGTATCGCGTCCTGCGCGGCATGAGCCTCTGCGATGTCGTCCGGGTTGCCGACGTCGGCAAAGGTGCGGAACGCCACGAAGGCAAAGCGGGTACCGACCTCATCCTCGGTCAGCGTGTAGGTCCCGGGCTTGGCCTCGGCAAACAGGTAGTGATCCTGATTGATCACGAGCATCGATTGATAGCGCCCGTCCGCGTCGGGCAGGGTGATTTCCGCAGGCTCCGACAGATCCAGCATCAGGCCCGAATACAGCGTGTCCTGGTTCATTCGGATGACGGCCTGATTGTCCGGGGTGATGGGGTCGCGCACATGGGCAAATTTGCCAAAACCTATCCCGTACATCTCCATCTGCGAGCGGATCATGTGATCGGTTTCAGCGCGCACGAAGGTCTCGACCGTGACCTCTTCGGCAAACGCCAGCGTCGGTGCGCAGAGCGCGAGCGTCAGTATCAGTTTCGATTTCATTTCCATTTCCATTTCCATTTCCATCAGTTCGCGGGAACAACGCCGGGGAAGGTCCAGCTTCCATCAATGGCTTCCGGCTCGGGCCGATACATCCGGACGACGTAATTCCACCCCTCCACCAGCGGCAGGCAATTCACGCGATCGTCTTCGCAGCCGCCAAGATGAACCGTCATCGAGCCGTCGTCGTTCTGCGTCCCCATGACCGAGTTCACGTTGTAGGCGTTTCGGTCATTCTTCTCGAAAAAGCCGCGGTCGTTGTAGAGGCTGACTGACCAGAACGCTTCCACAGGCACATCCGCGGGAACGTCGATTTTGTATTCGCCCACGGGCAGCCCCGGATCGGCGCCAACATAGAACGCCTCGCGTGCGGGCAGGCCGCCCCAACCGATGGCGGTGTTGAGCAGGTGGTTTATCGGGTCGACCTCGCCCTTCGGACCAAAGGCGCCCGAGCTGTCGGCCAGGAATGGCAGTAGCGCGTTCAGACCCGCGACCAACGCCTCGTAGCTCTCTTCGTCATAATCCGGCAGGATGAATGGCTGCGACGACGCGGCTTCGATTGTCATCTGATCCTGAAGCGCATGTACGGCAGTTGCATCGTCAGGGTCGGATGCATCCACAAGCGTGCGCATGAAAACAATGACATACGGCGTATCAAAACTCTCTGTGTCGAGTGTGTAGCTGCCCCCGCCGTGGAACACATCGTTGATATAATGGTCCTGATTGACGATCATCGCGGACATGTACCGCTCGCCCACCTCGGGCAGCGTGAGCGTCGCGCCTTCGCTGATATCGACGACCGCCGTGCTGTAGAGCGTGTCGAAATTCATGCGGATCGTCGGCTGGTTGTCCACGTCCCCCGGGTCGCGGAAGTGGAAGAAACGGTTCACGCCACCGGCGAGAGACACGTATTTGGCCAGTTCGATATCGGTCGCGGCGCGGGTGAAATTGCCGATCATCACCGGGATTTCCCGGGCTTCGATCAAGGCATCAAGAGTGTCGCCCGCGAATTGAGCATTGGCGACACTCCCGATGAAGACCCCTCCAACCAATGCGAGTGAGAGTGGCGCAATCCGGCAATAGGTCATTTTCCTCTCCATAAAGCGGTGTTTGGACATGTCGCTTCAAGTCAGTCGAACGCCCGGAAGGTCTCTCTGACGGCGAGATCGACGGCCCCGGCCAGCAACATGCCCGGATCGTCATCGCACGCGTCTTCCAGTTCCTCGACAAACTCGTCCTTGAGGCGCGCACGGTCCTGTTCCTCCGGAACCTCCGCCATGACATCGATCTGGCGATTGAAGAGAGACACCATGGCCATCAGCCGCACGATCTCCGCCACCTGATCCTCGTCATCGCCAAATGTATCGAGAACGCTTCCGCAACTGTGGTGCATATATGGCTGGGCCGAAGCGATAGCCTGGTCCATGATCTCGTCGGCTTGCACCGTGCCGCCGAGGGTGAACAGGCAAACCGCCACGGCAGCGCTGCTTTTGAAACGTTGTGTCATTCTGGGATTCCTTGTCTTTTCCGAGTCCATCACTGGTACGCCTTCAGAAATCTGTCATTTTCTCGCGCCAGCGATCGCACCGACAACAGCGCCGCCGGTCGCTCCCTTGTTGCCACCTACGAGGTAGCCGACGCCTGCACCCACAACCGCGCCCCCCACTGCGTTCTGGAGCTGTTTGTTCGCCACTGCGGGCGAGGACATTGCGAGGCCGAACGCCACTGCCAATGCGAGTGAAACCGTGAGTGCCGTTTGTCTGATGAGCATGTGGAACCTCCATTCCTGTTCGTTGGCGACAGGCGCCAGATGGCGCCGACGTCTGGTGGTAATCCAACGCCTGAAAACGGCAGCGATCGCCGTTTCGAGCGTCTCTTTCTTCCTCGGTCCCGTACCAGCGAACCGGAGTGCGACAGGTGTCCGATCACCCTTTCGGGAACACGAATTGAACCTGCAGGCGAAACCGCCAATCCTCCGGCCCACCTTCGGGGCTCTCCAGCCAGTTGCCGACGCCGAGCTGGAAGTTGACCGGCTTGCCGCCGATGACCGCCAGCTTCGACACCGAGGCGTTCAGCGGCACCGACCAGCTTTCCGTTTGCCAGTCGTAGGTGCTTTCGCTCTGAAGCGAATACGTCCACGCGCCTTCGGTTGAATAGGCCACGAAGGGCTGGACGAAACTGGCATTGGTGGGAGTTTTCGGATCGTTCTCGAGATCCCACAGGTGATTGGCCAGCATGCCGAACGTCCATGGGCCGGTCTGCTGCAACACAATGCCGGTGACGCCAGCGGCCCATGTCTTGCTGGAGACATCGGAATAGGTTGGAAAGCGGACCACCGGACCAACACCCCATGTCAGGTTCGTCTCGGTGGTCCGGGAATACCACGCGCTCGCCAGAACATCGCCGAAGCCGCTCTGGGAGGTGCCGGGGATCACGTCCTCCTGCCAGACATAGGGGATGATCGTGCGCGTGATGATGGTGGCGCCGTTGTCGAGCGCGAAGGGGATGATCGGCTGCAGGTTCAACGTCGTCCGGTTGCCTTCATTCGTCAGACCGAGATTGTCGTCATAGTTCAGCTGGAACGGCACGGAGATGATGGCCGCGAGTGGGTTCGCCAGTTCTTGTGCGAGGTCGGCGGCGTCCTGCGCAATGGTCGCTGCGGGAAGGCACAGGCCGCACATAACAAGTGTCGCACGGCAAGGGGTGGTCTTCATCTGCGGGGCTTCCTTCGAGATCTTTTTTGCGTATGGGGCCATTCCGTCATTTAGCCTTGTCAAAACGTTAGCATTGCATAACCGGACATTTTGCGACAATGTGATCCCATGCATGGTAATCTGGTGAACCTGGTCGAACTCGCTCACGTCGTTGACCTGCTTGATCGGTTCGCGGGACGGTTGATCGTGGACAGGGCGCTTAAATCGGCGGGTCTAGATCGTACGATGCTCGACGGTATGCCCGGTTTCATCCCCTACGCTTCTGAAGCCGTCGCTATCGACTCGGTCGCACGGGCAATTGGCGACCGCCACCTCGGTGCGCGGATCGGGCAGGCCTACGAGTATTCGGCCTATGGCGCGTATGCCCATTTCGTATTGGGCGCGCCCGATCTGGCAACAGCGTTTGATCGCGGGCGGCGGGCCTTGTTGTTTACGCATCCAGGCTCGGCGATCACCCTGCGAGAGACCGAAACGCATCTGGTCGTCGGACGTGATTCCAAGGGCCTGTCGGTGGTCGGGCATCATCACCTTGACGAAGGCGCGCTGTTTGTCATCGGGCACGTTGCTCGCCATTTCCTGGGCTCCGATTGGACGCCGGATTGGGTCGAAGTGCCGGAAACCAATGCCCGCGAACTCGCTGTCCTTGAAGATCTCTTGGGGACCAAGATCCGTGCAGGTGCACTGGTGCCCGGCATCGCCATTCGCCTGACGGACCTCGCGGCGCGCAATCCCGGCCCACCGCAGCCCGAAAGAACCATGTCCCTCGGCGAGTTGGGCCTCCTGATGGACATCGCGCCTGCACAAACCATGGAAGATGCCGTGGTTCAGATGCTGACCATCACATCCGCAAGCGGCCAGACGGATGAGCGCACCATCGCCCGGTTGCTTGCCATCGGACCGAGGTCCCTCCAACGCGCCTTGAAGGACGAGGGAACGACCTTTCGCCAGGTCCGGGCGCGGGTCGTGTCGGATCAGGCACGATCACTCCTATCTGAAACGGACATGTCACTCGCGGAGATTGGCAAGGTGTTGGGATATACGGATCCAAGAAGTTTCCGGCGCGCCTTCAAGGATGCAACAGGGCTTTCCCCGAGCGCTTTCCGGAAAGCTGAACAAGCACGATGAACAATGGGCGGATGTCAGGCTCAACTGTTCCAAAGCACCCGGATTGCGGGCGATTACTGAGATGCTTCTACAGATGGCAAAGTCGGCCACTGCCCCGTCGACTCGAAGCAGACCAGTCGGCAGTAACTTATTAGATCCGCAATTCTGAACGGCAGGTATGTAGCCATCTCGGCCATCGGAGCGTCGCGCACCGAAAGCCTGAAGACCGCCCTTGTCGACCAATGCTGCTCTCGGAAAATGCCGGCATGGGGCTCCCTGCCGCCGTTCTCTGCGTCGAACATGAATGGCTGCTTTCGGTTCAGGGGGTGATGCTGCACCTGCGAAGCGCTCACAGAGCGTGAACGGCATGTGTGGATGGCTCCTGCATTGCAAGAGATTTCTGTGGTCGCGATGGTCTGTCAGTACAGTCGTGTGTCCGGCCTGTTAGTGTGGCGGTTGCCACTGGCCTTGATGAGTTCCGCAAGTAAGGTTCCAATCGGCTTAACGACCTCGAGGGCCATGCCGTTCGACGGAGTGTCCTTACTTTTGGTTGACTTCATTTCGCATCATCACATCAAGCGTCTTGCATCTCT